>NZ_JBHXMP010000003.1:0-191832 GCF_042720415.1 Agromyces sp. NPDC058484 | reverse complement strand
AGCACTCGATGTGCCAGCCGGGCCGGGCCGCGCCCCCCCCCCGCGCCCCCCCGGGCCCGGGCGTGGGGGCGGGGGGGCGCCCGCCCGGGCCGCCCCCCCCCCCCCCCCCACCGCTCGATGGGCGGCTGGCCGGGAAGCGCGTTCGATAGGGTTGGACGGTGACCCAGGAGATCGAGATCGGCCGCTCCAAGCGAGGCCGCCGCGTCTACGCGTTCGACGACATCGCGATCGTGCCGAGCCGGCGCACCCGCGATCCCGAAGACGTCTCGGTCGGCTGGTCGATCGACGCCTACCAGTTCGACATCCCCTTCATCGCGGCGCCGATGGACTCGGTCGTCTCTCCGCGCACGGCGATCATGATGGGCCGCCTCGGCGGTCTCGGCGTGCTCGACCTCGAGGGCCTCTGGACCCGCTACGAAGACCCCGAGCCCGTGCTCGCCGAGATCTGCAACCTCACCCCCGAGAAGGCGACGGCCCGGATGCAGCAGCTCTACGCCGAGCCGATCAAGCCCGACCTCGTCACCGAGCGCCTCGCCGAGATCCGCGCGGCGGGCGTCACCGTCGCGGGCGCACTCTCGCCGCAGCGCACGCAGGAGCTCTACGCGACCGTCGTGGCGGCGGGCGTCGACCTGTTCGTCATCCGCGGCACCACGGTCTCGGCCGAGCACGTCTCGAAGAATCAGGAGCCGCTGAACCTCAAGAAGTTCATCTACGAGCTCGACGTGCCGGTGATCGTCGGCGGCGCCGCCACCTACACTGCGGCCCTGCACCTCATGCGCACGGGGGCGGCGGGCGTGCTCGTCGGCTTCGGCGGCGGTGCGGCGTCGACCACGCGCGCGACGCTCGGCATCCACGCGCCGATGGCCACGGCGGTGGCGGATGTCGCGGGCGCGCGCCGCGACTACCTCGACGAGTCGGGCGGCCGCTACGTGCACGTCATCGCCGACGGCGGCGTCGGCAAGTCGGGCGACATCGTGAAGGCCATCGCGTGCGGCGCCGATGCCGTGATGCTCGGTGCGGCGCTCGCAAGGGCCACGGACGCCCCCGGCTGCGGCTACCACTGGGGCCCCGAGGCGCACCACGTGAAGCTCCCGCGCGGCCAGCGCGTGCAGGTCGGCCAGGTCGCTTCGCTCGAAGAGGTGCTGTACGGCCCGGCGCCCGCCGCCGACGGCACCGCGAACCTCGTCGGCGCGCTTCGCCGTTCGATGGCGACGACGGGCTACTCCGACCTGAAGGAGTTCCAGCGGGTCGAGATCGTCGCCGCGCCGTACCAGGGTGCATAGCGGGCCGGCGCTACTCGATCGCCGACCGCTCGGGTAGCGTGGAGACCGATCGCGCGGCCCCGCCGTGAGGCCGCGGGGACGGGGTGCGACGATGGCGACACAAAGGCCGGCGACACAGACTGTGACGACCCGGCGGTCGGTGACTCGTTCGACGAAGCTCGGGCCCGAGGAGCGGGCGGCGGCGATCGCCCGCCTGAAGGAGAAGGAGCTCGACATCCTCGTCGTCGGCGGCGGCATCGTCGGCACGGGTGCGGCGCTCGACGCGGTCACCCGCGGACTCTCCACCGGCCTGCTCGAGGCCCGAGACTGGGCGTCGGGCACGTCGAGCCGTTCGTCGAAGCTCGTGCACGGCGGCATCCGATACCTCGAACAGCTCGACTTCAGGCTGGTGCGCGAGGCCCTCATCGAGCGCGGCCTGCTGCTGCAGCGCATCGCGCCGCACCTCGTGAAGCCCGTGCGGTTCCTCTACCCCCTGAAGCAGCGGTTCTTCGAGCGTGTCTACATCGGCGCCGGCATGCTGCTCTACGACATCTTCAGCTACACCGGCGGTCGGCCACCCGGGGTCCCGCACCACCGGCACCTGTCGAAGCGGCAGGTGCGCCGGGCCATCCCGTCGCTGGCGCCGAACGCCCTCATCGGCGGCCTCACGTACTACGACGCACAGGTCGACGACGCGCGCTACGTGGCATCCCTCGCCCGCACGGCGTCGTTCTACGGGGCGCACGTCGCGAGCCGGGTGAAGGTCGAGGGCTTCATCAAGGTCGGTGAGCGGGTCGTCGGCGTGAAGGCGCACGACCTGCAGAACGACGAGCACTTCGAGATCCGCGCGAAGCAGGTCGTGAACGCGACCGGCGTGTGGACCGACGACACGCAGCGGATGGTGGGCGAGCGTGGCACGTTCAAGGTGCGCGCGTCGAAGGGCATCCACCTCGTGGTGCCGCGCGACCGCATCCAGTCGGCGATGGGCATGATCTTCCGCACCGAGAAGAGCGTGCTCTTCGTGATCCCGTGGGGCAGGCACTGGATCATCGGCACGACCGACACCGACTGGAACCTCGACAAGGCGCATCCGGCCGCGACGGCCGCCGACATCGACTACCTGCTCGAGCACGTGAACGCCCTGCTCACCGTGCCGCTCACGCGTGAAGACGTCGAGGGCGTCTTCGCAGGGCTCCGGCCGCTGCTCGCCGGTGAGAGCGACCAGACCTCGAAGCTCTCGCGCGAGCACATCGTCGCGCACACCGTGCCGGGCCTCGTCGTCGTGGCGGGCGGCAAGTGGACCACGTACCGGGTGATGGCGACGGACGCGATCGACGCGGCCGCCGACGCGCTTGACGGTCGCGTGCCGCCCTCGACCACGCAGGACATCCCGCTGCTCGGTGCGGAGGGCTACCAGGCGGCGTGGAACAAGCGCGGCAAGATCGCCCGGGCCTTCGGCGTGCACAAGGTGCGCATCGAGCACCTGCTGAACCGGTACGGCACGATGACCGACGAGCTCCTCGACCTGATCCGGTCGGATGCCGCACTCGGCGAACCGCTCCCGGGCGCCGACGACTACCTCGGCGCCGAGGTCGTCTATGCGGCATCCCACGAGGGCGCCCTGCACCTCGACGACGTGCTCGCCCGCCGCACCCGCATCTCGATCGAGGCGTGGGACCGAGGGGTGTCGGCCGCGCCGGTCGCGGCGAAGCTCATGGCGGGTGTGCTGGGCTGGGACGAGGCGCGCGAGGCCCTCGAGGTCGAGCGCTACCTGCAGCGCGTCGCCGCAGAACGCGCGTCGCAGGAGCAGCCCGACGACGAGTCCGCCGACCGGGTGCGCCTCGCGGCGCCCGACATCGTGACCGTCGACTGACGGGGATCGCTCGGGCGGACTGGGCTCTGATCCCGCGCGGATAGACTGGAGCGCGACGCACTCGAGACCGGGAGTCCGCGCGCCCTATGCTCCACATGATGTTGCGCCCGCGCTGGGTGCTCGCGCTCGTCGCCGCCCTCGGCATCGCCGCGGCGTTCGCGCTGCTCGGCCAGTGGCAGCTCGAACGCGCGGTCGAGCAGGCCGCCGTGGTCGAGCGCCCGACCGAGCAGGTGCGGCCGCTCGCCGATGTCGCACAGCCCGACGGCTACACCGAGCAGGCGGCCACCGGACAGCGCGTCGAGGTCGCCGGCACGTTCGTGCCCGGCGACACGGTGGTCGTCGAGGGCCGGCTCAACGACGGCGCATCGGGCTACTGGGTCGTCGCCCACCTCGAGGTGACGGATGCCGCACGCGGCGGCCTGCCCGTCGCCCTCGGCTGGGCGGCCGACGACGACGCCGCGCACGACGCCGCCGAGCGCTTCGACGCGGGAGTCGGCGCCGGCGGGGGAGCGGCATCGACGGTCGTCGGACGCTTCCTGCCGAGCGAGGCGCCGATCGTGCCCGACGACGACGCCGACCCGTTCGCGATGCAGACCGTCGCCGTCGCCCAGCTCATCAACGTGTGGGCCGACTACGACGACCGGCCCGTCTACTTCGGGTACGTGACGGCCGCCGACCCCGCCGCCGGGCTCGAGGCGATCGCCTCACCGCCGCCCGAGACATCCGTGGAGCTGAACTGGCTCAACGTGTTCTACGCGGTCGAGTGGGTCGTGTTCGCCGGGTTCGCGGTGTTCCTCTGGTACCGGCTCGTGCGCGACGCCGTCGAGCGGGAGCGCGACGAGGCCGAGGCCGAGGCCGAGGCGGCGGCCGATCAGGGGGCGGCAGATGCCACGGGCCCGACGTCGCCGGATGCCGCGGGCACGTCGTCGCACTGAGTCTCGACACTGCTCCACTGCCACCCGTTCCCGGCCGTGGCGCGACCGCGATCGCGGGCGGCTGCTCCCCTCGAACACCGAGGGTCGAGTCCCGGGTTCGTGCGGGTCCACCCGCAGAATGCCGTGACTCGGGAGCGGGGTGATGCGCGTGCTGCGTCATTCCGCGGGGAGGCTTCCTGCGAGTTCCGGATTTGTGCGGCTCTTCTCGCAGAAACCCGGGAATCGCGCGCGCCGCGGTTGCGTCGCTCCACGCGACGGGCGCGTCGCTCCACGCGACGGGCGCGTCGCTCCGCGCGACGGGCGTCATTCCGCCTGCGGCGAACCGCGGACGCATGGCCGCCCGGTGGGGTGATGATGTGCGTGTGGCCACCGAAGATCCGCTCGACGCCTACTCGAGAGTCGTCACCACGGTCGCACGCACGGTGCTTCCGAGCGTCGCGAGCCTCGCGGTGCGGTCCGCGCGGGGTGCCGGTGCGGGAAGCGCGAGCGTCATCAGCGACGACGGCGTGCTGCTCACGAGCGCCCATGTCGTCGTCGGGGTGAACTCGGCCGAGGCGACGTTCGGCGACGGCACGTCGGTCGCGGTCGACGTGGTCGGTCGCGACGTGCTCTCCGACCTCGCGGTGCTGCGCGCACGCGGGCCGGTTCCGGCGCCCGTGCCGCTCGGCGACGCGGCGGCGCTCCAGGTGGGGCAGCTCGTCGTGGCCCTCGGCAACCCGCTCGGCCTGGCGGGCAGCGTGACCGCCGGCATCGTCTCGAACCTCGGCCGTTCGCTGCCGACCGCGAGCGGCCGCGTGATCGACGAGGTCATCCAGACGGATGCCGCGCTCAACCCGGGCAACTCGGGCGGCGTCCTGGCCGACGGCAGCGGGCGCATGGTCGGCGTGAACACCGCCGTCGCCGGCATCGGGCTCGGCCTCGCCGTGCCCATCAACCGGGCGACCCGCGACATCATCACGACCCTCATGCGCAACGGCCGGGTGCGCCGCGCGTGGCTCGGCATCGTGGGCGCGCAGGTGCAGCTCGCGCCGGCGCTCGCCGCCCGCATCGGCTCGCCGACCGGCCTCCAGGTGGCGGGCGTCGCAGCCGACAGTCCGGCCGAGCTCGCCGGCATCCGGCGCGGCGACATCGTCGTCTCGCTCGACCGCCGGAAGATCGTGACCTCGACCTCGATCCAGAAGCTCATGGTCGAGAACGCGATCGACCGACAGGTCGAGATGACGCTCTGGCGCAACGGGGCGCTCGTCGACGTCTTCGTCGTGCCCAGGGAACTCGTCGACGCGCCGTAGACTGTCGGCATGCCCCTCGAGCCGAAACTCGCCGATCTGCCGCGCATTCGCGGGGCGCTCCGCTTCTACCAGGTGGCCTCGGTCATCACCGGCGTGCTGCTGCTCGCGCTCTGCGCCGAGATGCTGATGAAGTACGCCTTCGGGCTCGAACTCGAACTCGGCGGGCCGCAGGGGTTCCTCGCCTTCGTTCCGGGCGACACGGTCACGGCTGTGAACCTCTCGACCGGCATCCTCATGGTGCACGGCTGGTTCTACGTGGTCTACCTCTTCAGCGATTTCCGGCTGTGGAGCCTCATGCGGTGGCCGTTCTCGCGGTTCATCCTCATCGCCCTCGGCGGCGTCATCCCGTTCCTCTCGTTCATCCTCGAGGTGCGCGTCGCGCGCGAGGTGCGTGCGTACCTCGCTCGGCGCCCTTCGACGAGCTCAGGGACCGGTTCGACCCCGCTCGCTGAGCCTGTCGAAGCGCGCCCTTCGACGAGCTCAGGGACCCCCGACACCGTGGAGGCGCAGCAGTGACCGACCAGCCCACCGAGCAGCGACCCGTGCTCGTCGTCGACTTCGGCGCGCAGTACGCGCAGCTCATCGCGCGGCGCGTGCGCGAGGCATCCGTCTACTCCGAGATCGTGCCGCACACGATCACGGCCGCAGAGGTCGCCGCGAAGAATCCCGTGGGCATCGTGCTCTCGGGCGGGCCGTCGTCGGTCTACGAAGCGGGCGCGCCGGCGCTCGACGAGGGCATCCTGCGGCTCGGGGTGCCGACGCTCGGCATCTGTTACGGCTTCCAGGTGATGGCGCAGCAGCTCGGCGGCGAGGTCGCGCACACCGGCCACCGCGAATACGGCTCGACCGCCGTCACGGCACGCACCGACGACGACAACGCGCTGCTGGGTGGGCAGCCCGTCGCGCAGACGGTGTGGATGAGCCACGGCGACTCGGTCGCGGTCGCGCCCGAGGGCTTCGAGGTGCTGGCATCGACGGCGACGACACCGGTCGCCGCCTTCGCGAACGACGAGCAGGGCTTCTACGGCGTGCAGTGGCATCCCGAGGTGAAGCACTCCGAGTTCGGGCAGCGGGTGATCGAGAACTTCCTGCACCGTGCCGCCGGCATCCCCGCCGACTGGAACTCGGGCAACGTCATCGCCGAGCAGGTCGCCCGCATCCGCGCGCAGGTCGGGTCGGGGCGGGTCATCGCGGGCCTGTCGGGCGGGGTCGACTCGGCCGTGGCCGCCGCGATCGTGCACGAGGCCGTCGGCGACCAGCTCGTGTGCGTCTTCGTCGACCACGGGCTGCTGCGCCAAGACGAGCGCCGTCAGGTCGAGGAGGACTACGTCGCGGCCACCGGCATCCGGCTCGTCACGGTCGACGCGGTCGACACGTTCCTCGACGCGCTCGCCGGGGTGACCGACCCCGAGGAGAAGCGCAAGATCATCGGCCGCGAATTCATCCGCGCGTTCGAGCGGGCCGAGCGCGACCTCGTCGCCGAGGCCGAGGCCGACGGCGAGCCGATCCGCTTCCTCGTACAAGGCACGCTCTACCCCGACGTGGTCGAGTCGGGCGGCGGCGCGGGCACCGCGAACATCAAGAGCCACCACAACGTGGGCGGCCTGCCCGAAGACCTGCAGTTCGAGCTCGTCGAGCCGCTGCGCACGCTCTTCAAGGACGAGGTGCGCGCCATCGGCCGCGAGCTCGGGCTGCCCGAGGCGATCGTGGGGCGGCAGCCGTTCCCGGGGCCGGGCCTCGGCATCCGCATCGTGGGCGAGGTGACGCGCGACCGGCTCGAGGTGCTGCGCGAGGCCGACGCGATCGCGCGCGCCGAGCTCACGGCCGCCGGCCTCGACCAAGAGATCTGGCAGTGTCCGGTGGTGCTCCTCGCCGATGTGCGCTCGGTGGGCGTGCAGGGAGACGGCCGGACTTACGGCCACCCGATCGTGCTGCGACCCGTCTCGAGCGAAGACGCGATGACCGCCGACTGGACGCGCCTGCCGTACGACGTGCTCGCGCGCATCTCGAACCGCATCACGAATGAGGTGCGCGAGGTCAACCGGGTCGTGCTCGACGTCACGTCGAAGCCGCCGGGCACCATCGAGTGGGAGTGACGACGGCGCCCTCCTCGCTGCCGTGAAGCGCCGGCGCCTTGCCCGCGGTGCCGACTCCGGGCCGCGGCGCCAGTTCGATGACAGGCGGACCCTCGCACCACCGGGAGTGCGACCCTCGCATCGAGCGTGCACGTGCCGCCCTCGTTGGGGCGCTGGGTGCACTCTCGATGAGGGACGACGGTGATCATCTGGGGGGCGGCGGCACGAGGCATCCGAAATTCGCTTCACGCACGTGTCGATCTGCGCATTGCCCGTTCGACGCCATGAGTGAGAGGGTCGAAGCGGCCCCGCGAACGAAGGAGAGCACCGTGAAGTACATGCTGATCATGCGCGCGAACGACGAGGGTGTGAAGGCCTTCGAGGACATGCCGTTCGAGCAGGTCATCGAGGCGATGGGCAGGTACAACGAGTCGATGATGAAGGCGGGCGTGCTGCTCACCGGCGAGGGCCTCACCGACGCCGCCGAGGGCTTCGTCGTCGACTTCGCGAGCGAGACGCCGCTCGTGACCGACGGCCCCTACGGCGAGACGAAGGAGCTGTTCAACGGCTTCTGGATCCTCGAGGTCTCGTCGAAGGAGGAGGCCGCCGAGTGGGCGAAGCGCGCTCCGCTCGGGGCAGGTGCGTTCCTCGAGGTGCGCCGTGTCACCGAGCTGGAGGACTTCCCGGCCGACAACGAGTGGGTCCAGAAGGAGGCCGGCTGGCGCGAGCAGCAGGCCGAGCGGGCATCGAAGGCCTGAATCGTCGGAAGGCCTGAGCGATGACGGATGCCCCGACGGCGCGTCGGGCGGACGGCACCGAGTCCGCCCGGCGCGCCGTCGAGGCCGTGTGGCGCATCGAGTCGGCGCGCATCGTCGCCACGCTCACACGCGCGGTCGGCGACTTCGGGCTCGCAGAGGACCTCGCCCAGGAGGCGCTCGTCGATGCGCTCGCGCAGTGGCCCGAGTCGGGCGTTCCGAGAAACCCCGGGGCGTGGCTCACGACGGTCGCGAAGCGCAGGGCGATCGACGGCTGGCGCCGGCGGGAGCGGTACGACGAGCGGCTCGCCGCGATCACCCACGACCTCGAGCAGGAGCAGGCGGAGGCGACGGATGTCTCGGGCGCGCTGCCGTGGGATCCCGACCGCA
Organism: Agromyces sp. NPDC058484; assembly: GCF_042720415.1. Classification (NCBI taxonomy): domain Bacteria; kingdom Bacillati; phylum Actinomycetota; class Actinomycetes; order Micrococcales; family Microbacteriaceae; genus Agromyces; species Agromyces sp. NPDC058484. The sequence goes on along the minus strand of NZ_JBHXMP010000003.1, from coordinate 183,253 downwards.
TCGACGACGACGTGCTCCGACTCGTGTTCGTCTCGTGCCATCCGGTGCTCTCACGAGAGGCGCGGGTGGCGCTGACCCTTCGCGTCGTCGGCGGCCTCTCGAGCGAGCAGATCGCCCGGGCGTTCCTCGTGCCGACCGCGACGGTGCAGCAGCGGATCGTGCGGGCGAAGAAGACGCTCGCGGCCGCGAAGGTGCCGTTCGAGGTGCCCGACCGGGCCGAGTTCGGTGAGCGGCTCGGCGGTGTGCTCGGGGTGCTGTACCTCGTGTTCAATGAGGGGCACACGGCGAGCTCGGGCGAGGACTGGATGCGGCCAGAGCTCGGCCGGGAGGCGATCCGGCTGGGCCGCGTGCTCGCCGAGCTGACGCCCTCAGAGCCCGAGGTGCACGGGTTGGTCGCGCTCATGGAGCTCACCGCGGCGCGGTTCCCCGCGCGGCTGGATGCGGCGGGCGACCCCGTGCTCCTGGCCGATCAGGACCGTGCGAGGTGGGATCGTGGGCGGATCTCTCGCGGACGTGCCGCGCTCGCGCGGGCCGACGCGGTCGGCCGTGGTCGCGGAGCATACGCCCTGCAGGCGGCGATCGCCGAGTGTCACGCCGTCGCGGCATCCGTCGATGAGACGGACTGGGACAGGATCGTGGTGCTCTACGAGGCCCTCGGCCGACTCGCGCCGTCACCGGTCGTGGAGCTGAACAGGGCGGCGGCGGTCGCGATGGCGACTGGCCCGGCGTCGGCGCTGCGGATCGTCGACGAGTTGGTCGCCGGCGGCAGGCTCGCCGGGTACCACCTGCTGCCGGCCACCCGCGGCGAGCTGCTGTTGCGACTCGGCCGGGCCGGCGAGGCCCGCGCCGAGTTCGCCGTCGCTGCGCGGCTGGCCGGCAACGACCGTGAGCGTGCCGCGCTCGAGGCGAAGGCAGCCGTGGACGGCGCTCCCTGAGCTCGTCGAAGGGAGCGTCGAGCGTGTCGGTTCCCTTCGGCGGGCTCAGGGAACGGCGAGTTCAGGGAACAGAGGCAACGCGGAACGGCCGCCCGAGGGCGGCCGTTCCGGTTGGTGAGTGCGAGCTTCGTCAGTCGCTCGACTGCGCGATGGCGAGCATCCGCAGGATCTCGAGATACAGCCAGATGACCGTGACCATGATGCCGAACACGCCGGTCCACTCGAACTTCTTCGGGGCGCGGTTGCGCACGCCCTGCTGGATGAAGTCGAAGTCGAGCACGAGCGAGTAGGCAGCCATGATGACGACGAAGATGCCGAGGATCACGCCGAGCGGGATGCCGAGGATCTCGACGCTGCCGCGGAGGCCCCACGGGTTGCCTCCGGCGCCGCCGAAGATCATGATCCCGAAGTTCACGAGCGAGAACACGAGGTAGCCGACCATCGCGATGAGGAAGATCTTCGTCGCCTTCTTCGACGCGCGGATCTTGCCCGACGCGAAGAGCGCGAGGGTGACGCCGACCACGACGAGCGTCGCGATGACGGCCTGCGCGACGATGCCGGGGTTGATCGCCTCGTACCACGCCGAGATGCCGCCGACGAAGACGCCCTGGACGCCCGCGTAGGCGAGCACGAGCGCCGGCGACGGCTGCTTCTTGAAGACGTTCACGAGGGCGAGCACGAAGCCCGCGATGCCGGCGCCGATCCAGAGGAACGGCAGCGACTCGGACGTGAGCCAGCCGATCGCCGCGCCGACGACGAGCAGGCCGAACGCGACCGCCGACTTCTGGATCGTCGTGTCGATCGCCATGACCTCGCGGTCGGGCAACGTCGCGGGCTGGTTGTACATCTCCTGCAGCTGCTGCGCCGACATGTCTTGCGCTGCGGCGACGGCTCCCTGCGACGAGAAGGCGGAGTTCCGCGAGAATGCGGGATTGTCGAGAGCCATGGGGTTTCCTCTGCTTTCGGCTGTCGTCGGTGCTGTGGACGGGCGACCGGATGCGGCATCCGTGCCATTCACCAATCTACCCGTCGTAGCGGGGATAACACCCGGAGTTCTTCGCGGATTCCCGCGTCCGCGTCGCGAGCGTGGCTACGCTGGGGCGCATGCTGCAGGACTCGGGCATGCTCCCGCTCGTGATCGGCCACCGCGGCGCGCCGGGGTACCGTCCCGAGCACACCCGCTCGGCGTACGAGCTGGCGTTCGCCCTCGGCGCCGATGCGGTCGAGCCCGACATCGTCGCCACGCGCGACGGCGTGCTCGTGCTGCGTCACGAGAACGAGATCTCGGGAACGACGGATGTCGCGACCCGCGCCGAGTTCGCCGCTCGGCGCACCACTCGCGAGGTCGACGGCAGACCGCTCATCGGGTGGTTCACCGAGGACTTCACGTGGGCCGAGCTCTCGACGCTGCGGGCCAGGGAGCGGCTGGGGACCCTGCGGCAGTCGAGTGCGAGCTTCGACGGCCGGTACCCGGTGCTGCGGCTGAGCGACCTGTTCGCCCTCATCGACACGGCCGCCGACGAGCAGCGCCGGATGCTGCGCATGGTCGCCGAGTTCAAGCACGCGACCCACTTCGCCGAGCTCGGGCTGCCGCTCGACGAACTCTTCGCGGCGGAGCTCGACGTGGCCGGGTGGGGTCGCGGCGACGATCGGCTCGTCATGGAGTCGTTCGAGCTCGACCTGCTCGATCGGCTCGGCGCCCGCGGCATCCGAGGGCCTCGCATCTTCCTCGTCGAGGCGAGCGGCGCGCCCTTCGATCTCGTTCGCGCTGAGGGGCGGCGCGCCTCTCGGTACGACGAGTTCGTCACCGAGGCGGGGCTGCTCGGACTCGCCGGGCGCGTCGACGGAGTGAGCGTCGGCAAGGCGCGGCTCGTCGGCGACACGGGGGTCGTTCGCGCAGCCGGTCGCATAGGCGATGCGGGGGCGGATGCCGCGGGCGGGCGCACCCGGTCGCGCACGCCGGCGAACGGCGGGCCGCTCGTGGGCGCAGACCTCGTGGATGCCGCGCACTCGGCCGGTCTGCGGGTGTACACGTGGACGCTGCGACCCGAGAACCGTTTCCTCGCGGCGCCCTTCCGTCGCGGCAAGGCGCGTGCCGCGTACGGCGACTGGTTCGGAGAGTTCGAACTCGTGATCGGCACCGGCGTCGACGGCATCTTCGTGGACCACCCCGATCTCGGGGTCGAGGCGCGGCGCGCGATCGCCGGCGCCTGACCGCGCCGCGCGTCCGGTGCCGGGGCGACGCAGCCGACACGCAACGGTGCACCCGTCGCGTACCCGCACACCCTCGTGGGCGAGGGCCCGCGTACCCGCACTCGCCGCATTCCCATGCATCCGCCGAGTCCCGGATTCGTGCGGGTTCACCCGCAGAAACGCGGGACTCGCGTGCAGGGGCGCCCGAGGGCCGCGTCTCGCGGCGTGCGCACTCACTTGCGAGTCCCGGATTTGTGCGGGCTCACCCGCAGAAACGCGGGACTCGCGTGCAGGGGCGCCCGAGTGCCGCGTCTCGCTGCGTGCGAAGTCTTTCGCGAATCCCGGATTCGTGCGGGTCCACCCGCAGAAGCGCGGGACTCGCGTGCGGTACCACCGAGCGGGCGGAACGGCCGGGCGGGTTCCGGTCAGGCGAGCCATCCGCGCGACCGAAGTGCCGTCGAGACCAGGTGGATCGCGGTGGGGTCGCTCATGTCCTTCCGGATCCGCACCACGAGCCATCCGGCCAGGGCGAGCGCGTTGAGCCGGTCGACGTCCCGGCCGAACTGCTCCGCGTCGAGTCGATGCTGCTCACCGTCGTACTCGACCACGACGCGGTACTCGACGTACACGACGTCACCGGGAGTGGAACTGCCGTCGAGCAGGCGGATCGGTGTGTTCAGCGCCGGCTCGGGAAGGCCTGCCCCGACCAGGAGTTCGCGCAGTCTCGACTCACGCGGCGATGCGGACCCGCCGCGCATGCGGCCGCGAGCCGCTCGCACGTTCTTCGCGCCGCGGCGGGAGCCGAATCGTGCGATTACGGCGTCGAGTTCCGCAGGCGAGCAGAGCGGGAGTGGCCATCCCAGCAGCCGATCGCCCGCCTCGACGAGCTCGTCGACCGCGAGAACACTGCCGAGTTGGCACCAGGCTTCGGCCGGCGCGAGCACGGACAGTCCGAGGTGCGGCCTGACGTCGGGTCGCCGTTGGGCGCGATGGCCGATCACCCCCGCTGTCTCCGCCTCCCGCTTCGCCGAGCTGACGTGAAGTCGCGTGTCCCGCTCGATCCGAGCGGGAACCGGCAGTTCCCAGAGCCGTGCGGCGGTGGCGTGGCTGAACCAGTGCTCGTGCGGCATGCGCGCGGCATACGCCAGGCACCGGTCGCGCAGGGATTCGGGGGCGGATGTCGCGCGCACCCCGCAGAACGGACGCACGAGGTCGGCTGCACGCAGTCGCGAGGGTCGGATGCCGCGTGCGGCGGCTTCGGCGATGTGGAACGGCGCGAGTCGGAAGTCGAGGGGGAGCGGGGCGCGGCGGGCCATGCGTCGACCGTGCCGCACCGCGTCGCACCGCCCGCCCGAAGTCGCCCGCCCGCGTGGATAGCGCCGCGAATCCCGGGAATGTGCAGGACGAGTCGCAGGTATCCGGGATTCGCGCGGGTGCTCGGGTGTCGGAGGGCATGCCCTCCATGTCGAGTCACGGGTTTCTGCGGGTGAAGTCGCAGAAACACGGGATTCGCGAAGGTGGGTGAAGCCGCAGAAACATGGGATTCGCGGAGGTGGGTGGCATCGCAGAAACACGGGATTCGCGAAGGTGGGTGGCGTCGCAGAAACACGGGATTCGCGGAGGTGGGTGGCATCGCAGAAAGACGGGATTCGCGGAGGTGGGTGGCATCGCAGAAACACGGGATTCGCGGAGGTGGGTGGCGTCGCAGAAACACGGGATTCGCGGAGGACGGTGGATGACGGGCGCGGGGGTGGGCACCACGGGGGCGTCCGGCCGGCGGCGTACGCGGCGGTGTCGGATGCCGCGCCTAGACTTGATGGGACATGACGCTGATCCTCGACCCCGACGACCCGGCCGGCTGGCGCGAGGCGCCTGCCGCGGCATCCGGAATCGGCACCGACGGCCCCGGCGCCACCGCCGCCGGCGACGGCGGCGCCGGCTCGCGCCTCACCGACGGACTCAACCCCGAGCAGCGCGAGGCCGTCGAGTTCCGCGGCCAGGCGCTGCTCATCGTCGCAGGCGCCGGTTCGGGCAAGACCCGCGTGCTCACGCACCGCATCGCGAGCCTCATCGAGAGCCGCGAGGCGTGGCCGAGCCAGATCCTCGCGATCACGTTCACGAACAAGGCGGCCGCCGAGATGCGCGAGCGCGTCGAAGGGCTGCTCGGCGAAGGGGCATCCGGAATGTGGATCTCCACGTTCCACTCCGCGTGCGTGCGCATCCTCCGCCGCGAGGCCGAGGCGATCGGGCTGTCGTCGACGTTCACCATCTACGACTCGGCCGACCAGCGCACCATCCTGAAGCGCATCATCAAGGAGCTCGATGCCGACACCCTCGGCTTCACGCCCGCGAGCGCGCAGGCGAAGATCTCCAAGCTGAAGAACGAGCTCGCCGACGTCGAGTCGTACGCGCGCAACGCGAACACGAACGACCCGCAAGAGGTCATGTTCCTCGAGATCTTCCGCCAGTACACGCGGCGACTGCGCGACGCGAGCGCTCTCGACTTCGACGACCTCATCAGCGAGACGGTCTACCTCTTCCGTGCGTTCCCGAAGGTCGCCTCGCTCTACCAGCGGCGGTTCCGGCACATCCTCGTCGACGAGTATCAAGACACGAACCACGCCCAGTACTCGCTCATCCGTGAGCTGACGCAGCCGGTGCCGGCCGAGCGCGTGGCCGAGATGGAGCAGCACGGGTTCAACACGAGAGCACTGACGGATGCCGCGGGCCGCATCCCCGGGGCGAGCCTCACCGTCGTCGGCGACTCCGACCAGTCGATCTATGCGTTCCGCGGTGCCGACATCCGCAACATCTCCGAGTTCGAGCGCGACTTCGCGGGTGCCAAGGTCGTGCTGCTCGAGCAGAACTACCGCTCCACCCAGAACATCCTGAGCGCGGCCAACGCCGTCATCGCGAACAACTTCGACCGCAAGGAGAAGAAGCTCTGGACGGCCGTCGGCGACGGTGACAAGATCACGGGCTTCACCGGGTACACCGCGCACGACGAGGCGCAGTTCGTCGCCGACGAGGTCGAGGCGCTGCACCGGAAGGGCGTCGCCTACCGCGAGATCGCCGTGTTCTATCGCACCAACGCGCAGACACGAGCGCTCGAGGAGATCTTCGTGCGCTCGGCGCTGCCCTACCGCGTCGTCGGCGGTACGAAGTTCTACGAGCGCGCCGAGATCAAGGACGCGATGGCGTATCTCATCGCGGTCGCGAATCCGCTCGATGAGCTCGCACTGCGGCGCATCCTCAACACGCCGAAGCGGGGAATCGGGCCCGCCACTGAGACCGCGATCGCGCAGTTCGCCGAGCAGAACCAGATGTCATTCCGGCAGGCGATGCGAGCGGCATCCGGCCTGGGCCTCGGGCCGAAGGTCACGAAGGCGATCACGGGGCTCGCCACGGTGCTCGACGAGGCGGCGGCCATGCTCGTGCCGATCTCGCCGGCATCGACGGCCGGCGAGGCGAGCTCCCCGTCGACGGGCTCAGCGACCGGCGCGGCGAAGGTCTCCGATGTACTCGTCTTCCTCGTCGAGCAGTCGGGCCTCATCGGTGCGCTGCGCAACAGCCGCGACCCGCAAGACGAGACCCGCGCCAAGAACGTCGAGGAGCTCGTGGCGCAGACCCGCGACTTCGATCGCGAGAACCCGGGCGCTACCCTCGTCGACTTCCTCACGCAGGTGTCGCTCGTCGCCGCCGCCGACGAGCTCGACGATGCATCGGGCACCGTCTCGCTCATGACGCTGCACACCGCGAAGGGCCTCGAGTACCACGCGGTCTTCCTCACCGGCATCGAGGAGGGTCTGCTGCCGCACCAGATGTCGGCCACCGAGCCGGGCGGGCCGGCCGAGGAGCGGCGGCTCTTCTATGTGGGCATCACGCGCGCGCGCAAGCGCCTGTACCTGTCGCTCGCGATGAGCCGGGCGCAGTTCGGCGAGGTTGCCGTGGCGATGCCGTCACGCTACTTGCAGGAGATCCCCGAGGGGCTGATCGACTGGCGCCAATCACCCGGAATGGCCACCAGCCGCGGCGGCACCCAGCCGCGCGCGCTCAACGCGCGCCGCGGGCACGGGCAGGGCGGCGGCGTATGGGGCACCCGCGACCGAGACCTCGAGCGGTTCAGCGTCACCCGTTCCGACAAGCCCAAGACCGAGTGGGCGAACCGGGTCACCGGCACGGTGCGCGACAACGGCGACCTCACCCTCGAGGCCGGCGACCGCATCCGGCACGTCGACTTCGGCGAGGGCAAGGTCACCCAGGTCACCGGCGAGGGCACGAAGCGCGTCGCGCACGTGAGCTTCGACACCTCGGGCGCGAAGAAGCTCCTGATCAAGGTCGCGCCGATCGAGAAGCTGTGACCTCGGCGAACGAGGTCCCGTCGTGAGCTGGCCCACGCGCACCCGCCGCACCGTGTACGAGAATCCGTGGATCAGGGTCACCGAAGACCAGGTGGTCCGGCCCGACGGCGGCGACGGCATCTACAGTGTGGTCGAACTGCGCAACGACGCGGTGTTCGTCGTCGCGCTGACCGACGACGACGAGGTCGTGCTGATCACGCTCGACCGGCACACGGTCGGCGAGTCAGTCGAGGTGCCAGCAGGCGGCTCCGACGGCGAAGACCCCCTCGTGGCCGCGCAGCGCGAGCTGCTCGAGGAGGCCGGCCTCGAGGCATCCACCTGGCGCGAGATCGGGCGGATGGAGGCGCTCAACGGCATCTGCCGGGCCGCCGAGGTCGTCTTCCTCGCGACGGGCCTCCGGGAATCTGCGCATCCCGGTCATTCACAGGCCGAGGAGGGCATCCGGCGCGTGCGCGCCGTGCCGTGGGCCGAGGTCATGCGGATGGTGCGGCACGGCGAGATCCGCGACGGCGAGACCGTGGCTGCGCTCATGCACGCCGCGCTCGCGCTCGGCCGCGTCGGCTGACGCTCCAGCCGGCGCACGGAGCCGGCGCGCGGAGCCGGCGCGCGGAGCCGGCGCGGGGAGCCGTCGCGCGGGGCCGTCGCGATGGTTCGCGCGGCCGCCCGGGAGTCGTTCGCCCCGCTACCCGGGCGGGGCGAGCCCGGCGAGCCGCAGCAGCTCGCGGTGGTACTGGTGCACCCGGTAGTACTCTCCATGCGTCCCGACCTCGCCCGTATAGCCGCTCGTGTCGATCTCGTCGGCCGCGCGGTCGACGGGATTTCCCGGCACGTTGGCGAAGGCGGCGAAACCGAGGAAATCGGTCAGCCGCCACAGGCTGATCCACTCGCGCGCCGGAACGCCCGAGCGGGCGGGCGCGGCGGATGTGCGCTCCCGGCCGGCCGCGGCATCCGCCCGCCATGGATCGGCGGCCCACAGCCGTGGTCGCTCGCACGCCGTCACTCCGAGCACGTGCGGGCCGAGCAGCTCGGGGAAGAACCGCCCGAAATAGGGTCGCACCTGCACCCCGAAGGTGAGGAGGGCGACCCGGTCGCGGAGCGCCTCCCAGCCGGGATGCGCGGCGAGCGAGAAGAGTGCGGACAGAGCGACGACGCCGCCCATGCTGTGCGCCACCAGCACGACCCGGGTCGGTGCCCCGGTCGTGCGGTCGGGCGGCTGCTGCAGCCACCACAGCACACGGCGCGACACCTCGGGCACGGCCCGCTCGGTGTAGCAGGGCGCGCCCAGCGGATGCCCGGCGCGGGGGAGGAAGCAGGCGAGATCCCAGACCACGGCGAGCGGGCGCGACCGCTGCGCCGGGCCGACACCCGACACCAGGGCGGCGATGACGAGCACGGTGATGACACCCCACACCCCCATCGCCACGTCGAGCCAGGGGAAGGCGGCCGTGACGATGCGATCCGCGAGGGTCTGCGTGTCGACGGGCGCGACCGGGTCGAGCAGCCGCGGGTAGGCGATCGTGAGCACGACCCCGCCGACGATCGCAACGGCCGCGACGATGACGAGCACGCCGACGATCGGCTCGGCGAGGTGCAGCCTGGCGGCGACGGCGCGCTTGCGCTCGCGGACGGGGCCGAGGAGGGTATCGAGCTCGGCGGATGTCCCGACCGCCATCGGTCCGCCGACGGTCTCGGCCGGAGGCGTCTCCGGGCGATCGGAGGCGGTCCAGGCACGGGCGCGAGCGTCGACGTTCCGCGGGCGGAGGAGGGCGCCGCCGATGACGAGGAGGCCGACGATGAGCGCGACCAGTGCCGCACCGCCGAACCACGGATGCAGCGCGGGCACGCTCAGCACCGGGTAGCTCGCGCCGGCGTCGTCGACGACGTCGGGTGGAACGACCGACCCGTCGCCGCGCGGGAGCAGTGCGCTGGCGCCGGCCCCGCCGTTCAGCCAGTTGCCGACGGCAACCGAGAGCAGGCCCGAGAGGAGCAGGCTGATCGCGAGCGCTGCCGTGAGGAAGACGGTCTGCCCGAGCCCGTGCCAGGCCTCGAAGCGGGCGCCGCGCGCGGGAAGCCGGAAGAACGCGCTCGCGAAGACGATCACGGTCGCGCCCGCGACGATGAGGACCAGCACGATGCCCGACACCGAGACGCCCGTGGCCACCCAGCGCTGCCCCTGCCACGCATCCCGACTCCCGAAGCCGACCACGATCAGCGCGATGACGTAGATCGCTGCGCTCGACGCGACGAGCACCGCCGGCCACCAGGCGAACCGGCTCGCCGCCTCGCGATCGAGGGGCATCCGTTCGAACGGCATCGTCCGGGTGGCGAAGGCGGTCACGATCGCCGCACCGACCACCGCACACGACGCGAGCGCCACAGGCCAGGCGGCGCCATCGCCGCCCACCGCCGCCTGGAACGACAGCATCGCCGCGACGAGCCCCACGCCGGCGGCCAGGTGGGCGAGGGCCAGCCGGTGCGTCGCGCCGGCGCTGTGCCAGAACCCGCGCCGGGAGAGCAGCGCCGGCGACGCGGGAGCGGCCGTGTCGCCGTCTCGGGCGGCGACGAAACGTTCCGCGACGTCGTAGCGGAGGCGCGAGATGCTCGACAGCAGCCACACGCCGACAAGCGCGACGATCGGGACAAACGACAGGAGGGCCATCCGGCGCCCCGGCGTCCAGCTCTCGAGCGATGCGAACGGCCGGGGGAGCACCGTGCACAGCAGCGTGTCGGTGCCGAAGCACTGCAGGGCCACGACGTCGATCGACAGGTTCGCCAGGGTCGCGACGAGGGCGAGGGTGAGCAGCACCCCGAAGACCCGGATCGCTCCCGCCCGGGCGCGGAGCCGCACGCGATCGGTGCCCGTCGGGAGCCGCCACGCCCAGGCAGCGGCGTTCGCGACGCTGAACGGCAGCAGGAAGGTCCAGCCGATGCGGGCGAGCACGCCGAGGATCGCGGATGCCGCTCCGCCCGGCTTGCCCGACGCCGCGACGCCGGGAGTCGTGCGCACCATGCCGCCCCAGGAGTACGCCTCCCGGGTGATTCCGCGCGGAACGTACCCGCGCGCACGGTTCGCTCCCGGCGCCGCGCGCCTGGCCTCGACCGAGTCGGCCGTCGGCCGCCAGAATCCGCCGAGCGCGTCCCCCGCGACCCGGCGCACCTCGTCGGCGGGCACGTCGAGCAGGTCGTGCGGGGCGGTGTTGTTGACTCCGTGGATGCGGAGTTCGAGCACCCGGTCGGCCTGCATCGCGTCGCTCGGCATCGTCGTCACCTGGCCACCGCGGGGGTGCTCATGCGTCTATGCAACCACCGCTCGGCCGCTGTGACCAGCACGGCGCCCCGGAGTCCTGAGAGACGAACCTGCGATCCGTGCGCGTCAGCGCGCGAGCCGCGCGATGAGCGCCATCGCGTCGTATGGGGCGCGCACCTTGACGTCGTTGTCGAAGTACACGAACGCGTCCCGACCGGCGGCCAGGTGCGCCCGCACCCAGGCCTCCCACCGGTCGAGGCCCTCGTCGTCGTAGCCCGACGTGTACAGCTCCCGGTCGCCGTGCAGCCTCGCGTATGCGAAGTCGGCGGTGGTCCAGTCGAGCCGCGGGTACTTCCCGGCGGTGTCCGCGGTGACGGATGCCACATGGTGGCCGTCGAGCAGCGACCGCCACGTTTCTGTGTCGAAGCTCGGATGCCGCACCTCGACAGCGTGACGGATGCCGTGATCGGGCGGGGCGGCGAGCGCGAATGCGGTGCGCCCCGACATCCGTCGATCGCGGTGCCGTGCGAGGGCCGCCGCCTCACCGTGCGTGCGCGGCAGCCGCGCGAGGAACGCGTCGAGCAGTCCCTCGTCGAACCCGAGATCCGGTGGCAGCTGCCAGAGCACGGGTCCGAGCTGGGCGCCGAGCGCGAGCACGCCCGACGCGAAGAAGTTCGCGAGCGGAGCCTCGATGTCGCCGAGCCGCTTGATGTGCGTGACGAAGCGCGGTCCCTTCACCGCGAACACGAAGTCGGCCCGCACCTCATCACGCCAGCGCACCCAGTTCGCGGGCTTCTGCAGCGCGTAGAACGAGCCGTTCACCTCGATCGAGGTGACATGCCTGGCCGCGAAGGCGAGCTCGTCGGCCTGGCGCACGCCCCGCGGATAGAACTCGCCGCGCCATGGCGGGTACACCCAGCCCGAGATTCCGATGTGGGCGGTCGCCGTCATCTCGCCAGTCTCGCAGCGGGTCGCGGGGCGTACCAGCGCCACGTCCCGGTTCGGAGCCCCCGCCCCGGGGGAGTACGATGGTCGTCGGTCCGCGTATCTCGATATCGAGAGACCCTCGGCCGGGCCGCACCCACCAGCCCCTGTGCGCGATCGCGCGTGCGGATCGATTGGAAGTAGAGCGTGGATCTTTACGAGTACCAGGCCAGAGACCTGTTCGAGAAGTACGGGGTGCCGGTGCTGCCCGGCATCGTCGCAGACACTCCCGAGGAGGTTCGCGCGGCGGCCGAGAAGCTCGGCGGCGTCGTCGTGGTGAAGGCCCAGGTGAAGACCGGCGGCCGCGGCAAGGCCGGCGGCGTCAAGGTCGCGAAGACCCCCGACGAGGCGGAGGCGGCGGCAGGCGCCATCCTCGGACTCGACATCAAGGGCCACGTCGTGAAGCGCGTCATGGTGGCGGGCGGCGCCCGCATCGCGCAGGAGTTCTACTTCTCGGTGCTCCTCGACCGCGCGAACCGCTCGTACCTCTCGCTCACGAGCGTCGAGGGCGGCATGGAGATCGAGCAGCTCGCGGTCGAGAAGCCCGAGGCGCTGGCCAGGGTCGAGGTCGACCCGATCGCCGGAATCACGCTCGAGAAGGCCCGCGAGATCGCCGTCGCCGCGAACTTCCCGGCCGACCTCGTCGACAACGTCGCCGACGTCTTCGTGAAGCTCTACGAGGTGTATGACAAGGAGGACGCGACCCTCGTCGAGGTCAACCCGCTCATCCTCTCGGAGGACGGCGAGGTCATCGCCCTCGACGGCAAGGTCACGCTCGACGAGAACGCGGAGTTCCGGCACGCGGGCCACGCGCTCCTCGAAGACAAGGCGGCGGCCGACCCGCTCGAGGCGGCCGCGAAGGAGCTCGACCTCAACTACGTGAAGCTCGACGGCGCGGTCGGCATCATCGGCAACGGCGCGGGCCTCGTGATGTCGACCCTCGACGTCGTGGCCTACGCCGGCGAGAGCCATGGCGGCGTGAAGCCCGCGAACTTCCTCGACATCGGCGGCGGCGCGTCGGCCGAGGTCATGGCGAACGGCCTCGGCATCATCCTCGGCGACGCGCAGGTCAAGAGCGTGTTCGTGAACGTCTTCGGCGGCATCACCGCATGCGACGAGGTCGCGAAGGGCATCGTCGGCGCCCTCGCCGAGCTCGGCTCCGCGGCGAACAAGCCGCTGGTCGTGCGTCTCGACGGCAACAACGTCGCCGAGGGCCGCCGCATCCTCCAGGAGGCCGCGCACCCGCTGGTGACGCTGGCCGAGAACATGGACCAGGGCGCCGACAAGGCCGCCGAACTGGCGAACGCCGCGTAAGCAAGGGACGCAGAGAAATGACGATCTTCCTCAACACGGACTCCAAGGTCATCGTCCAGGGCATCACCGGCGGCGAGGGCTCGAAGCACACGGCGCGCATGCTCGCGGCCGGCACCCAGGTGGTCGGCGGCGTGAACGCACGCAAGGCCGGCACCACGGTGCTGCACCGCGACAAGGACGGCAACCCCGTCGAACTGCCCGTGTTCGGCACGGTCGCCGAGGCGATCGAGCAGACGGGGGCGGATGTCTCCATCGCCTTCGTTCCCCCGGCGTTCACGAAGGGCGCCGTGGTCGAGGCCATCGACGCCGAGATCCCGCTGCTCGTGATCATCACCGAGGGCGTGCCCGTGCAGGACTCGGCCGAGTTCTGGTCGTACGCGAAGGAGAAGGGCGAGAAGACCCGCATCATCGGGCCGAACTGCCCCGGCATCATCAGCCCCGGCGAGTCGCTCGTCGGCATCACCCCGGCGAACATCACCGGCAAGGGCCCGATCGGCCTCGTCTCGAAGTCAGGCACCCTGACCTACCAGATGATGTACGAGCTGCGCGACCTCGGCTTCTCGACCGCGATCGGCATCGGCGGCGACCCCGTCATCGGCACCACGCACATCGACGCACTCGCCGCGTTCGAGGCCGACCCCGAGACGAAGGCGATCGTCATGATCGGCGAGATCGGCGGCGACGCCGAGGAGCGCGCGGCCGACTTCATCAAGGCCAACGTCACGAAGCCGGTCGTCGGCTACGTCGCCGGGTTCACCGCGCCCGAGGGCAAGACCATGGGCCACGCCGGCGCCATCGTGTCGGGCTCGGCCGGCACCGCGCAGGCGAAGAAGGAGGCCCTCGAGGCCGCGGGCGTGAAGGTCGGCAAGACGCCGAGCGAGACGGCGAACCTCCTCCGCGAGGTCTACGCCGCCCTCTGACGCCCCAGCATCACGTCACAGAGCCCCGCCGGCCATCGCCTGCGGGGCTCTGTCGCGCGCAGGCGAGTGCGTGAGAGGGTGACTCCATGAGGGAGTCGACACCGGATGCCGCGGGGGTGCCCGGCCGGCACGCGTCGTCACCCCGTCCGAAGCCGACCTTCGCACGTGAGCTCGTGCGAACCACGTTCGTCACCGAGGAGTCGGTGTACGGCGTCATCCTCGTCTCGGGCATGATCGTCGTGGCCAGCTTCGGCGGCGGCGGGGGTTCCTACGAGGTGTTCTGGAAGGTGATCGGCACGGTCATCGTGTTCTGGGCCGCCCATGTGTACGCGGGCACGGTCGCGCATCACGGACTCGACGACGACCGCGTCATCGGGTTGCGCGAGGCGTTCAGGGAATCCGTCCGACGCTCGCTCGGCCTGCTCGCGTCGGCCATGATCCCGTCGTTCATCCTGCTGCTCGGCGCGACCGACGCGATCGACGATGCGCTCGCCGTGTGGTGCGCGCTCTGGGCGGGCGTCGTCGTGCTCGCCGTGCTCGGCTGGGTCGCCTTCGCACGCCGAGGCGCCGCCTGGCCGATGCGGGCGGCCGGCGCGCTCGGCACCGCGGCGTTCGGCCTGGCGATGATCGCGCTCAAGGCGTTCATCCATTGAGGGTGATGCGCCACGGGCCGCGGTGCGGCTAGGTTCGTCCCAGAAGGGGGCGCTCATGTCGGGTGGGAACGAGGCCGAGCTCGAAGCGCGCATCGCCGCGCTCGAGGCCGAGAACGAGGAACTGCGCGCGAACGCCCGCGACGAAGGGGCGGCGACGAGGCCGCTGACGGATGCCGCGGCATCCGTCGACGCACGACCGCCGCGCCGGCGCTGGGGTCGTACTGCCGCGGCCATCGTGCTCGTCGTGCTCGGCGTGCTGCTCGCCCCGGTCGCGGTCGTCTCCGCCTGGGCGCGCCTCGAACTCGTGGACACCGAACGGTTCGTGGCGACGTTCGCCCCGCTGGCCGAGGATCCGGCGGTGCAGCGGTTCATCGCGTCGGAGGTCACCGGTGCGATCGAGCGGCAGGTGGACATCCCCGAGCTCACCAAGGACGTGTTCGACGGCATCCGTTCGCTCGACCTCCCCGAGAACGCGAAATCGGCGCTCAGCCTGCTCGAAGCGCCCGCCGCCGAGGGCCTGAAGTCGCTGCTCGAATCGACCGTCACCGGGATCGTCGAGTCGCCCACGTTCGCCGACACCTGGGCCACGGCCCTCCGGTTCACCCACCGGGAGTTCGTGGCGGCCGTGCAGGGCGATCCGGATTCCGCGGTGTCGATCAGCGGCACGGGCGAGCTGAGCGTGCAGCTCGGACCGGTGATCGAGGAGGTCAAGCGACTGCTCGCCGAGCAGGGGATCGGCTTCGCGGAAGCGATCCCCTCCGTGCAGCTCAGCATCGTCGTCGCCCAGGCCGACAGCCTCGTGCTGGTGCAGTCCCTCTACGCGCTCGCCGTCGGCGTCGGAACGTGGCTTCCGTGGGTGTCGATCGCCCTGCTCGTCGCCGGGGTGCTCGTGGCGCGGAATCGGTCGCGGGCGCTGCTGTGGACCGCGATTGCGTTCTCGGTGAGCATGATCGTGCTGGCGGCGGGGTTCGGCATCGGTCGCGTCTACGCCATCGCGACGCTCAGCCCGTCGATCATGCCGGCGGACACCGTCGGCGTCCTCTTCGACGAACTGACCGAGCTCATGAGGTCGGTCACGGTCACCCTGATCGTGCTCGGCGTGCTCATCGCGCTGATCGCGTGGAGCACGGGTCCGTGGCGACCCGCCGTCGCGATGCGCGGCTTCGCCGCCGCAGGCTTCGACGGCCTGCGGTCCGCCGCCGCGCGTCACGGACTCACGACCGGAGGGTTCGGCGAGCGGCTCGACCGGATGCGCGGCGCAGCGTATGCGGCGATCGCGGTGATCGCCGCCCTCGTCATCCTGTTCGTGCGTCCGCTGACGGTGTCCCTGGTGCTCTGGACCGTCGTGCTCGCCCTGCTCGCGCTGCTCGTGGTGCAGGTGCTTCGGCGTCCGCCGGGTTCGCCGGAACCGGCGCCACGGGTGGGTCGGACGCCCGCGACGGCGACGCCGGAGCCGGTGCTCGCGAGTCTGCCCGATCCTGCACGTCGCACCGACTGACGGCGCGGCGCCGGGCTAAGCTCGCGGGCGATGAGACGCACGACGATCGCCCTGCTGGCCGCCCTCGAGGCATCCGTCGCGGCGCTCATCGGACTCGGCGTCGTCGTCGTGCCGCTCATCCTGCTGTGGGCGCTCCACTTCGGGCTCGCGGTCGACATCACGGTGCTGCTCCGCGCGGCCGCCGACGTGTGGCTGCTCGGCCACGGCGTCGACCTGGTGGTGCAGCTCGACCCGGTCACCGCCGCCCGCACCGCACTGCCGGGGGCCGCGGACCCGTTCCCGATCACGATCGCCCTGCTCGGATTCGCCCTCGTCTCGGTGGCGTTCGGCCGCCGCATCGGCCGCCGCTCGGCGGCGGGCGGGCACTCGTTCTCCGGTGGGATCGCGGCGATCCTCGTCTACGCGGCCGTCGGCGCGGTGCTCGCCGTCGTCGCGGGCGTCGACGCCGCGCGCGCCGATCCGTGGCAGGCGGCCCTGCTGCCCGCGTTCACGATGGCCCTCGGCGTCGTGATCGGAGCGGCCGGCGAGGCGCTCCGTCGGGCGTCGTCGACGGATGCCGCGAGCGGCCTGGTGCGTCGCGCCCTCGTGTCCCTTCCACTCGTGCTCGTGGCAGGCCTCCGTGCGGCCGTGCGCGTCGGCGCCGGCGCCGCCTTCGGCGTGCTCGCGCTCGGCGGGGTGCTCGTCGCGGTGCTCATCGCCCTCGACTATGCGACGATCGCGGGCCTCTACCAGGCACTGGGTGCCGGCGTCGACGGCGGCATCGCGCTCACCGTGGCAGAGCTCGCGCTGTTGCCGAACCTGGTGATCTGGGCCGCGGCGTGGCTGCTCGGCCCCGGATTCGCGATCGGGTCGGGCACCCTCGTCTCGACGAGCGGCACCCTGCTCGGCCCCGTGCCGGGCATCCCGCTGCTCGGGGCGCTGCCGGCCGAGGCTCCGGCACTCGGCGCGCTCTGGCTCATCGCACCCGTGCTGCTCGGCTTCGTGGGCGCGTGGGTGGTCGCGGCGACGGGTCCTGCGGTCGAACGCGCGAAGGCGCGGACGCCTTGGTGGATGCCGCTCGCGGTCGGCTTCGGGGCTGCCGCCGCTGCAGCCCTGGTGCTCGGACTCCTCGCCTGGTGGTCGGGCGGCGCTGCGGGCCCGGGCCGGCTTGCCGATGTCGGTCCCGATCCGTGGCCGGTCGCGGGCGTCGCCGCCGCGACCGTCGGGCTCGGCGCGATCGTCGGCGGCTACGCGGCGCGGGCACGCTCCGGCCGCGAGGCCGGGCGGGGCTCCGTCGCGCTCCGCACCCGCGACGAGCGGGAGCCGCGCCCCGGGTCGATTCCCGCGCACGACGAGCGGGAGCCGCGCCCCGGGTCGATTCCCGCGCACGACGTGCCCGAGCGGGCGCACCGCGAGTTCGTGTGGGGGTCGAACGGCCGCCGCGACCTCGAGTAGCGGCATCCGGTCGCCCCATGCGGCATTTCCGTGCGGTGCACGCGCTGGGTGCTAGCCTGCGCGTGACGGCGTGATCGAGGAGGATCCATGTCGAACCCGACTGCACCAGCTGCTCCGCCCCGCGAGGGCAAGGGCCTCGCCGCCGGCACCCTCGGACTCTGGGGTTCGACGGTGATCGGACTCGCCTCCACCGCCCCCGTGTATTCGCTCGCCGCGACGCTGGGGTTCGTCGTGCTCACGGTGGGCGCCCAGGCCCCGATCGCGTTCATCATCGCCTTCGTGCCGATGCTGCTCATCGCGTTCGCCTATCGGGAGCTCAACCGCGACGTGCCCGACTGCGGTACGGCGTTCACCTGGGCGACGAAGGCGTTCGGACCGTGGGTCGGCTGGATGGGCGGGTGGGGCGTCGCCGTCGCAGGCACGGTCGTGCTCGCGAACCTCGCCCAGATCGGCGGCATCTACTTCTGGTTGCTCGTCGCGCCCGACCTCGCCGAGAACGGGTTCGTGGTGACCGTCACGGGCGTGGTGTTCATCGCGCTCATGAGCTGGATCAGTTGGCGTGGGCTCGAGATCGGCGAGCGGATGCAGAACGTGCTGCTTGCGGTGCAGTACCTCGCGCTCATCCTCTTCGTGGTCTTCGCGACCTGGCAGGTCGTCACAGGTACCGCACCGGAGGGCTCGACCACGCCCGAGTGGAGCTGGTTCGACCCGTTCGCGTTCAGCTCGTTCGGCGCGTTCGTCGAATCGGTGCTCCTCGCCCTCTTCATCTACTGGGGTTGGGACACCTGCCTCTCGCTCAACGAGGAGACGCGCGATCCGAAGCGCATCCCCGGGCGGGCCGCGGTGATCACGACCCTCATCCTCCTCGTGACCTACGTGGGTGTCACGGTCGCCGCCATGTCATACGCCGGGCTTGGCGACGCCGGGATGGGGCTCGGCAACGAGGGCAACGCCGACGACGTCTTCTTCGCCCTGAAGGACGCGCTCTTCGGCCCGTGGGCGTGGCTCCTCGTGATCGCCGTCATGATCTCGGCCGTGTCGTCGACGCAGACGACGATCCTGCCGACCGCACGCACCACGCTCGCGATGGCGGTGTACCGGGCGCTGCCGAAGCGCTTCGCGACGGTGCATCCGCGCTACCACACCCCCTCGTTCTCGACGATCCTCATGGGCGTGGTCGCGAGCGTGTTCTACGTCGGCATGACGCTCATCAGCGACAACATCCTGCAGGACACGATCCTGTCGCTCGGGCTGGCGATCGCGTTCTACTACGCCATCACGGGGTTCTCCTGCGTGTGGTACTTCCGGCGCTCCCTGTTCTCCTCGTGGCGCCATTTCTGGAACCGGCTCGTGTTCCCGCTCGTCGGAGCCGTGCTGCTCACCTACGCCTTCGTCTACTCCGCCATCGACATGCTCGACCCCGAGTACGGCTACACCGTGATCTGGGGAGTCGGCGGCGTGTTCGTGATCGGCGTCGGATCGCTCGCCCTCGGTGCCGTGCTCATGATCGTGTGGGCGTTCTTCGCCGAGTCGCGGCCGTTCTTCCGCGGCGAATCGCTGAACCGGTCGACCGAGGTGCTCGTTCCCGACGAGGACCAGCCCACCTACCGTTCCATCGACGGCGGAGTCGCCTGAGCCGCACCCGGTAGGCTCGGAGGGTGCTGCAGCTCGTCGTGCTGATCTCGGGCACGGGATCCAACCTCCGCGCCCTCCTCGAAGCCTCCGAAGACGCCGAGTTCCCCGCTCGCGTCGTGGCGATCGGCGCTGACCGCGAAGCCGACGGGCTCCTCCTCGGCGAGGAGTTCGGCATCCCCTCGTTCACCGTGCCGTTCACGGCCTACGCCGACCGCGAGGCGTGGGGCGGGGCGCTCATCGAGCAGGTGCGGCAGTGGGGACCCGACCTCGTGGTGCTCTCGGGGCTCATGCGGCTCGTGCCGCCCGCGGTCGTCGACGCGTTCTCGCCCTTCCTCATCAACACCCATCCCGCGTACCTGCCCGAGTTCCCCGGCGCGCACGCGGTACGCGACGCGATCGCCGCGGGGGTCGATCAGAGCGGCGCGAGCCTCATCGTCGTCGACAACTCCGTCGACGGCGGGCCGATCATCGCGCAGGAGCGCGTGCCGGTGCTGCCGGGCGACACCGAACAGGCCCTGCACGACCGCATCAAGCCGATCGAGCGGCGCCTGCTGATCCAGACCGTGCTCGACATCGCCAACTCGCACCTCGACCTGAAGGAACTGAGCAGATGAAGGAACCGAGCAGATCATGAGCGGCCCCACCCACGACCCGAGCCTCTACCGCGAACGCGACCTCGTGCCGGTGCGCCGGGCGCTCCTCTCGGTGAGCGACAAGACCCGCATCACCGAGCTCGCCGCGGCCCTCGCCGCTGCCGGCGCCGAGATCGTCTCGACCGGATCGACGGCGCAGACCGTCCGCGACGCCGGGTTCCAGGTGACGGATGTCGCGAGCGTCACGGGTGCCCGCGAGATGCTCGACGGCCGCGTAAAGACCCTGCACCCGTCGGTGCACGCGGGCCTCCTGGCCGACCTCCGGCTCGAGCACCACGAGCGGGAGCTCGGCGACCTCGACATCGAGCCGTTCGAGCTCGTGGTCGTGAACCTCTATCCGTTCGCCGCGACGATCGCGGCCGGGGCATCCGAGTTCGACGCCGTCGAGCAGATCGACATCGGCGGACCGGCCATGGTGCGCGCCTCGGCGAAGAACCACGCGAACGTGGCCGTGGTCGTCTCGCCGGAGCGCTACGACGAGGTCATCGAGGCGATCGCCTCGGGCGGCACGACGCTCGCGCAGCGCAAGGCGCTGGCCCGCGAGGCGTTCCGGCACACCGCCACGTACGACATCGGGGTCGCCTCGTGGCTCGGCAGCGTCGTGGCGCAGGACCAGCCGGCCGACGAGTCGCCGTTCCCGGCCTGGGTCGGCGGATCGTGGACGAAGTCAGCCGACCTGCGTTACGGCGAGAACTCGCACCAGAAGGCGTCGCTCTACGCCTCGCAGGGCGGCCGTCCCGGCATCGCGCAGGCGGTGCAGCTGCACGGCAAGGAGATGTCGTACAACAACTACGTCGACGCAGATGCCGCGGTGCGGGCGGCGTTCGACTTCGACGAGCCCGCCGTGGCGATCATCAAGCACGCAAACCCGTGCGGCATCGCCGTGGCGTCGGCCCTTCGACCCGCTCAGGGCGGCGCCGAGGCCCCTTCGGCGAGCTCAGGGAGCGCCGACCCCATCGCCGACGCGCACCGGCGCGCGCACGAGTGCGACCCGGTGTCGGCGTTCGGCGGCGTGATCGCCGCGAACCGGCCGGTGACGCTCGAGATGGCCGAGACGGTGTCGGGCATCTTCACCGAGGTGCTCGTCGCGCCGGAGTTCGAGCCTGCGGCGGTCGAGCTGCTCACGCAGAAGAAGAACCTCCGGCTGCTCACGCTGCCCGACGGGTTCGCGCCGACGGCCGTGGAGCTGCGCCAGGTCTCGGGCGGGCTGCTCCTGCAGCAGGCCGACCGGCACTTCTCGCCCGCCTCGGGGTGGACCCTCGCCGCGGGCGAGCCCGCCGACGCGGCGACCCTCGCCGACCTCGAGTTCGCCTGGAAGGCCTGCCGCGCGGTGAAGTCGAACGCGATCCTGCTCGCGTCGGGCAAAGCCTCCGTGGGCGTCGGCATGGGCCAGGTGAACCGGGTCGACTCGTGCCGGCTCGCAGTGGAGCGGGCGGGCGAGCGGGCCGCGGGGTCGGTCGCGGCATCCGACGCCTTCTTCCCCTTCGCCGACGGGCTGCAGATCCTGCTCGACGCCGGTGTGCGGGCGGTCGTGCAGCCCGGCGGATCGGTGCGCGACGAGGAGGTGGTGCAGGCCGCTCGCGCGGCCGGCGTGACCATGTATTTCACCGGCGAGCGCCACTTCTTCCACTGAGCGCGACTCCTTCGCTCCCGCGCACATCCCTTCGTCCTCCCACCCCCCGGCGTTTGCATGACATTCGCCGATTTGTAGGACGCGGGGTCGGGCAACCGTCATGCAAACGGACGGATGTCATGCAAACCCGGGAGGGGGTGGCGGGTGCCGCCTCGGAGGCAGGTGCCCGCGGCGGTAGGCTTGAGGTGAGCGGCGCTCATGAGGCGCGCGCCACCGGTTCCGCCCACGAAGCGGATGATGAAGGAGAACGATCGATGACGATCACCCACGCCTCGGCCACCCCTGCAGCCGAGGTCAGCGCAGCACTTCCCACCGAGGCCCCCGAGCACGAGCGCGTGCTGATCACCCGCGGGCCGCGATCGGGCCTCACCATCATCGTCGCCGTGCATTCCACGCGGCTCGGGCAGGCCCTCGGCGGCGCCCGCATCTGGAACTACGCGCACTGGACCGACGCGCTCGCCGACGCGCTCCGCCTCTCGCAGGCCATGACCATGAAGAACGCGGCCGCCGGACTCGCCCGCGGCGGCGGCAAGTCCGTGGTCGCGGTGCCGCACGGCGTCACCCTCGACGAGGATGCCAGGCACAACGCCATGCTCGACCTCGGCGATGCGGTCGAATCCCTCGGAGGCGCGTACATGACCGCCGAAGACGTCGGCACGAGCGCCGAGCTCATGGCCGTCGTCGCCGAGCGCACCGAGCACGTCTGCGGCCTTCCGCCCGAGCAGGGCGGAGTCGGCGAACCGGCGGATGCCACGGCCGCCGGCGTCCACGCGTCGATCCTCGCCACCCTCGGCCATGTCTTCGACAACGCCGATCCGGCGGGCCGTCACTTCGTCATCGCCGGCCTCGGACAGGTCGGCGGCCGCCTCGCGCGGAGCCTCGCGGCAGCGGGCGCACGGCTCACGGTGACGGATGTCGCGGAGTCGAAGCGCGCGCTCGCCGACGAGCTCGGCGCCGCATGGGTCGCACCCGGCGAGGCCCACCTCGTCGAGGCCGACGTCTTCGTGCCGTGCGGACTCGGGGGCGTGCTCACCCGCGAGGTCGTGGACGCACTGCGCGTGCGCGCCGTCGTCGGCGCCGCGAACAACCAGCTCGCCGCCCGCGATGTCGCCGCACGCCTCACCGAGCGCCGCATCGTCTGGGCGCCCGACTTCGTGGTGAACGCCGGCGGCGTCATCTACCTCGATGTCGCGAGCACTCCCGACGCCGACCAGGCCGGGCTCGACGCGCGCATCGCGGGCATCGGCGACACCGTGGCATCCGTGCTGCGCTCGGCCGACGAGCACGGCACGACGTCGCTCGCCGCCGCCGAACGACTCGCACGCGAGCGCCTCGAAGCCGCGCGCTGAGGTGCCACGCGGCCGATAGGCTCGTGCGATGACGTCCCCCGCCGCCACGCCCCAGCCCGCCCCTGCCCGGTTCAGGCCTGCGCCGTCGCAGGGGCGGCGGGTGCTGGCGGTGCTCGCGTCCGCGGCATCCGTCGCCGTCGCCGCGATGCTCGTGGCGGTGCTCGCGTTCTTCATCGGCAACGGCCAGTCGCCGCAGGTGTTCGGGCAGCTCTTCGGGCACTTCTCGCTCGCCGCGCTCATCGTGTGGGTGCTGCTCGCGATCGCCAACGGCCTCGGGGCGACGAGGGCGTGGTTCCTCGCGCTCATCACCGGATTCACGTCGGCCTGCCTCGCCGCGCTCATCGCGACGACCGTGAGCGCGAACGCCGCAGGCAATCCGTTCTCGGGCGCGATCTTCCTGTTCGTGATCGGCTCGCTGGTGAGCCTCAACCTCGTGTTCATCCTCGCGGTCGTCGTCGGCGAGATGTTCCTCGCGCCGCGCGTCCTCCGCGGCGTGCTCGGCCATGCGCCACGTCGGGCGCCGCGCCGCGTCGCGCTCGTTCGCATCCCGGCGTCGAACCTCGACGAAGGAGAGCTCACCCATCTCGAGCGGCAGCCCGTCGACAAGGCCCGTGCCGACGAGCAGTGGGACAACTACTGCGCGGCGCTCGTCGCCGAGGGCTGGGAGACCGTCGAGGTCGACGGCGCGCCCGACCTGGCCGACTCGGTCTTCGTCGAGGACGCGGTCGTGTTCTTCGGCGACCTCGCCGTGATCACGAGCCCGGGTGCCGAGTCACGCCGCCCCGAGGTCGAGGCGGTCGAGCGCACCGTGCGCACCATCCCCGGCGTCACGGTGCAGCGCATCGAGCTTCCCGGCACCCTCGACGGGGGCGACGTGCTCAAGGTCGACGGCACGGTGTACGTCGGCGCGTCGAGCCGCACGAACGCGGAGGGCATCCGCCAGCTGCGGACACTCCTCACGCCGCACGACTACTCGGTCGTCGCGGTGCCCGTGACGAAGGCGCTGCACCTGAAGACCACGATGACGGCGCTTCCCGACGGCACGATCATCGGCGACCCGGCGCTCGTCGACGTGCCGAGCCTCTTCCCGGCGTTCCTTCCGGTGCCCGAGCCCGAGGGCGTCGCCGTGGTCGAGCTGTCGGGCGAATCGCTGCTCATGTCGTCGTCGGCGCCGCAGACGGCGGCCATGCTGTCGAGCCTCGGCTACCGGGTGGTCACCGTCGACATCGGCGAGTTCGAGAAGCTCGAGGGCGGGGTCACCTGCCTGTCGGTGCGGGTGCGATGACCGAATTCCTCTTGCACGCGGCATCCGAATCCCCGTAGTCTGAGGGGCTGGCCGCCGCGTGACATGACGCGGCCACGCGACGACGCAGACGATGACACAGACGATGACGCAGGAGGACACCATGCAGACAGACAGCTACGCCCGCCAGGTCGCGGTGAGTGGCACTGCCCGCCCGGTCGTCCGCCGCGAGGCGATCTCCGGGTAGCTTCACGCCCCCACGCAGGCGCAGCCTGCCCGTTCGCGGCCTCCGCCGCTTCCCGACGTCTCTTCGCACGTCCACCTCGCTCTGTTCTCGCCGATCGGCTCGCTCAGCGACGCCTCGGTGCCTCCCTCCGGAAGGAACCGGCTTGTCCGCCATCCCGCACCACCAGGACCCCAGCTCGACGCGCGTCGGCACCGTGCGCGCGCTGTTCCGGCTGCGCGAGTTCCTCGGCCCCGCAATGGCCGCCATCGTGGGCAGCATGGCCGCGTACCTCGTGGCGCAGCTCATCGCCCTCGCCATTCCGCAGGTGCTCGAGTCGATCGTCGACGGCCCGCTCGCCGACGGCGACCGGGCGGCGGTCGTGCCGCTCTCGCTGCTCGTGCTCGCGCTCGGCGCGGGCGAGGCCGCGATGTTCGCCCTGCGCCGCTGGCTCGTGCTCACGCCGACCACCCGGGTGGAGGCGCGCATGCGCAACGCGCTCTATGCCAAACTGCAGGACCTTCCCGTCAGCTTCCACGACCGCTGGCCGAGCGGGCAGTTGCTCTCGCGCGCCGTGAGCGACCTCGGCCTCATCCGTCGGTGGCTCGCGTTCGGCCTGGTGCTGCTCGTGATGAACCTCGTGGTCATCGTCATCGGCGCGGTGATCCTCATCTCGATGAGCTGGGTGCTCGGCCTGGTGTACCTCGCGTGCTCGGTTCCGCTGTGGATCGTCGGCTACCGCTTCGAGGGCCGCTACTCCGAGGTGTCGCGCCGGAGCCAGGACCAGTCGGGCGACCTGGCCACCGCGGTCGAGGAGTCGGTGCACGGCATCCGGGTGCTGAAGGCGTTCGGACGCGGCAAGCACGCGCTGAGCTCCTTCCGCGCCCAGGCCGAGCAGCTCCGCACGACCGAGATCGAGAAGGCGCGCCTCGACGCGAGCATCTGGGTGTGGATCCTCGTCGTGCCCACCGTGGCGCTCGCGATCTGCCTGGTGATCGGGGTGTGGCTCGCGTCGCAGGGGCAACTCACGGTCGGCCAGCTCGTCGCGTTCTTCGCGACCGCGGCGGTGCTCGCGTGGCCGATCGAGTCGATCGGGTTCCTGCTCGCCTTCTCGCTCGACGCGCGCACGGCGACCGACCGGTTCTTCGACATCATGGACAGCGAGAACACGGTGGTCGACCCCGAGCGCCCGGTCTCGGTCGATCGCCCGCGCGGCGAGCTCGCGTTCAACGACGTGCGCTTCCGCTACCAGGATTCCCCCGAGCGGTTCGGCGACCTGCTCGACGGCGTCGACCTCGTGCTGCAGCCCGGCGAGACGATGGCGCTCGTGGGGCTGACCGGCTCGGGCAAGACCACGCTCACCGCGCTCGCCACGCGGCTCTACGACGTCACCGGCGGGTCGATCACACTCGACGGCGTCGACATCCGTGCGCTCTCGCGTGAGGAGCTCCGCACCCACATCGCCATGGCCTTCGAGGACGCGACGCTCTTCAGCACGAGCGTGCGCGACAACGTGCTGCTCGGCCGCCCCGAACTCGCGGGCGACGCCCCCGAGGTGCGCGCCGAGGCCGAGCGGGTGCTCGACGAGGCGCTCCGCATCGCCCAGGCGGGGTTCGCCTACGACCTGCCCGACGGCGTCGACACGACCGTCGGCGAAGAGGGCATGAGCCTCTCCGGCGGGCAGCGGCAGCGGCTCGCGCTCGCACGCGCGGTCGCGGCATCCCCGTCGGTGCTGGTGCTCGACGACCCGCTCTCGGCGTTGGATGTCGCGACCGAGGCACGCGTCGAGGCCGAGCTGCGCGACGTGCTCGCATCGACGACCGCGCTCATCGTCGCGCACCGCCCGTCGACGGTCATGCTCGCCGACCGCGTCGCGCTTCTCGAGGACGGGCGCATCACCGCCGTCGGCACGCACTCGGAGCTCCTGCGCGAATCCGCGCACTACGCGTTCGTCATCTCGAGCCTGGTGGACGAGGAGCGGCGCGCGACGGCGGAGGCGGCATCCGTCTCCGAGGGTCTCGATACGCCCCCGGCTCCGCCGGGTGCACCTCGACCGGCGGAGGAACGAGAGGAGGCGACCCGATGAGCACCGTTCTGGGCGTGCAGGGCGAGGAACGCCACGACTTCACGAAGGCCGAGTCCAAGCAGATCCGGCAGCGCTCGCTGCGGCTGCTCGGGTCGCTGCTGCATCCGGTGCGCGCGCGGCTGTGGGCGACGATGGCGATCATCGTCGTGTCCACCGGCGCGCAGGTCGCGGGGCCGGCGCTCATCGCGTACGGCATCGACCGGGGCCTGCCCGCGCTCCTCGAGGGCGACTGGATGCCGGTCGGCGCCGCCGGTCTCGCCTACCTGCTGACGGGTGCGGCGGGCGCGCTGCTCATCGCGTGGTACATCCGGCTCGTCGCCCGCGTCAGCCAGGCCGTGCTGATCGACCTGCGCACCCGGGTGTTCCTGCACACGCAGAAGCTCTCGCTCGAGTTCCACGAGTCGTACACGTCCGGCCGCATCATCTCGCGACAGACGAGCGATCTCGACGCCATCCGCGAGCTGCTCGACGAGGGCATCAACGCGCTCGTCCGCGGCGTGCTCTACATGGTGTTCACCGCGATCGCGCTGGTGTGGCTCGACTGGCTGTCGGGTCTCGTGCTGGTCGGCACGCTCGTGCCGCTCGCGTTGCTCACGCGGTGGTTCCAGGTGCGCTCGCAGCGGCTGTTCCGCCGTTCGCGCGTCGCGAGCGCGAAGCTCATCGTGCAGTTCGTCGAGACGATGACGGGCATCCGCGCGGTGCAGGCGTTCCGTAAGGAGCGCCGCAACGAGCGGGTGTTCGGCGACCTCACCGAGGACTACCGCGACGTGAACGCCCGCGTGCTCGGCCTGTTCGCGGTCTACAACCCGTCGCTCGCCCTGATCGGCAACGTCGCGGTCGCGGTCGTGCTGCTCATCGGCGGCTTCCGCGTGGTCGACGGGGCGCTCGAGGTCGGCGTGCTGCTCGCGGCGGTGCTCTACACGAAGCGCTTCTTCGACCCGATGGAGGAGCTCGCGATGTTCTACAACTCGTACCAGTCGGCGGCATCCGCCCTCGAGAAGATCTCGGGAGTGCTGGAGGAGCAGCCGAGCGTGCCCGACCCGGCGAACCCGGTCGACCTGTGGAAGGCGCACGGACACGTGCGGTTCGAGGGCGTCGAGTTCGCCTACACGCCCGATCGCGTCATCCTGCCGCGGTTCGACCTCGACGTTCCGGCCGGGCAGACCGTCGCGCTCGTGGGCTCGACGGGTGCGGGCAAGTCGACGCTGGCGAAGCTCATCGCGCGGTTCTACGACCCGAGCGACGGCGTCGTGGAGCTCGACGGCGTCGACCTGCGCTCGCTGCACCCGAAGGACCTGCGGCGCGCGATCGTGATGGTCACCCAGGAGGCGTACCTCTTCTCGGGGTCGGTCGCCGACAACATCGCGCTCGGCAAGCCCGACGCGACCTTCGACGAGATCGTGGCCGCTGCGAAGGCGGTGGGCGCGCACGAGTTCATCGAGGGGCTGCCGAGCGGGTACGACACCGACGTGAACAAGCGCGGCGGCCGGGTGAGCGCCGGACAGCGGCAGCTGATCTCGTTCGCGCGCGCGTTCCTCGCGAACCCTGCCGTGCTGATCCTCGACGAGGCGACCTCGTCGCTCGACATCCCGAGCGAGCGGCTCGTGCAGGAGGGCCTCACGACCCTCCTCGCCGACCGCACGGCCGTCATCATCGCGCACAGGCTGTCGACGGTCGCGATCGCCGACCGGGTGCTCGTCATGGCGCACGGCCGCATCGTCGAAGACGGCTCGCCCGCCGAGCTCATCGCCGGGTCGGGGCGCTTCGCGGCACTGCACGCGGCGTGGCGGGACTCGCTCGTGTGACGCCCGCGCGCGGCATCCGTTGGGGCCGGATGCCGCGCCACTCACGCCCAGCCGAGAGTGCACACGCCGCCCCCAGCGGGGCGGGAGGTGCACTGTCGGCAGTGGCAGCATCCCGTTGAGCAGCGGATGTCGCGGCCGGTCACGGCGGGCAGCACCCCGATCGGCGCCGACGCGAAGTCGTCGAATCCGGTCGCCGTCGCCGCCTCGTTGAGGTATGCCCATGCGCTGTCGGGGCGCTCGGTCGCGCCCATGACCCGGGTGACGAGCGTCATCGCGGGCGCGACACGAAGGCGCTCGGCTCGATGAGGATGCGGTACCGCGACGGTGCAGCCGCCAGGGTGGCACGGATGCCCCGCGCGAGCGCCGCGAGCCCGGGCACCGGTTCGTCGTACGCGACCGGCAGCCCGCCGCCCAGGTCGAGTGTGTCGAAGCGAATCCCGTGGGCGCGCTCGAGCCGGCGCATGAGCGCGAGCGCGCGACGGATGACGTGCGCCCGGGGTTTCGCCGACACCGCCTGGTCGCCGACGTGGAGCGTGAAGCCCGCCACGCGCAGGCGCGCCCGCAGGCACTGCTGCACGAGCGGCACAGCGCCCTCTCGCCGCACGCCGAACCGCTCGGAGAGGTCGTTCCGCCCCAGGGCGTTCGGGTATGAGAGGCGCACCAGCACCGCGGCATCCGGCAGCTCCTGGAACTTCAGGGCCTCGGCGGCGCTGTCGACCACGAACGTGCGGATGCCGCGGAGGTACGCGCCGGTGATGTCGGCGACGGTCTTGACGGGGTGAGTGTGCAGGCAGCGACCGATCGCGACGCCCTCGCGCTCGAGCAGGTCGATCTCGCCGCGGGACGCGACCGCGAAGCTCGCACCGAACGCGTCCACGGCGCGGATGACGGCGGGATGGGGGAGAGAACCCGTCGCGAAGTGGATCCGAACTCCCGGCAGCTCCCGGCGGAGCGCGAGCAGCTGGGCGGTCACGCGATCGACATCGAGCACGAACAGCGGGGTGCCGGCTGCGAATATCGTGGTCATGAGAGGCGTCCCTTCGCGGGGGAGTTCGGAGACGACGGCGTCATCGGATGCCGCATGCGGCGATCCTCGTCGCGGCCGCCCCACACCGCATCGGGGCGGCCACCGATCCGCCGCGGTGCTGCCCCCGGGCTTCACGACGCCGCACCTGCCCCCACAACTGGGTGAGACGGCCGCAAGGCGCACGCGGTACGCTCGGCAGAGGCGGGTGACGCCCTCCCGAACGGTTGAGCCTGCCTGCGGACGGAGGAACGATGAACGACGCCCACCCCCTGCGCGTCGCGATCGCAGACGACGCCCTGCTGCTTCGTGAGGGAATCGCGAAGGTGCTCGAAGACGGCGGCATCGACGTCGTCGCCTCCGTCGGCACGGGCGACGAACTGCTCGAGGTCCTGCAGGGCGGCGGCATCGACGTGGCCGTCCTCGACATCCGGATGCCGCCGAGCTACCGCGACGAGGGCATCACCGCGCTCGAGCAGCTCCGCGCGGGCGGCTCGACGATCGGCGTGCTCCTCCTCTCGATGTACGCGACCCCCGAGTACGCCCTCCGCGTGATGGGCGCAGGCAGCGGCACGGGATACCTCCTGAAGGAGCGCGTGTCCGAGCCGCAGACCCTCGTGCGCGCCGTCGAGACCGTGGCATCCGGCGGCTCGGTCGTCGATCCCGAGGTCGTCGAGCAGCTCGTCAAGCGCACCCGGGCGGATGACCCGCTCTCGCGCCTCACCGAGCGCGAACGCTCGGTGCTCGAACTGATGGCCCAGGGCTACTCGAACGGCGGCATCGCCCAGACCCTGTTCCTCGGCCTGAAGACGGTCGAGACGCACGTGCGCAGCATCCTGCAGAAGCTCGACCTCGAGGAGTCGCCCGAGCATCACCGCCGCGTGCTCGCCGTGCTCACGCTCCTCGGCGAACGGTGATGGCGCCCGGCCGGAAAGGCCGGATCGCCAGACGCACCGCCGTCATCACCGTCGTGGTGGCGCTCAGCCTCACGATGGAGATCGCCGGGTTCCTGGCGACACCCGCGGCCGAGCGCGACGAGGTGTCGTACACGACGCTGCACGCGATCGTGCCGCTCGTCTTCGCCGCGTGCGCCGGAGTCGCGTGGGCGATCAGTCCCACCCGCGTCCCGCCGCGGCTCATGATCGCGTTCGTCGTGCTCTGGATCCCGCAGTCGATCTACTTCGTGATCGGCGCATGGGCATGGGTGTGGCCCCTCGTGCGCGGCGTCGACCTCGGCTGGGCGGTGGTCGCCGGCATCCTCGTGCTCGTCTACCCGAAGGGGTTGCTCAGCGACGGCTTCGACCGCTGGATCGCGGGCATCGCCATCGTCGCCTCGGTCGTGAACCTGCTCACGGTGCTGCTCTTCGCCAGCCCCGACGTCGTCGACTGCGCGTCGTGCGCGCCGAACCCGTACCAACTCGCGGACGCACCGCTCCTGTTCGGCATCGTCGACATCGGCTATCGCATGATCGGCGGCCTGCTCGCGCTCGCGATCGCCGGCCGCCTGCTCGTGCGCTGGGTGCGCGCGAGCGTGCCCGCGCGCACCGTGGCCTTCCTCATGCCGCTCGCCCTCTTCGCCTGGGCGACGACGCTCGCCGCGCAGGCCGTGACCTACGCGGTGGCGACGACGTCGGATGTCGTGCTGCAGACGGTCTCGCTCATCGCGATGGCGTCGATTCCCGTGAGCTTCGACGCGGGCGTCGCGCACACCCGGAACATGCGCGCACGGGTCGCCGACCTCATGCGCATCACGCGCGAGGGCGCCGATCGCGGACTCTGGGCGGAATCGCTCGCGCGCACCCTGCGCGACGCCTCGGTGCGCGTCTACTGGTGGGACGAGGAGCGCGGCCGGTATGCGGATGCCACGGGCACGCCCATCGAGGCATCCGACGCCGATCCCCGTGGCAGCCACAGCATCCTCCCCGTCGCATCGCCGCTCGGCGCGCCGATCGCGCTCATCCGCCACGACCGGGTGCTCACCGACAACATGCGCCTGCTCGACGGCGTGTCGAGCGCGCTCCGGCTCTCGGTCGACAACGGGCGGCTCCGCTCCGAGGTCGAGCGCACGCTCGAGCAGGTGCGCCAGTCGCGCACGCGCATCGTCGAGGCGGGCCTCGAGGCGAGGCGCCGCATCGAGCGCGACCTGCACGACGGCGCGCAGCAGCACCTCGTCTCGCTCGGGATGCGGCTCCGGCTCGCCGCGAACCAGGCGAGGGATCGCGGCGTCGAGCCCGTCGGGGTCGAGCTCGACGGCACGATCGGCATGCTGAACCAGGCGCTCAAGGAACTGCGGGAGCTCGCGCACGGCATCCACCCGAGCCTGCTCTCGTCGGGCGGCCTCGCCCTGGCGGTGCCCGAGCTCGCGGGGCGGTGTCCCGTGCCCGTCAGCGTCGAGGTGCAGGCCGAGGGGCGCCTGCCCGAGGTCATCGAGTCGACGGCGTACTTCGCGCTCGCCGAGGCGCTCGCCAACGTCGCGAAGCACTCGGGCGCGACCCGGGCCTGGGTACGGGCCCGCGTCTTCGACCACGAGCTGCAGCTCGTCGTGCGCGACAACGGCACCGGGGGCGCCTCGCTCGACCGCGGCACGGGCATGCTCGGCATCGTCGACCGCGTCGACGCGGTCGGCGGCACGATCGAGCTCGAGAGCCCGCCCGGGGCGGGCACCACGCTCACCATCCGGATCCCGCTCGGCGGGCCGCTCCGAGGGGAGTGAGCCGGCGTCAGGGCCGCCAGCGGCTCGCCGCGAGGTCGATGCGGTATCCGTCGGCGTCCTGAGTGGGCCGCAGCGGGGTGCCCTCGGCCTCGTAGTGCGGGCGGGCCATCCCGGCGTGACAGGTCGGTGGACGACCGCCGGCACGGACGACCCGCCACCACGGGACATCCGACCCGTACCTGGCCATGACCTGGCCCACCGCGCGCGCGCCGCGAGACCCGAGGAGCGCGGCGACGTCGCCGTAGGTGGCGACGCGGCCGGGCGGGATGTCGGCCACGACGGCGAGCACCGCCTCGACGAACCCCCCGGTGCCCGCTGAGTTCGTCGAAGCGGATGCCGCTTCGATGGACTCGGGCGCCGGAGTCACAGTTCGAGCGCGCCGATCACGTCGCCGTAGGCGGTCTCGCCCACGTCGACGAAGCCGATGCGGTGGAAGAACGCCTCGGGCCCCTCCTCACCCGGCTCCCACAGCACGGTGATGCGGTCGAAGCCGCGTCGCTTGGCCTCCTCTGCGAGGGCGGTCGCGAGGAAGCGGCCCACGCCCTTGCCCTGCACCTCGGCGTCGACGTTGATCCGCCAGATGCACGCCCGGAACTCCTCGTGCACGTTCTCGGGGTCGAAGTTGCCATGGATGAACCCGACGACGTGATCGCCCATGAGCGCGACGCGCTGCCACGCCGTGGCAGGGTTCACGACCGATGACTCGGCCGAGTACGTGACGGGAGCGATGAACTGCTCCTGCCCGGGCTTGAGGGAGAGGGAGTTCGCCGCAACGATGTTCGACGCCGACAGTTCTTCGAGTCGCAGGTCAGCCATGCTGCCAAGGCTAACCTGTGGCGCGCCGGGTCAGGTAGCCGACGCTGCGGCACGGGTGCGATCGCGCGAACGGATGCCGCGGCATCCGTTTGTCTCGATGTCGAGATATCTCCGCCGAGACGCTAAGCTTGACGGCGGCGTGTCCGCCCGCCCATCAGGCTTCGCAATCCCCCCGAGAACCAAGGAGAGATCCTCTTGTCCAAGATCAAGGTTGAAGGCACGGTCGTCGAACTCGACGGCGACGAGATGACCCGCATCATCTGGCAGGCCATCAAGGACTCGCTCATCCACCCGTACCTCGACGTCGACCTCGAGTACTACGACCTCTCGATCCAGAAGCGCGACGAGACCGACGACCAGATCACCATCGACGCGGCGCACGCCATCCAGAAGCACGGCGTCGGCGTGAAGTGCGCGACGATCACGCCCGACGAGGCGCGCGTCGAGGAGTTCGGCCTGAAGAAGATGTGGCGCTCGCCGAACGGCACGATCCGCAACATCCTCGGCGGCGTGATCTTCCGCGAGCCGATCATCATCTCGAACATCCCGCGCCTCGTGCCCGGCTGGAACAAGCCGATCATCGTCGGCCGTCACGCGTTCGGCGACCAGTACCGCGCCACCGACTTCCGCTTCGAGGGCGAGGGCACCCTCACGATGACCTTCACCCCGAAGGACGGCTCCGAGCCGCAGTCGTTCGAGGTCTTCCAGGCGCCCGGCGGCGGCGTCGCGATGGGCATGTACAACCTCGACGAGTCCATCAAGGACTTCGCGCGCGCCTCGCTGAACTACGGCCTCGACCGCAACTACCCGGTGTACCTCTCGACGAAGAACACGATCCTCAAGGCCTACGACGGCCGCTTCAAGGACCTGTTCCAGGAGGTGTTCGACACCGAGTTCAAGGAGAAGTTCGACGCGGCCGGCCTCACCTACGAGCACCGCCTCATCGACGACATGGTCGCCGCCTCGCTGAAGTGGGAGGGCGGCTACGTCTGGGCGTGCAAGAACTACGACGGCGACGTGCAGTCCGACACGGTCGCGCAGGGCTTCGGCTCGCTCGGCCTCATGACCTCCGTGCTCGCCACGCCCGACGGCAAGGTCGTCGAGGCCGAGGCGGCGCACGGCACCGTCACGCGCCACTACCGGCAGCACCAACAGGGCAAGCCCACCTCGACGAACCCGATCGCCTCGATCTACGCGTGGACGCGCGGCCTCGCGCACCGCGGCAAGCTCGACGGCAACCAGGAGCTCATCGACTTCTCGCACACCCTCGAGGACGTCGTGATCAAGACGGTGGAGTCGGGCGCCATGACGAAGGACCTCGCGCTCCTCGTCGGCCCCGAGCAGCCCTACCAGACGACCGAGGAGTTCCTCGCGACCCTCGCAGGCAACCTGAAGGCGCGACTGGCCTGATCGCCTGCGCCCGCGAACGGGTCGGATGCCGCGGCATCCGGCCCCTTCGGCGTTTCTGCCGCACGCCGTCACCTTCAGGTCACAAGTCGATAACAGCCCGCTGCAAGCGGTCGGGAGCACTTGCCACAGGTTTGTTCGTAAGCTTTACATAACAAATGTGACAGATGCGCTACGAAGCCCGGCCCTCGAGGCGACCGCGGCCCTGCAGGGGGCCGGCTCCGACGTGCTCACCGTGCCGTTCGGCGGCGCACCGATCTTCACGAGGTCGCGTGCGCTGCGGCCCACGGGCAAGGTCCTCCCCGGGCACGCTCGCAGCCACAACCGTGCGCTCGTGCTCCAGACCCTCTACACGGCTGGTGCGCAGAGTCGGGCGGATGTCGCGCGCGAGACCGGGCTGACCAGGGTCACCGTCTCCGACCTCGTCGCCGACCTCATCGCCGAGGGCCTCGTCGTGGAGCTCGGCCAGCGCGAGGACGCACGTCCCGGCAAGCCCGCGACCCTGATCGACGTCGACCGCGCCGCATTCCACATCATCGGCATCGACCTCTCCGAGCACCAGCGCTTCCTCGGCGCCGTCGTCGACCTCGAGGGCGGCATCGTCGCGCGCGCCGAGATCGCTCGCGACGGCGCGACGGGCGAGCAGGCGGTCGCTCTCGTCATCGAGCTCGTGCGACGCCTGCTCGCGAGCACCACGACGCCGGTGCTCGGCATCGGCGTCGGCTCGCCCGGCGTCGTCGACCCGCACGGCGTGGTGCGCTCGGCTCCGAACCTCGGGTGGAGCGACGTCGCGCTGCAGGCGCGTCTCGCCGAGGAGTTCGCCCTGCCCGTGCACGTCGCCAACGACGCCAACGTCGCCGTGCTCGCCGAGCACGGCGCCACCGACCACGACGACCTCCTGCTCGTGAAGATCGGCCACGGCGTCGGCGCGGGGCTGATCATCGGCGGGCGCCCTGTGATCGGCGGCGGCTTCGCCGCAGGCGAGATCGGCCATGTCGTGGTCGGCACAGACGGCGGCCCCCGGTGCGCATGCGGCAAGCACGGATGCCTCGAGGCCTGGCTCGCGGTGCCGAGGCTCACCGCCCAGCTCGACGAGCTCGACGCCGGCGCGCCCGACGCGGCATCCGCTCGCGACGACGTCCTGCGCGAGGCCGGCCGGCGGCTCGGCATCGTGCTCGCCCCCGTGGTCGCGGCGCTCAACCTGTCGGAGGTCGTGCTGAGCGGCCCCGCCGAACTGCTCGACGGCGTGCTCCATGAGGCGACGGTCGACACGCTCCGGCTGCGGACGATGGCGGCGCCGGGCCGCGACCTGAGGCTCCGGATGACCGAGCAGGCGGAGGACATCGTGCTCCGCGGCGCGGCCGTCATGGTGCTGTCCGGACAACTCGGAGTCTCGTGAGGGACTCCATGCTGCGCGGGTCGAGACCCCGTGAGGCTCGGCATCGTCACGGGGGCACGCACGGTATCCTGAACGCGTGGGCCGAGGACTCGGCCTTCTCGCATTCCCCGATCTCGCGCGGCCGGTGCATGACATCCCAGTCGGATTCCCGGCGGCCGCGATCGACGTCGCCCTCGTAGGAGTACACCAATGGCAGAAGTCGTGATCACCCAGGACGAGGATGCCGCGGGCACCCTCGTCGCCGACACGATCGTCTCCCTCATCCGCTCGAAGCCCGATGCCGTGCTCGGCCTCGCGACCGGGTCGACACCGCTCGCGAGCTATCGCGCACTCGCGCGCCGCATCGCCGACGACGCGATCGAAGTGCACGGCGTGCGGGGCTTCGCGCTCGACGAGTACGTGGGACTTCCCGCAGGGCACCCCGAGAGCTACCGCGCCGTGATCGCACGCGAGGTCGTGGAGCCGCTCGGCCTGACCCCCGACCTCATCCGCGTGCCGAACGGCGACCCGGCCTCGATCGAGCACGCGGGCGCCGACTACGAAGCGGCGATCACCGCGGCCGGCGGCGTCGACCTGCAGATCCTCGGCATCGGCCGCACGGGGCACATCGGGTTCAACGAGCCGGGCTCGTCGCTCGCCTCGCTCACGCGCGTGAAGACCCTCACCGAGCCGACCCGCTCGGACAACGCGCGGTTCTTCGATTCCCCCGACGACGTGCCGATGCACTGCATCACGCAGGGCATCGGCACCATCCTGCGTGCCCGTCACCTCGTGCTCCTCGCGTTCGGTGAGGCGAAGGCGCATGCCGTGGCCGCCGCCGTCGAGGGACCGATCTCGGCGAGCCAGCCGGGCTCGGCGATCCAGCTGCACCCGCACGCCACGGTCATCATCGACGAGGCCGCGGCGTCCGAACTGGAGAACCTCGACTACTACCGGCACGCCTGGGCGAACAAGCCGGCCTGGCAGGGCATCTGATCTCCCGATCCGCCCGGTCCTGGGCAGAACGGGTGAGCCGGGTCAGCGGATGCGTCCCGCTGCTCACACCGGGCCGGACCCGGAAAGCGGCAATCCGACGTGCCCGGCGATCACCTCGAACGCGTTGCGCCCGGAGCCCATGGAGACGCCCGGGCCGGGGTGGGTACCGGAGTCGTCAAGGTAGATCTGAACTCCGGAGCGGTAGCCGGTTCAGCACGCGAAGGCCCGCGCCGCGGTCGCGCAGCACCTGGGCGCAGCCGAGCATGTTCTGTGTCGATCGGCCGAGCCGATCCAAGGTCGTGATGACGAGCGTGTCCCCGGGTTCCTTACGGTAATCCTCCCCTCCATCAAACCCGTCGCGCGTCACCTACCGCTTCGTCCCAGTAGTAGTCGGTGTCCCACACCCGAGAGCCCACGCCGCGGCACCGAGGCAGACACCTGCGAACAGCGCGGTGACCGTTCCTCGGTTCAGGCTCGCTGCCGGAAGCGGTCGGCCTCACGGTCCGGGCTGGTCGCCATGGTCGCCGACGGCGCGGTGCGGGGCCAGGTCCAGGCGTACCGCAAGATAAGGGCGAGAACGATCACTTCCAGTGCGACGCCAACGACGTAGAAGTACATCCAGGACTCGCCCACCTGGCCCACCGCGTTGAATGCCGCGAAGGGGACCTGTACCGAGGCCACGATGAGGTTCGTGATGCGGTTGGCCCGGGCGGGCAGCGTCATCGACAGCACGACCATGAAGATCGGGATCGCCAGGAGGGTCAGCGCCGTGATCGCCCAGGTCTGGGTGATGTCGAACTCCCAGACGACACCGACGAGGATGTCATCGACGGTGCCGGGCTTGTAGAAGGCGAGAATGTCCACGTAGACGTACAGGAACATGAAGCTCGTCCACGCTGCCGCGAGCTTGACTTTGACCGGTGTCCGCGGGTCTTCCAGTGTGGTGGTGGCATGTTGACGTGTTCTCATCAGATACTCCGATGTTGTGGTGAGGATCGGCAGGTCCACGATCGTTGGCCACGACCGCGGGCACTTTCTATTCGTCTGTTGGGATATGGGTGGTGTCTGGTTCGGGGTGAGTGACGTGCAGCACGACGTTGCCCCGCTTGCGCCCGGTGTCGACGTAGCGGTGCGCCTCGACAATGTCGGCCAGGTCGAAGGTACGGTCGATGACGGCCTGGTAGCGACCAGAGTCCGCGAGGCTGACGAGGTGTGCGAGGTCGTCCGCGCCGGGTTTGCCGACGTCCCAGGTGACGAGTTTTCCCGAGCGTCGGCTCTGCCCGCGGCTGCGCAGCATTGACCACAGGTCGCTGATGACGAGCAGGAGTGCCCCGCCGGGGTTGATGGATGCCTCGACCCGGCCGAAGGGGGCGTTGCCGACGCAGTCGACGATCACGTCGTACGTGTCGCCGCCCGCGGTGAAGTCCTGTCGGGTGTAGTCGATGACCCGGTCGGCGCCGAGTGACGTGACCAGTTCGGTGTTCTTGCCGCTTGTCACGGCGGTGACGTCGGCGCCGAGCTGCTTCGCAAGCTGGATCGCGGCGGTGCCGACCGCCCCGGATGCTCCGTTGACGAGCACCGAGGTGCCCGGCCCGATCGCGACCTTCTTGAAGAAGCCCTGCGCGGTGATGCCGCCGAACACCAGCGTGACCGCCTCCCCGAGGGTCATGGTGGCGGGAGCCCGGGTGATCACGCCGTCGGCGGGCAGGCACGCGTACTCGGCGTGACCGCCGAACGATCCGCCCATCATGGCGATGACCCGGTCGCCGGGGGCGAAGGCGGTGACGCCGGCACCGACGGCCTCGATCACGCCCGCGGCATCCATGCCCAGGATGGGGCGGCTGGGCCGGAACACGCCGAGCCCGACGGCGGCGAGCATCCCGAGGCCGGCCGGGATGTCCCGAGAGCGAGCCCGGTGATCGGCGACACTCACCGTGCTCGCGTGCACCCGGATGAGGACCTGGCCGGGCTTGGGTGAGGGGATGGCGCGTTGATCGAGGTGAACCTCCTCTGGGGCGCCGAAGCGGCGGTAGACGGCCGCGGTCATGGTCGTGTTGGTTGTCATGACTCGATGCTCGCCGTCTCGGGGATGCGCGTCATCGGCCGAGAGGTCCGGATCCGGTCGGCCGAAAGTACGGCTCTGAGTCCGTGCTGAGGGCCGATGTCCGGGGCGCTCGATCAGGCGAACATCGAGTCATGTCGCAACGGATGACGACCACCCGCCCGGTTGCCGAGCAGAAGGGCAGGCGGCGGCGATCGAGGAGCGGGTGGCTTGCAATAACGGGCCTCCTGCTGCTCAGTGCACTCCCCGTGCTCGGCGGTGTGCTTCGCCTGAGGGAGGTGAGCGCCGACCCCGAAAGCACACTGCTGTCGGCCTCATCGGTGCCGATAGTTGCGCACATCGTGGCGATGAGCGTGTACTGCCTTCTGGGCGCGTTCCAGTTC
The DNA here is from genome assembly GCF_042720415.1 of Agromyces sp. NPDC058484. Classification (NCBI taxonomy): domain Bacteria; kingdom Bacillati; phylum Actinomycetota; class Actinomycetes; order Micrococcales; family Microbacteriaceae; genus Agromyces; species Agromyces sp. NPDC058484. Next base: position 144,308 of record NZ_JBHXMP010000003.1, on the reverse strand, counting down.
TCTCCGGCACTGCGAACTCGGCGCGGTTGGCACCGTAGCGCCGGCCGTGCACTGATCCCCGCTGGATTCATCGCGGCACTGTCCGCCGTCTGGCTCGCGGTCTTCTTCGGTGGCCCCCCTGATGAGCTCGCACTCGCGATGATTCGTCTCGTGTTCGCCGTAGCGATGACAGTGTTTCTTGTGCTGGCAGTGATCGCGATCACGCGTCGCGACTTCATTGCGCACGGTGCATGGATGACACGCGCCTACGCGATCGCTGTCTCCGGCGGGAGCCAAGCGCTCGTCTTCGCGTTGTGGACGCTCATCGTCGGTGAGGTCGACGCATTCGGTGAGGCATGGCTCGTTGCCGCGGGCTTCGTGATCAACGGTGTCGTGGCGGAGTTGCTCATCCGGCGCCGGTCCCGCTGGCGGATGCGCGGGGTGTCGGGCCGTGGTGCGCTTGTATCATGACGTGGTGACCGGGCTCGTGCGTTCCGCGTGGAGTGCGCCGAGCGCCGTGCCCTCTCCGCCGCGCCGGGTCTGGCGGGATTGGGTTCTCGTGGCCCTCGTCGCCGTGGTGGCGGTGGTCGAGGGCACCCTCAGAACCGACCTGTCTCAGCCAGTGCTCGCGATGGTCGCGCTGCTCGCCGTGCTGCCGACCGTGCTGTGGCGCCGCACGAGGCCGCTGCTCATGCTCGTGATCGTGTTCGTCGTGATGGTGCCGATCGGCCTGCTGCTGCCTGATTCGAGCCTCTACTCGGGACTCTTCGTCATGGTGCTCGTCTACGCCCTGTTTCGTTGGGGTTCGGGGCGCGACCTGGTGATCGGGTCGGCCATCCTTCTCTCGATCCTCGGACTGTTCTTCGTTCGCGGGAGCGGTCTCGACGACCTGATCGGCGGGTTCGCGCTGCTGCTCACGGTCGCGCTGCTCGGTATCGCGTTTCGCTACCAGGCGGGATCCCGGCAACGTCGCCTCGATCGCATCCGGATGCTGGAGCGCGAGCACCTTGCCCGTGACCTGCACGACACGGTCGCCCACCACGTCTCGGCCATCGCGATCCGCGCCCAGGCGGGCCTCGCGGTGGCGGCACGGGATCCGCGCGCAGCGCAGGACGCGCTCGGCATGATCGAGGCGGAGGCGGCCAAGACCCTGAGCGAACTGAGGTCGATGGTGCGGGTGCTGCGGCAGGGCGAGCCGGTCGAGCTCGCGCCGAGCCCGCGGCTGGGTGACATCGAGCAGCTCGCTGGAACGAGGCCGGGCGGCGCAGCAGTCACCGTGAAGGTCGCAGGCGACGACGGCAGCATCCCGCCGCCCGTGGCCGCCGCGGTCTTCCGTCTCGCGCAGGAGTCGGTGACCAACGCCCTCCGTCACGCGCGGCAGGTTACCCGTGTCGACGTGCTCGTGGAGGCGGACGAGGGCGGGGTGCGGCTGAGCGTGACGAACGACGGAGACATCGCCGCGTCGCCGACGCCCGGCTTCGGCATCACCGGCATGATGGAGCGCACCGCCCTGCTCGGCGGCACCTGCCAGACCGGCCCGGCACCCGGCGGCGGGTGGGCCGTCACCGCGGTGCTGCCTCGTGTTGGATGGGCACCGTGACCATCCGCGTACTCATCGCCGACGACCAGGAACTCGTGCGCACAGGGCTGAGCATGATCCTCGACGCGCAGCCGGACATCGAGGTCGTGGGTCAGGCAGTCGACGGCAACGAGGCCGTCGCGCTGGCCCGAAGCCTGCGTCCGGATGTGTGCCTGTTCGACATCCGGATGCCCGGCCTCGACGGCATCGAGGCGACCCGCGTGCTCGCCGGCCAGGGCGTTGACGACCCGATGGCGGTCGTCATCATCACGACCTTCGACCTCGATGAATACATCTTCGCGGCGCTGCGGGCAGGCGCCAAGGGTTTCCTGCTCAAGGACGCCGGCTCGGTGCTGCTCGGCCAGGCGATTCGGGCCGCAGCACACGGAGATGCCCTCATCGCCCCCAATGTCACGGTGCGGCTGCTCGAGGCGTTCGCCGGAGCGGCGCCCGCCGCGCCGCTGCTGCAGCCGGTCGAACCGCTCACCGATCGCGAGGAGCAGGTGCTCGCGAAGGTCGCGATGGGGCTCAGCAACATCGAGATCGCGAGCGAGCTGTACATCACCCTCAGCACAGTGAAGACGCACGTCGCGAGCCTGATGACCAAGCTCGGCGCCCGCAACCGTGTCGAGATCGCCATCTGGGCGCATCAGACGGGGCGGATGCGCCCACGAACCACCGGCGGGGGCCACTCATGAGCAGGTCCTCCAGCGGCACAGCCCAGTCGCACATGCGGATCCACTTGCGGGCGCTCAACGCGTTGAAGTCGAGCTACTCGCGCGCCATGCCCTCGCCCGGGTGAGAACCTCGAGCACGACGTCAGCCTTGGCGTCCGCGTAGTGATTCATATCGCTCCACTGTTGTGATCCGGTCACCGGCGTCGCGGGCGATCTCGTTCGGCACGCCGAGGACGACCACCACCTTCTTCAGTGCCCGACCGGGCGGCACGCGGTGGACCGATCGTCGAGTCGTTCCAGGCCACGATGAACGGCTCCGCGGGGAGCGGACCGGCTCGGCACTCGATCGACGCGTGGGCGGTCAGCGCCATGCCGCCCGCCGCTCGTACGCCTCCAATGTCCGCACGCGCAGCCCCGCCCGCGCGAGGTAGCAGGCACAGACCCAGCCGTTCTGGCCGGCATCAATCACAATGGCGGCCGGCGCACTGGCGGATCCGTGTTCGGCGGGTCAGTGGGGGAGCGCTTCGGTCAACGCGCCGAGGTAGGCGTCCTCGTCGAAGTCGGCGACGATCGCGCGCTGCACCATGAACCCGGGCACGAGGCCGAGCGCGACCGGCGCAAAACGCGCCGCCCACGCGTCTGGGTCGCCCTCGACGCGACCGGGCACGGCGGTGGCCCATTCGACGAATTGCGTGCGCACGGTCGCTCGGACACGGCCGAGCACGCCCTCGACGAGTTCGCGGATCTCGGCGTCGACCGCAGCCTCGGCCCAGAGTTGCACGATGACGCCGCTGAACGGCTCCCGGCGCAGCCCGTCGAGGATGGTCGCCATGACCTCGCCCGGAGCGAGCGGGTCGCCGCCGGCCCGTCTGGCCTCGAGTTCGCCCTGGCGGGCGGCGAGGACGCGTCCGGCGACCGCGGCGAACAACTCCTTCTTGCCCGAGAAGTGGCCGTAGATCGCTCCGGCCGAGAGGCCGACCTCGTCGATGATGTCGGCCATCGATGTGCGCTGATAGCCGTTGACGGCGAAGCAGCGCAGCGCGCCGTCGATGATCTCGTCGCGGCGTGCGGTGCGATACGCCTCGGTCACCTTCGGCATGCTGGCCTCCAAGAAAAAGAATGCTCGTTCCTTGACAAGGATACGGCCGGAGCGGAAGATGATAAAGAACGAACATTCGCTTTCTTGGAGGAACGATGTCGAATCCGGATGCCACGACGACGCGCACTCCGATCGGCCGGGTCGTCGCGGTCGCACTCGCACTCGCCGCGGTCGTCGCCGTGATCGTCCTCGCGTTCTCGTGGCCGGCCGTTACCGCGGAGCCGAAGAACCTGCCGATCGCGATCGCAGGGCCCGCCGACGCGGTCTCCCCCGTTGAGCAGGCGGTCGACGACCAGTCGGCCGGCGCGATCTCCTTCGAGGAGGTCGACGACCGCGACGGGGCCATCGCCGGGATCGAGACTCGCGAGGTATACGGCGCCATCGTGCTCGGACGAGAGCCTGAGGTGCTCGTGTCGTCGGCGTCGAGCCTCGCCGTCTCCCAACTGCTCGGCGGCGTCGCCGCGCAGCTCGAGGAGGGCGTGAACGCGCAGGCCGCAGCGGCGGCCCAGGCCGCGGGCGCTCCCACGGCGCCGCCGCACATCGAGGTGACCGTGACCGATGTCGTACCGCTCGCCGACACCGACCCTCGCGGCACCGGCCTGACCGCGGCGCTGTTCCCGCTCGTGCTCGGCGGCATGCTCGGCGGCATCGTGATCTCGCTCGCCGTCATCGGAGCGATGCGCCGCGTGGTCGCCGTGCTGGTCTACGCGGCGGTCGGCGGTCTCGCGCTCGCCGGCATCCTGCAGGGCTGGTTCGGTTCGCTGCAGGGCGACTACTGGCTGAACTCGGCGGCGATCGCACTCGCGCTCGCCGCCGTCGCCGCGCCCATCACCGGGCTCGTCGCACTCATGGGCCGATCGGGGATCGCCGTCGGAGCGGTGACGATGCTGCTCGTCGCGAACCCGATCTCGGGCGCGGCGTTCCCCAAGGAGTTCCTCCCCGTGCCGTGGGGCGAGGCGGGCCAGTGGTTCCCGCCGGGCGCCGCGGCCACCCTCATGCGCGACCTCTCGTACTTCCCATCGGCCGACGCGACGTTCCCGTGGCTCGTGCTGGCCGCGTGGGCGGCCGGCGGCATCCTGCTCTCGCTCATCGGGCACTTCCGCGAGGCGGGCGGCGCGGAGCCCGACGCTGAGGCATCCGTCGCCGAGGAGTCGCACCGCGAGGCATCCGTCACCGTCTGACCGACGCGGGAGGGGCGCGGACTCAGCCGCCGAGCTGCTTGCGCCCGTTCAGGATGCCGCTGACCGCGGCCACGACGGAGAACACGACCGCCACGACGGGCTGGCCGAGCATCCACCAGCCGATCGCCGCCGCCGAGAACACGGCGATCTCCACGAGCGCCTTGCCGAACACGTCGACGTGGAGCACCGCCTTCGGCGAGACGAAGAGCGCCCACGCGAGGATCGCGAGCAACGGCGCGCCGATCCCGACGAGCACCCCGGGCCACGGGAGCGGAAACGCGAGGAAACCCCAGATTCCGAGCGAGACGAACGCGAAGAGCTCGAGGAGGAACCGGAGCACGTCGTTCGGTCCGACCTTCGGCTGCTGGGCGTGCCGCTGGGCGTGCCGCTGTTCGTGCCGCTGGTCGTGCTGCTCTCGCGGTGCGTCGTTCACGACGGTCAAGCCTACCCGCGCGCTCAGCGGAAGATGATCGTGCGGGCCCCGTCGAGGAGCACCCGCCGTTCGGCGAACCACTTCACGGCCTGCGACAGCGTGCGGCTCTCCTCGTCCTGACCGATGGCGACGAGTTCAGCGGGGCTGCGGGAATGGTCGACGCGCACGACGTTCTGCTCGATGATCGGCCCCTCGTCGAGATCGCTCGTCACGAAATGGGCCGTGGCGCCGATGAGCTTCACGCCGCGGGCGTGCGCCTGCCGGTAGGGGTTCGCGCCCTTGAAGCCCGGCAGGAACGAGTGGTGGATGTTGATGCAGCGTCCGGCGAGGGCGTCGCACAGCTCGGGCGTGAGGATCTGCATGTAGCGGGCGAGCACCACGAGCTCGATGTCGTGCTCTGAGACCGCGTCGAGCACGCGCTCTTCGAACCCGGCCTTCGACGCGGCATCCGTCACCGCGTGCGATTCGAACGGCACGCCGTAGAAGTCGACGAGATCGCGCAGGGTGCCGTGGTTCGAGAGCACCATCGGGATCTCGACCGGCAACTGCCCCGCGCGCTGGCGGAACAGCAGGTCGTTCACGCAGTGGCCCGCGGTCGACGCGAGCACGAGCGTGCGGAGCGGACGCCCGACCTCGTCGAGGTGCCAGGTCATCTGCCACGTCTCGACGACCGGTGCCAGGGCAGCCTCGAACTCGGCCCGGTCCGCGGGCGACTCCACCTGCACGCGCATGAAGAACCGCCCCGTGTCGAGGCTCGCGAACTGCTGGCTCTCGGTGATGTTGCCGCGTGCCGCCACGATCGCGCCGCTCACCGCGTGCACGATGCCGGGGCCGTCGGTGCAGGCGAGCGTCACGACCCAGTGGAACTGGTGCGAGGGTGCGGCATCCGAGGTCATCCGCCCAGAGTACTGCGTCGGGCGCGGTGTCCTGTGCCGGGCGTCGGGTAGGATGGTCTCGGTCGTGGCACACCCCGCGGCCCTGGGCGCGCACACGAGCGCGTAGTCGACCCGCACGGTGATCACACCCGCAGCGGGGAACGCCGTCGGAGAGACATCCCACCAATGTCGGTCACCGAACCCGTGCGCACACGCGCACCCGAGCGCACTCGCGCATCCCGACCCACTCGCTCATCCCAACCCACTCGCGCATCCCAACCCACTCGCGCATCCGAACTGCCCTGGCCGGGCCTCGTCATGCTCGCCGCGGGCGTGTTCATGTCCATCACCATCGAGATGCTGCCGACCGGGCTGCTCCCCGAGATGAGCGCAGGGCTCGGGGTCGCCGAACCCCTGGTCGGCCTGCTCGTGTCGGTGTTCGCGTTCGCGGTCGTCGTCACCTCGACGCCGCTCACCGCACTCACCAGCCGGATGCCGCGGCACGGCCTGCTGGTGATGGTGCTCGTCGTGCTCGGACTCACCACGCTCGCCTCCGCGTTCGTGCCCGAGTACTGGATGCTCGTCGCCGTGCGCGTCGTCGGCGGCGTCGCGCACGGGCTCTTCTGGGCGCTCGTCGCCGCCTACGCGGCACGGCTCGTGCCCGACCGCCTCATCGGCCGCGCCATCTCGGTCACCCTCGGCGGCGGCACGCTCGCCCTCGTCGCCGGAGTGCCCGCCACGACGGTGCTCGGGCAGGCGCTCGGCTGGCGTCCGGTGTTCGGCATCGTCGCCGCGCTCACCCTTGCCGCCGCCGTCGCGGTGTGGCGGTTCCTGCCGCCCGTCGGCACGGACGCCGGAGCAGCCCCGACCGCGGCGCGGTTCCGCCGCGGCGACGTGGCGCTCGGGCCAGTGCTGCTCGTGTGCGCGGTGACCGGGCTGACGATGCTCGGACAGTACGCCGTGTTCACCTACGTGGCCCCGCTCATCACGGATGTCGTCGGGCTCGACTCCGGAGCGGTCGGTCCGCTGCTCTTCGTGTACGGCGTCGCGGGTGCGGCCGGACTCGCCGTCGCCGGATCGCCGCTCGCGGCCCGGCCGGTGCGGGCGATGGCCGGTGCGATGGCGCTCGCCGCGGTGGCGCTCACCGTGCTCGGCCTCGCCCCCGGGGTCTGGCCGTCGCTCATCGCCTTCGCGGTGTGGGGTCTCGCCTTCGGTGCGATCCCGCCGCTCCTGCAGACCCGGCTGCTCCAGGCAGCGCCCGCCGGCCACCGCGACGCCGCGAGCGCCCTCTACACGACGGCCTTCAACATCGGCATCGGCGGCGGCGCCCTCGTCGGCGCGGTGCTGTTCGACTGGGTGGGCGTGCGGAGCCTCCCATTCGTCTACGCGGCGGTGCTCGTCGCGCTCACGGCCGTGCTGTCGCGCGAGGTCATGGGCCGGATGCGCCGGGGGCATCAGTCCACGATCGTCGCCCCGGCCACCGGGCCCGTGCGGTCGCCCGCGGCGTAGAGCTCTGAGGCGGCACCCGCGGCGCCCAGCCCGTGGGCGACGTGCTTTCCGGGTGCGGCTGATGCTTCTCCGTCGCGTGAACAGAAGCCGCGAACCGCGTCCACCGATGGGGCGCTCAGGCGAGGCGCACGCCCGCGCCCCACACCGCCTCGACGGTGTGGTCGGGCGACAGCAGCACGGCGTCGGCCGCGTAGCCGGGGGCGAGGCGGCCGAGGTCGCCCGCGCGCCCGATCGCCGCCGCGGGCGTCGCCGTCAGCGCGCCGACGGCGTCTTCGAGGGGGATGCCGCTGTCGATGACGGCGTGGCGAAGGGCCGCGTCCTGCGTGAGCGTGGAGCCCGCGATGGAGCCGCCCTCGAGGAGGCGTGCCACGCCGCCGTCGACGATGACCCCGAGCGACCCGAGCACGTACTCGCCGTCTGCGGCGCCCGCCGCTGCCATCGCGTCGGTGACGAGTGCGACGCGGCCGGGGGCGCCCGAGAACGCGAGTCGCACGACGTCGGGATGCACGTGCACCCCGTCGTTGATGATCTCGAGCGTCACGTGGTCGGCGTGCATCGCCGCCACGACCGGCCCCGGCGCTCGATGGTGGATGCCGCGCATGCCGTTGAATGCATGCGTGAGGATCGACGCCCCGGCATCGAACGCGGCGAGCGTCGCCTGGAAGTCGGCGCCCGTGTGCCCGACCGCGACGGCCACGCCCGCGTCGACGAACCTGGCGATCGCCTCGGGCGCACCGGCGTGCTCGGGCGCGATGGTGATCTGCCGCAGCATCCCGTTCGACGCCTCGAGCAGGTGATCGACGGATGCCGCATCAGCGGTGCGCAGCAGGACGGGGTCGTGCGCCCCGCGGAACTCGTGATCGAGGAACGGCCCCTCGAGGTGCGCGCCGAGCACGCGAGGGTCGGATGCCGCGACGCGGGCGATCGTCTCGAGGCGCCCCGTGAGCGCATCGACGGGCGCCGTCACGAGCGAGAGCACCGAGCGGGTCGTGCCGTGGGCGTTGTGCACGGCGAGCACGGTCTCGATCGCCGCCTCGCCCTCCTCGACGGAGGCGCCCCCGGCGCCGTGGCAGTGCAGGTCGATGAATCCGGGCACGAGGTGGCGGCCCGCGGCATCCGTGACCGAGGCTTCGGCGGATGCCGTATCACGCCAGGTGTCGCCGATGCCCGTCTGCGCCACGCGGTCGCCCTCGAAGCGCACCCACGCGTCGGCGACCGTGTCGTGCCCGCTGACGAGCCGGGCTGAGTGGATGACGGTCGCGGAAGTGCTCACTCGGCAACGATAACGTCGAAGCCCCGGTCGGCGAGACCCGCCAACTGCTCGGACGTCGCCCCGCGGTCGGTGATGAGCGTCGAGAAGAGACGGCCGGTGCCGATCGCCGCGAACGCCCGCTTGTCGAGCTTCGACGAGTCGGCGACGATCACGGCGTGCGCAGCCCGCGACGCCATGAGCGCATTGACCGCGGCCTCGCGTTCATCGTGCGAGGTCGGGCCCACGACGGGGTCGATGCCGTTCACGCCGATGAACGCGTAGTCGAGGGTGATGCTGCCGAGCACGGCATCGGTGTACGAGCCGACGAGCTCGTACGACCGCGCGTGCACGACACCGCCCGTGACGACCGTCTTGATCTGCGGGCGCATCGCGAGCTGCATCGCGATGTTGATCGCGTTCGTCACCACGGTGAGGCTCGGGTCGTGCGAGGGCTCCATGATGTCGGCTCGGGCCATGAGCGCGTCGGCGATCGCCGTCGCGGTGGTGCCGCCGCAGAGCCCGATCACCGCCCCGCGCGGCACGAGGGCGCTCGCAGCGTGCGCGATCGCCGCCTTCGCGACCGGGTTCTGCTGGTTCTTGTACCGGATCGGCAGGTCGTACGCCACCGAGTGGGCGACGGCGCCGCCACGCGTGCGGGTGAGGAGCTGCTGCTGCGCGAGGGCGTCGAGGTCGCGACGTGCGGTGGCGGGGGAGACGTCGAGACGGTCGACGATGGCGTCGACCTCGATCTGGCCGCCCTCGGCGAGCAGGTCGAGCACGGCGCTCAGGCGTTCGGCGCGATTCATCCGTTCTCCTTCGCGCTGGAGGCGAACGGGGCGGAGGCGAGCGGGGCGGAGGCGAAGAGCGTGAGCAGGCGCGCGGCCTCGCGCTCGACGGCGTCACGGCCGGCCGCGGTGTACTTGCGCGAGTCCACGACCGACGGATGCTGCGACAGGTGGTCCCGGATCGCCGCGGTGTAGCCGGCGTTCAGGTGGGTCGACACGTTGATCTTCGTGAGACCGGCGCGGATGCTGCGCACGATCGTGTCGTCGGAGACGCCCGACGACCCGTGCAGTACGAGCGGCACCGGCACGGCGCCGGCGAGCCGCTCGACGAGGTCGAGGTCGATCGCGGCGGTGCGCTCGGTCATCGCGTGCGACGAGCCCACCGCGACCGCGAGTGCGCCGACGCCGGTCTCGGCGACGAAGTGGGCGGCCTCGCCGGGGTCGGTGCGCACGCCGGGCGCGTGGGCGCCGTCCTTGCCGCCGATCTCGCCGAGCTCGGCCTCGACGAGCACGCCCGCGGCATCCGCATGCCCGACCACCCGGCGGGTCGTCGCGACGTTGTCGGCGAAGCCGAGCTTCGCGCCGTCGTACATGACCGAGCCGAAGCCGCGGTCGATCGCTCGGAGGGCGAGCTCGGGGTCCTCCGCGTGGTCGAGGTGCACCGCGATCGGCGCCGTCGACGCCTCGGCGATCGCGAGGGTCGCGAGCGCGATGGGCTCGAGGGCGCCGTGGTAGCGGATGCAGTTCTCCGACAGCTGCAGGACGACCGGCAGGCCCGCCGCTTCGGCGGCGCCGGCGAGCGCCTCGGCGGTCTCGAGGTGCACGACGTTGAACGCGCCGACGCCGCGTCCGGCGGCGTGCGCCTCGTCGAGGATGGTGCGGGTGGGGGTCAGGGTCACGAGTGCTCCTCGGTGATGATGCGATTCTCGGTCGGCTGGGTGCCGGCGGTCGGCTGGAACTCTGCTGTCGGACGGAACTCTGCGAACGGCGCGACGACGACCTCGGCCTCGAGCTCCGGATGCCGCGGCGAGAGCTCGCCCGCAAGGGGCATGAGCACGGCACTGGCCGACCACGCGGTCGCGCGGCGGGCGAGGTCGGTGCGGGCGCGGGCCGCGGCATCCGTGTCGGCTCCGAGGTCGTCGCCCGAGGCGAGCGCCGCGACGATGGCGGCCACGGCGGCGTCGCCGGCGCCCGTGGCGTTGCCGTGCAGGGGTCTCGGCAGCCGGGCGTGGATGGCGTCACCGGTTCGCCCGGCGACGACGAGCCCGTCGGCGCCGAGCGAGACGACCACGAGGCGTGCCCCGAGCTCGAGCAGGGCGCGCGCGCCGTCGAGCGGGTCGGAGCGGCCGGTGGCCCACTCGAGCTCTTCGCGGTTCGGCTTCAGCGCGTGGGCGCCGGCCCGTGCGGTGGCGAGGAGTCCGGGGCCGCTCGTGTCGGCGACGACCGGGGTGCCCGCGCGAACGAGGTCGGCGACGAGGTCGCCGAGGTCGTCGGTGCCGAAGCCGGGAGGAAGACTCCCCGACACGGCGACCGCGCGGGCGTTCCGCCCGAGACGAGCGGCCTCGCCGAGGAGGGCGGCGGCATCGGCGGCGTCCAAGGTGGCGCCGACCTCGTTGAGGATCGAGGTGTCGCCGCTGCGGTCGTCGACGACGGCGATGCTGCGCCGGGTGGGCGCGGTGACCGGCAGCAGTCGGTGCGGGACGCCGGATGCCGCGAGCTCGGCCGTGAACTCCGCGCCGGTCGCGCCGCCCGCCGTCGCCAAGGCGAGCACGTCGTGCCCCTCGGCGTGGAGCACGCGGGCCACGTTCAGGCCCTTGCCGCCCGCGCGGGACGCACCGGCGGGCACCCGATGCGTCTGGCCCGGCGTGAGGCCGTCGACGTGCCAGGTCATGTCGAGCGCCGGGTTCGGGGTCACGGTGAGGATCACGGCGTGCCCTCCCGGTCGATCGCCGCGGCGAGGTCGCGAGCGGCGAGCGCGGTGCCGAGCAGGCCCGCGTCGTCGCCCAGCCTGGCGTGCAGCAGCACGGGCCGGCGATGGAAGCTGAGCAGCGCGTCGAGACGCTCGCCGAGCGGCTCGAACAACGCGGCGCCGGCCTGCGCGAGCCCGCCGCCGATCACGACCGCCTCGGGGGCGAGGATCGCGACGAGTCGGGCGAGCTCCTCGGCGAGGGCGCGGACCGCGTCGTCCCAGATGCGCCGGGCGTCGGCGTCGCCGGCTTCGGCCGCGGCGAGCACCTCGCGTGCGCCGCGCACCGCGACACCCGACGCCGCCGTGTACCTGCGCGCGATCGCGCTGGCCGACGCCATGGTCTCGAGGCATCCGATCGCCCCGCACGCGCACCGTTCGCCGAGGGGATCGCTCAGCGCGTGACCCAGCTCGCCCGCATAGCCGCCGCCGGCGTACGGACGGCCGCCGAGCACGAGCGAGCCGGCGATGCCCGTGCCGATCGCGAGCACCACGACGTCGCCGTAGCCCTGCGCCGCGCCGAGCCGGTGCTCGGCGTCGCCCGCCGCGCGCACGTCGTGCCCGAACGCGACCGGGAGCCCGAGCGCGCGCTCGGCGAGCTCGCGGATCGGTGCGTCGCGCCAGCCGAGGTTCGAGGCGAAGACCCCGACGCCTGAGCGCTCGTCGACGAGCCCGGGCACGCTCACGCCGGCCGCGACCGGGTGCACGTCGGACGCCTCGGCCAGGTGCTCGCCGACGAGTGCGGCGAGCGACGCCACGACCGCGCCGGCGGGGTCGCTCTCGTCACGCGGGGTCGGCGTGCGGCGCAGTCCCAGGAGCCGGCCGTGCCGGTCGACGAGCGCGGACTTCGTGTCGGTGCCGCCGACGTCGAAGGCGAGCACCGCCTCGCCGGCGCCGAGGAGGGCAGCGGGCGTGGTCGTCGGGGTCGCGGCGACCACGGCGTCCGGTGCCTGGAATCCGTGCATCAGCCCGCGAGGATGACCGAGCGGGTGAGGTTGCGAGGCGAGTCGGGGTCGAGCCCCTTCGCCCTGGCGCGCTCGAGCGCCACGCGCTGCGCGCGGACGAGCTCGGCCATCGGGTCGAGACGGCCCGCCTCGAAGCGGGCGCCGGTCGCGGCGACCTCGTCGCCGAGGCCGGCAGGCGCGTCGCCGAAGTGCCACGTGACACGGCCGGGCGCCGCGATCGAGATCGGTCCGTGCCGGTACTCCATCGCGGGGTACGACTCGGTCCAGGACTGCGAGGCCTCGCGCATCTTGAGCGCCGCCTCGTGGGCGAGGCCGACGGCCCAGCCGCGGCCGAGGAAGGTGTACTGCTCGGCTCCGACGAGCTCGGGGTCGAGCTCCTCGCCGATCGCGCGCTCGGCGTCGGCGACGGCGCCGCCGAGGTCCTCGCCGAGCGACGCGCGGAAGAGGGCGAGCGCCGTCGTCGCGAAGCGGGTCTGAACGACCGAGCGCTCGTCGGCGAACGGCAGGGTCACGGCATCGTCGACCAGATCGACGAGCGGGGAGGACGCGTCGCCGATGACGCCCACGGTGCGCACGCGGCCGCGAATGCCCTCGACCAGCTGGAGCACCTCGCTCGTGGTGCCCGAGCGGGTCAGCGCCACGACCGCGTCATAGCCGCGGTCGACGAAGGCCTCGGATGCCGCGAAGGCATCGGTCTCGCCGTGGCCGCCGGCTTCGCGGAGCCATGCGTACGACTGCGCGATGAACCAGGAGGTGCCGCAGCCGACGACCGCGATGCGCGCGCCGGATGCCGGGAGCAGCGCCTGCTCGGCCGTGAGCGACGCCGCACGGGCCCAGGTCTCGGGCTGGGAGGCGAGCTCGGCCGCCATGTGGGCTGCGGGGGCGGCGGGGGTCTGTGGTTCGCTCACGATCGATGCTCCAGGTGGGGTGAGTGGTCCGTCACGCGGCGAGCCGCGGCGGCATGACGATTCAATGATTACAGATGACCATTCCGGATGTCTATCGATCAGTCGAGCGATTGTTTTTCGCATGACGGACCTGCTGCCGGGTTTGTGAGGAACCTGAACAAAATCTCGTAACAAATGTGTTTCGCGGCTTGACGGCCGCGAGGCATCCGTCATAGATTGCCCTGCGTCGAATGAACGAAGATGATCGTTATTCGGCGAAACAGTCAGGAAGCATCAAGGTTCGGGTTCGCTCGACTCCACGATTCCCGACCGTACGCACCGTCGCGCGAGGCTCAGCTGCGTCAGGTGCCCCCATCCACCAGAGTGAGGAAGCACAATGAAGAAGTCACTGCGTCTCAGCGCCGCAGTCGCGGTCGCCGCGGCCGCGTCGCTGACGCTCGCGTCCTGCGGGTTCGGCGGCGGCACGGGCGGCGACACTGCCGCCGACGGCACGACGACCCTCGACATGCTCGTCCCGAGCTACTCCGACGCGACCCAGGCGAACTGGGAGACGGTCATCGCTGGCTTCGAGGAGGAGAACCCCGACATCGACGTCAAGCTCGAGGTGCAGTCCTGGGACAACCTCGAGTCGGTCATCACCACCAAGGTCCAGGGCGGCGAGGCACCCGACATCTACAACGGCGGCCCGTTCGTCGGCTTCGCCGGCGACGGCCTGCTCTATCCGGCAGACGAGGTCGTCTCGTCCGAGACCCTCGCCGACTTCGATGAGGGCTTCCTCAAGACCGTGGAGTTCGAGGGGGCGCCGTACGCGCTGCCCTTCATCGCCTCCGCTCGGGCACTCTTCGTCAACAACGCGCTCCTCGAGCAGGCGGGCGTCGCGGCGCCGCCCACGACGTGGGACGAGCTGCTCGACGCCGCAACGAAGGTCTCCGCGCTCGGCGGCGGCGTCGCCGGCTACGGCATGCCGCTCGGTTCCGAGGAGGCGCAGGCCGAGGCGGCCGTGTGGCTCTGGGGCGGTGGCGGCACGTTCGGCGATGCATCGGAGATCACCATCGACGACCCGGCGAACCTGCCGGGCGCCGAGCAGATCAAGAAGATGATCGACGCGGGCGCCACCCAGGCCGACCCCGGAGCGACCGATCGCACGCCGTTGTTCGACATCTTCGTGCAGGGCAAGCTCGGCATGCAGGTCGGGCTCCCGCCGTACGTCGGCAAGCTCGCCGAGGACAACCCCGAGCTCGACTACTCGATCGTTCCGATCCCGACGCAGGACGGCAGCCCGATGACCGTCGGCGTCGGCGACCAGCTCATGGCTTTCCAGAACGACGGCGACAAGCAGGACGCGATCACGAAGTTCTTCGACTACTTCTACACGGCCGACGTGTACGTGCCGTGGGTGCAGGCCGAGGGCTTCCTGCCGGTCACGAAGTCGGGATCGGAAGAGCTCGGCGGTGAAGAGGCGCTCAAGCCGTTCCTCGACGTGCTCCCCGACGCGCAGTTCTACCCGACCACCAACCCCGCCTGGTCGTCGGCGGATGCCGCGTTCAAGGCGCTCTTCGGACAGATCCAGACCAAGCCCGCCCAGGAGGTCCTGACCGAGATCCAGACCCAGGTCGACGCGGGCTGATCCGAGCACGATCCCAGCACCCGGAAGGATCGGTGACCACCGAATCATGAGCACCACATCCGATGTGTCATCGACCCAGGCGGGGGCGGCCGACGGCCGCTCCCGCCCCGGCGGCCGAGGCCGCCGGCCGGGCGCCTCGCCCACCGGCGGCGAGCCCGGGCCCAAGCGTCCCGGAGGGCGAGAGCTCCTTGCATCCCTGCCCTGGATCGGCCCCGCGCTGATCCTCATCTTCGGCGTCGTGCTGTTCCCAGCCGTCGTCATGTTCTACAACTCGACCCGGGACATCTCCATCTCGGGTGTGGACAAGGGTTCCGTCGGCCTCGACAACTACATCGAGGTCTTCACGTTCCCGTACTTCTGGCCGATCTTCCTCCGCACGATCGTGTGGGTCGTCGTGGTCGTCGCCGTGACCGTCGTCATCTCCCTCGGGCTCGCCCAGATCCTGAACAAGGCGTTCCCCGGCCGCCGGATCGTGCGCCTCGCGGTGATCATCCCGTGGGCGGCATCCGTGGTGATGACGACGATGGTCGTCTACTACGGACTCGAGCCGTACTTCGGCATCATCAACAAGTTCCTCGTCGACATCGGCCTGATCGCCACGCCCGAGGGCTACGGCTGGACCCGCAACCCCGAGACGGCATTCGCCTGGTCGATCGTGGTCGCCATCTTCGTGTCGCTGCCGTTCACCACGTACACGATCCTCGCGGGACTCCAGACCGTGCCCGGCGAGGTGCTCGAGGCGGCCAAGATGGACGGCGCGGGCCCCGCTCGCACCTACTTCGGCGTCGTGCTCCCGCAGCTTCGCAGCGCCCTGAGCGTCGCCGTGCTCATCAACATCATCAACGTGTTCAACTCGCTGCCGATCCTCAAGGTCATGACGGGCTCGATCCCCGGCTACGACGCCGACACGATCATGACGATGATCTTCAAGTACATCCAGAACCAGCACAAGGTCGACGTCGCGAGTGCGCTCTCGGTCGTCGCCTTCGTCATCGTCATCGTGATCGTGGCGGTGTACGTGAAGGCCGTCAAGCCCATGAAGGAGGTCTGAGAGATGGCCGTCACCGCCCCCGCCTTCGAGACGATCGCCCCGCCCGCGGCATCCGCTCGCAAACGGCGCTACACCGAAGACCAGGTGCCGCTCGGCAAGCTGCTCCTCCGCATGCTCGCAGGGCTCATCGTGCTGCTCGTCTTCATCCTGCCGTACGTCATCATGTTCTTCGGCTCGGTGAAGACGAAGGCGCAGATCCGCTCGGTCGATCCCACCTACTTCCCCACGGAGTGGCACTGGGAGAACTACATCAACATGTGGTCGACGCCCGAGACGCCGCTGCCGCAGAACCTCGTCTCGACCATCATCATCTCGGTGTTCGCGACCCTGCTCGTGCTCCTCGTCGCGATGCCCGCGGCCTACTACACGGCGCGGTTCAAGTTCCCGGGCCGCATGGTGTTCCTCTTCCTCGTGATCGTCACGCAGATGCTGCAGCCCGCGGTGCTCACCTCCGGCCTCTTCCGGCAGTTCGTCGCGCTCGGCATGATCGACACCTGGGCGGCGATGATCTTCATCAACGCCGCGTTCAACCTCTCGTTCGCGGTGTGGATCATGCACTCGTTCTTCGCGGGCGTGCCCAAGGAGGTCGACGAGGCGGCGCAGATCGACGGCGCGGGCCGCATGACCGTGCTCTTCAAGATCAACCTGCCGCTGGTCTGGCCCGGCATCGTGACGGCGATCGTGTTCACGTTCGTCGCCTGCTGGAACGAGTTCGCGGCGTCGCTCGTGATCCTCTCCACGGCCGGAAACCAGCCGCTCTCCGTGGCGCTCACGAAGTTCGTCGGTCAGTACGAGACGTCGTGGCAGTACGTGTTCGGCGTGTCGATCGTGGCGATCATCCCCGTGGTGGTGCTGTTCATGCTCATCGAGAAGCGCCTCGTCGGCGGCCTCACTGCGGGCAGCGTGAAGTAGCCTGTTCCGGCCATCCCGTTCCCGCGGCATCCCGGTGGGAGCCAAGCGCGGCGACCCGCTCTCCGACCGGCGCACGCGCTTCGATCCGGACCCCGCGGCCCGATACGTCGACGGTGTACGACTCGTCGGCCGCGCCCGTGGCGCCGGTCTCAGCGGGCGTGACGTCGCGATCGACCATCACGAGCGAGATGTCGGATGCCGCGGCATCGCCGTCCTCCGGAAGGTCGTAGCCCGTGGCGGGCGCGCAGTTCGACGCCGAAGCCGGCGCCGACCGACCGTGCCGCGTCGGGCGCGACGATGCGAGACCGTGCGTCGAGCCGGAACGGTTCGACGGAGTCCTGCAAGGTCGGCGAGGCCGGGGCTGGAACGATGCCGGTCACGGTCACTCCGTCCTGGCCGGGCGACCGCCCTCGCATCGTCGGGGTCGCCGTGGCGAATCGTGTTCGCGCTGTACATTTCGTGCTAACGGTGTCGATTCGGACTTGAAATCCAGCGAAAAATAGATATTGTGAACGCAAACATTATTCTGACGGAGATGGAACGCACGCGAGTGCACCGCGTCAGCCGATGGATCCGCCCCGCGCACCACGGGGCGGCGATCACCTCAAAGAGGAGCGACAACATGACATCCAAGATTCGCTTCGCGCGTTCCGCCGCTTTCGCGGCGGTGGCGGCGATCTCCGCCTTCGGGCTCGCGGCCTGCAGCGCCGGTGGCGGCTCGACGGGCGGCGGCGACGGCGAACCGGTCGAGATCACCTACCTGCACCGTCTCCCCGACGGCGAGGGCATGACGCCGGTCAACGAGATCGTCGATCGGTGGAACGAGGAGAACCCCGACATCCAGGTGACGGCCACCAAGTTCGACGGCGCGGCGACCGACATGATCCTGAAGCTCGAGACCGACCTCAACGCCGGAACCGGGCCCTGCCTCGCGCAGCTCGGTTACGCCGAGGTGCCGCAGATGTACGTCAAGGGCCTGGTCGAGGACGTGGCCGACGAAGCCGCCAAGTACGCCGATGACTTCTCCGCCGGCGCGTACAGCCTGATGACCGTCGGCGATGCCGTCGTCGGCCTGCCGCAGGACACCGGCCCCCTCGTGTACTTCTACAACGCGACCGAGTTCGAGAAGCTCGGCCTCGCCGTTCCCGAGACGATCGAGCAGCTTGCGAGCGAAGCCGCAACCTCGGCCGCCGCGGGCAAGTACATCGCCGCGTTCACGCCCGACGAGGCGCAGTACTGGCTGTCGGCCCAGGCCGCCGCCGCCGGTGACACCTGGTTCACCACCGAGAGCGACGAGTGGAAGGTCGACACCGAGGGTGAAGGCTCGCAGACGGTCGCCGCACTCTGGCAGGGCCTCGTCGACAACAAGCAGGTCGTGGTGACGGAGCGCTGGGGCGAGGGCTTCCCGGCTGCGCTCAACGACGGCAGCCTCATCGGCCACGTCGGCGCCGCGTGGGAGGCCGGCTTCCTCCTCGACTCGCTCGACGGCACGCCCGCCGAGGGTCAGTGGCGTGTCGCGCAGCTGCCCGACTTCGGTGCGGGCGCGATGACCGGCCCTGACGGTGGCTCCGGCGTGGCCGTCATGAAGGGCTGCGAGCACCCTGCCGAGGCGATGGAGTTCAACGCCTGGTTCAACACGCAGGTCGACGACCTCGCTTCGCAGGGCCTCGTCGTCGCCGCGAACGGCACGCCTCAGACCAGCGAGAAGATGCTGCGCCAGTTCGGTGACCAGGACGTGCTCGCCGAGCTCGCAGAGGCATCGGCCAACCTGAACCCCGACTTCGTGTACGCTCCCGGCTTCGCGTCGCTGACCCCGATGAACGAGACCGCCTCGGGAGTCGCCGGCGGCTCGGCCACGGTCGCCGACATCTTCACCACGGCGCAGACCACCGCGGTCGCGACGCTCGAAGACCTCGGTCTGCCGGTCGCCGAGTGACGATCGGAGACGACTGACACCGCGCCGGCGGAGGACACGACACGTCGTGCCTCCGCCGGCGCCATTCATCGGACGGGAGAACCATGACCCTCACCACCCCCGCGGCCGCCCCTGCGGCCGCCGACGCGCCCGCGCCCGCGCCCACGAGAGGTCGCCGACGTCGCGGCCGGCGGGAAGCGGTGACCGGATGGCTGTTCATGCTGCCCTTCGCGATCCTCTTCGTCGTCGTCTTCCTGATTCCGATCCTCGTCTCGATCCAGTCGTCGCTGTTCGCGCAGCAGCCCTCGGGCGATGGCCTGTACGGCGGCGGCGAACTCGTCGACACGTTCGTCGGGTTCGACAATTTCGCGCTCGCGATCGGCAGCGCATCGTTCTGGACCGGCATGGGCAGAGTCGTGCTGTATGCGGCGATCCAGATCCCGGTCATGATCATCGCGGCACTCTTCCTGGCATTGCTGCTGGACTCGTTCATCGTGCGCCGTCCCGGCTTCTTCCGCCTCTCGTTCTTCCTTCCGTTCGCCATCCCGGGCATCATCGCCGCGATGATGTGGCTTTACCTCTACACCCCTGAGGTATCGCCCTTCATGGACTACCTTCCCGAGGGCACCGACCTCATGGGCCCGGGAATCGTCCTCTTCTCGATGGCGAACATGACGACGTGGACCTACACGGGCTACAACATGCTGATCTTCCTGGCCGCGCTGCAGGCCATTCCGCGCGACCTGTACGAGGCGGCGCGCATCGACGGGGCATCCTCGTGGCAGATCGCGACGCGCATCAAGGTGCCGCTCGTGCGCGGCGCCGCGCTCCTCGCCGTGCTGCTGTCGATCATCGGCACGATCCAGCTGTTCAACGAGCCCGTCATCATGGAGAGCGCGAACCCGTGGATGGGCAAGGCCTTTACGCCGATGATGCTCACCTACAACTCGCTGCTCGGCGCGGTCTCGCCGTCGGGCACCGGCATCGCCTCTGCCTATTCACTGCTGATGGCGGTCATCGCCGGAGTGCTCGCGATCGTGTATGCGCTGCTGCAGCGCCGGAAGGGAGACGTCGCATGAGTGCGACGACGCTGATCGAGACCGTTCGGAGCCGTTCGGCGAAGTCCGCTGCGGATGCCCCGCCGAAGGCGGTAGCCCCGAGCCCCATTGCGAAGGCGTTCGGCATCATCGCCCTCGTCATCGCCACCCTGTACTTCCTGGTTCCGGTCTTCTGGCTCTTCGTCGCCTCGACCAAGAACAACCGTGACCTGGTCTCGACCTTCGGGTTCTGGTTCGCGGAGTGGAACCTCGCCGAGAACTACGAGAGCCTCATGGCCTGGACCCAGGGACTCTTCTGGCAGTGGGTCGGCAACTCGATCTTCTACTCGGTGACGGCCGGCGTGGTCGGCACCCTGTTCGCCGTCATGGCGGGGTACGCGATCGCCAAGTTCGCGTTCCCCGGCAGGAAGATCGCGGTCGGCGTCATCATGGCGGGTCTGCTCATGCCCGTCGCGCTGCTCACCGTGCCGCTGTACATCGAGTTCCACGCGCTGGGCCTGGTCGACACCGTGTGGGCGATCATCATTCCCTCTGCGGTCTCGCCGTTCGGGGTCTTCCTCGGCATGGTCTACGCGCAGAGCTCGGTGCCGACGGAGCTGCTCGAGGCCGCTCGCATCGACGGGGCCGGCGAGGCACGCATCTTCTTCACCATCGTGCTCCGGCTCCTCGCCCCGGCGATGGTGACGATCTTCCTGTTCATCTTCGTGGCAACCTGGAACAACTTCCTGTTGCCGCTTCTGATGGTGTCGTCACCGGAACTGAAGCCCGTCACGCTGGGCCTGTTCGGCATGGTGAGCTACTTCGACCCCGACAAGGGCGCCGTCATGCTCGGTGCGCTGCTGGGCGTGATCCCGCTGATCATCCTCTTCTTCAGCCTGCAGCGCTACTGGCGGTCGGGCCTGGCCGCGGGCGCGGTCAAGGGCTGATCGCCAGCTCCAAGAACAGCGAGGCCCGCGGCATGCCGCGGGCCTCGCTTTCGTCATGCCATCAGGAGCCGATGAACTCCTCGCGCTCACCGAGCTCGGGCCGATCCCGCACCTCGACGGCGGTGCCGAGGCGGTCGAGGTCGAGCACGCGCACGTCGTTGCGCCCCTCGCGCCACAGGGGCGCCGGCGCGTACAGGGTCACCTGGGGCCCGGCCTCCCAGTAGCGTCCGAGCAGGAAGCCGTTGAGCCAGACCATGCCCTTCGCTCCGCCCGGGAAGGCCAGCCACGCGTCGGCCGGCTCCGAGACCTCGATCACAGCGGATGCCACGCCGTCGGCGCCAGCGTTGCCCATCGGATGCCACGCGCCCAGCGGCAGCACGCGGTGCGTCCATCCGTGCACGAAGCGATTGCCGAGCCGGACCCCGTGCAGGATGCCCTTCCGCTCGCCGATGTGCGGACCGTAGTTGATGCGACCCAGGCTCTCCACCGCGATCGTGACCACGGCCGTACGTGCGCTCCCCCCGATCTCGACGCTCGTTCGTCCGTCGCGCTCGAGCGTCGCGATGCGCCGACCGTCGACGAAGACGCCGGCGCGATCGTGCAGCCCGTCGATGGTGAGCACCGCGCCCTCGGGGAGCTCGGCGACCGCCTCGTAGACGACGACTCCGTCGGCGACGCCGAGGTCTTCGAAGGTCAGCGTCGCCGCCTGCGGTTCACCGGCCGGGATCGATCGCAGCGCCTCGATGAGTGAGACCTCGGCTGTGAGCGGCACGGACTGTGCGGGCTGGAATCGCGGCGCAGGGGGGATCGCCGGCAGCGGACCGTCATGGAACGGTGCGAACGACGCGCGCAGTGCGTCGAACTTCGCCCCGAGCGTTCCGTCTTCCGCGATGGGTGCGTCGGAGTCGTAGCTCGTCACGGTCGGTTGCAGGACGCGGTCCCAGTTCGCCCCGTTCCACAGCCCGAAGTTCGTGCCGCCGTGCGCCATGTAGAGACTGACGGAGCCGTCCGCTGCGAGCAGGTCATCGACCGTGCCGATCATGCTCTCGGCGCTGCGCACATGATGCCGCTCGCCCCAGTGATCGAACCATCCGCCCCACAGTTCGCTGCACATGAACGCCGCCCCGTCGGGCGCGAGGCGGCGGGCCTTGGCCACGCCGGTGCCGAAGGTGAAGGTCGGCAGCGCACCCTCGACCGAACCGTGTCGCTGCATGTCGGCGGTGATGCCGTCGGCCGTGGTGAACAACTCGACGATGCCGTGTGCGCGCATCAGGTCGCGCTGGTGTTCCAGGTGGGCGCGATCCGACCCGAACGAGCCGTACTCGTTCTCGATCTGCACCGCGACGATCGGACCGCCGTGGGCGGCCTGCAACGGCACGAGCCGGGGGAGCAGCTCCGCATACCACGCCTCGACCGCCCGCAGGTACTCCGGGTCGCTGGTGCGGATGCCGCGCGTTCGCCCGGTGAGCCAGGCGGGAAGACCGCCGTTCGACCATTCCGCACAGATGTACGGACTGGGGCGCACGTACACGTCCAGGCCGACCTCTCCGGCGAGCCCGATGTATCGCTCCACGTCGCGCCAACCGTCGAACCGAGGCTCGCCTTCGGTCTCCTCGTGGAAGTTCCATGGGATGTAGCTGTCGACCGTGTTCGCCCCCATCGCCGCGAGCCGGCGAAGCCGGTCCTCCCACTGGTCGGGGTGCACCCTGAAATAGTGGATCGCGCCGGCGAGCATCCGGTGGGGCCGACCACGCCGCCACAGCGAATTGTCGCGGTATGTGAGCGCAGCGACTGGCGCAACTCTTGCTCGAGTGTCGGTCG
This sequence comes from Agromyces sp. NPDC058484, assembly GCF_042720415.1. NCBI lineage: Bacteria > Bacillati > Actinomycetota > Actinomycetes > Micrococcales > Microbacteriaceae > Agromyces > Agromyces sp. NPDC058484. The sequence continues at coordinate 121,790 of NZ_JBHXMP010000003.1, read as the reverse complement.
CGGTCATGCGGCGGCCTCCTTGGACTTGTGGGCGGCAAGGCCCTTACGTAAAGAATGTTTGCGTTCACATTATCGTGATTTCCGCGGTTGTGCGCGGTGCCATCGCCGTCGCCGGGGAACGCTCACTACGATGAGCACATGCCACGTCGCCCACAGCAGGACCGAGCACCGAGTCAGGTCGATGTCGCGCGAGCGGCAGGGGTCTCGACGCAGACGGTGTCCCGAGTGGTCTCGGGGCAGTCGAATGTGCGCCCCGAGACCGCGCGTCGTGTCATGGCGGCAGTCGATGAGGTCGGGTACCGGCTGCACGCGGCGGCCGCGTCGCTCGCGACCGGGCGCACTCGGACGATCGGCGTCATCTTCGTCTCGACAGCCCGCTACTCGACCAGCGCGATCCTTCTCGGCATCGAGGCGGTCGCCGCCGAGGAGGGATATGCGGTGACCACGGCGAGCGTCGCCCACCGCGCGGGGCCCGCCGCGTTCATCGGCGCCTTCGATCGCCTCGAACGCCAGGGGGCGGAGGGGATCGTGATCCTGGCACCCGTCGGGTACCTCGCCGAGACGCTGGGCTCCCGCACCGAGCGCACGCCCACCGTCGGGCACCGCCAGACGGACGGCTCGGGTCCCGACGCGCTCGTCGACCAGCGGGCGATCGCTCGCGTGGCCACCGAGCACCTGCTCGACCTGGGCCACCGCTCGGTCTGGCACGTCTCGGGTGACGAGTTCTGGCAGGAGTCCAACGCGCGTCGCGAGGAATGGGAGGACGTGCTCCGCGAGCGCGGGCTGACGCCGCCTCCGGTGATCCCGGGCGACTGGTCGCCGGAGTCGGGTTACCGTGCCGGGCGCACGATCGCGGCCATCCCCGATGCCACGGCGGTGTTCGTCGCCAGCGACGAGATGGCGTTCGGCGTGATCCGCGCCCTGCACGAGGCCGGACGAACCGTGCCCGACGACGTCTCAGTGGTCAGCGTCGACGACATCGCACTCGCGGCGTATGCGGCACCCGCACTCACCACCGTCCGTCAGCCGTTCGAAGACGAAGGGCGCGCCTCGGCGACCCGCGTGATCGAGATGATCGAGAAACGCGAGCCGGTCGCGGCGGAACCGCTCCGTCCGGAACTCATCGTCAGGGCCTCCTCGGCGCCGCCGCGCCCGGCGTAGCCTTCACGGCGACAGGCGGCGCCGTAGCGGAGCCTCACCAGGGCAGGTCGCCCGAGCGGTGGAAGTTCACGCCGAGCTCCTCGAATCGTTCGAGGAAGGCGACGAGGCGCGGGGCGAACTCGTCGAAGTCGCGGTGCGCGTCGCCTGCCGGCGCGGGCGACCAGCCGATCTCGGCGAGGGCGCAGAGACGCGGGAAGGCCATGAACTCGACGTCCTCGATCGAGGCCACCGTCTCCGTCCAGAGCGGTCCCTCGATGCCGAGCACCTCGTCATCGCCGACGCCCTCGAAGATCCGGGCGGGATCCCAGCCGTAAGCGTCTGCGACATCCGTCGTTCCGGCCCAGCTGACCCCGAGCACCGAGTCGGCGGGGTAATCGGGGTACACCTGATCGAGGTACGCGACGTCGGGCGGAGACATGACGATGGCGCCCCCCTGATCCAGGAAGGACCGCACGCGCTCGGTGCCGAGTTCGTCGGGCTCGGTGTAGCCCCAGTACTGTCCGATCGTGCCGGCGGGAAGGGCATCGGAGTCACCGAGTTCCTGCCAGCCGACGACGGTCTTGCCCGCTTCCGCCGCAGCCGCCGCGGTGAGCTCCATGAAGTAGACGTACTCCTCCTGGGTGTAGCCCGACACCTCGTCGCCGCCGAGGTGGAGGTAGGGCCCGGGAGCCAGTGCGGCGAGCTGGCGGATCACGTCGACTGCCATCCGCTCGGCTTCGAGGCTGGTCGGGCAGAGGGAACTGCCTCCGCCGGCCGCGAGCGTGTGCGGCGGCGGGGCGACGCCGTCGCAGGTGAGCTCGGGGTATGCGGTGAGGGCCGCGTGCGCGTGGCCGGGCATATTGGCCTCGGGCACGATCGTGACGTTCCGCTCGGCTGCGTACTCGACGATCCCCGCGAACTCCTCCTGCGTGTAGAAGCCGCCTGGACCCCCGTCCACCTCGTACATGCCGCCGACCTCGGTGAGCAGCGGCCAGCCTTCGATCTCGATGCGCCAGCCCTGATCATTCGCGAGGTGCAGGTGCAGCGTGTTGATCTTCAACATCGAGATCTCGTCGATGAATCGCTCGACCTCCTCCACCGAGAAGAAATGGCGGGCCACGTCGAGCATCGCGCTCCGGTAGGCGAAACGCGGGTGGTCGAGGATCTCGACCGCGACCACCTCGAGCGGCTCGGCGAGCACATCGCCGCGCTCGACGGCGGCCGGCAGGAGCTGCCGCAGCGTCTGCATGCCGTTCCACAGCCCTGCGCCGGTGGCCGCGCCGATGCGGATGCCCGTCTCGTCGACTCGCAGCCGGTACCCCTCGGCGGCGTGATCGTCGGGGACCTCGCCGGCGGCGAGCACGAGTGCGATGTCGCCCGGCTCGGCCTCGTCGTTCACGATCGGCAGTTCGAGGCCGCTCGCCGGGCGCAGCAGGGCGGCGAGCTGCTCGGCCACGACCTCCGCCTCGCTCGCTTCGGCATCGATCACGACCCGCGCGTCGGGCGCGAGCCGGAACGCCTCGCCCCTGACGCCCGTGATCTCGACCGGTTGAGGAACGACCGCGATGTCAGGCGCCGGTGGGGGCGGCGCGGTCGCCGCACCGATCAGGGCCGCTCCGGCCCAGACCGCGCCGGCCGCCGCGAGCGCTGCCACGAGCACCCATGCCGCGCGCCGCTTCACCGTGTTCGGCTCCCTCGACATGTAAGCCGAGCGCGGGCCGCGGCATCCGTCACCGCGCCGCTTCCTCGGGTTCCGCGTCGTCCGTGGCGTCGGGCGCCGTGGTCCAGAGCCCGAGCACGTTGCCCTCGGTGTCGCGGAAGTAGCCGAAGTAGCCCATGCCCGGGATCGTGGTCTTCGCCTGCACCACCGCGCCACCGGCCGCGACGATCTCCTTCAGGGCGGCGTCGATGTCGTCGACGTCGGCGGTGATGACCGGGTGCCGCAGATCGTCTGTGCGCTCCATCAGGCCGCCGTTGATCGCACCAGGTTCGAGCGGCTGCTGCGTCGCCTCGTCGACCGGCGTGGTCACCACGGTCGTGTAATCCATCCCGGGCACGCCGTCCAGCTGCCAGCCGAAGGCGGCACGATAGAACGTTCTCGCCCGGTCCTGGTCGTCGGCCGGGATCTCGAAATGCACTACTCCGGACATCGTCCGCCTCCTGCTCGCATCGTGGGCACGGCACGCCCGCGCCTGTTCCGGAGCGTAGTCCCAGGCGCGACCCGCCGAAAGCGGCTGAGGACGGGTGAGCTCGAGCGGCGGCCCGCGCACGCGTCGATGTCGACGGGAGCGCGCCGGCCGCGGCATCCGTTGCTATGCTTGCGAGCGTCGCGACTGGCGTTGAGATGGACACCATCGGGGAGCGACTGGCACGCACCGACCGCACGCCTGGGCCGGTACGCATTCCTCGGCGCTGGCGCGCGCGAGGCAGCATCCCCGCAGGTCCCAGTCACAAAGGAGCCAGTCTTGGCCGAAACCGCCGTCTCCCAGTCCGTCTTCAACGCGCCGCTGTCGGAGGTCGATCCCGAGATCGCCGAGGTGCTCGAGCAGGAGCTCGGTCGTCAGCGCGACTACCTCGAGATGATCGCGAGCGAGAACTTCGTGCCCGTCTCGGTGCTGCAGTCGCAGGGGTCCGTGCTCACGAACAAGTACGCCGAGGGCTACCCCGGACGCCGCTACTACGGCGGCTGCGAGTACGTCGACATCGCCGAGTCGCTCGCGATCGAGCGCGCGAAGTCGCTGTTCGCCGCCGAGTACGCGAACGTGCAGCCCCACTCGGGCGCCACCGCCAACGCCGCCGTGCTCGCGGCGATCGCGACCCCCGGCGACACGATCCTCGGCCTCGAGCTCGCGCACGGCGGTCACCTCACGCACGGCATGAAGCTCAACTTCTCGGGCAAGCTCTACAACGCGGTGTCCTACGGCGTGAACCCCGAGACCTTCCGCGTCGACATGGACGTGGTGCGCGACAAGGCCCTCGAGCACAAGCCGCAGGTCATCATCGCCGGATGGTCGGCCTACCCGCGTCACCTCGACTTCGCCGCGTTCCGCGAGATCGCCGACGAGGTCGGTGCGAAGCTCTGGGTCGACATGGCGCACTTCGCCGGACTCGTGGCCGCGGGCCTCCACCCGAACCCGGTGCCGCACGCCGATGTCGTGAGCTCCACCGTGCACAAGACGATCGGCGGCCCGCGCTCGGGCTTCATCGTCGCGCGCGACATGGAGCTCGCGAAGAAGCTCAACTCGAACGTCTTCCCCGGTCAGCAGGGCGGCCCGCTCATGCACGTGATCGCGGCGAAGGCCACGGCGTTCAAGGTCGCGGCATCCGAGGAGTTCAAGAACCGGCAGGAGCGCACCATCCGCGGCGCGCAGATCCTCGCCGACCGCCTGACGTCAGACGACTCGCGCGCGGCCGGGGTCGACGTGCTCACGGGCGGCACCGACGTGCACCTCGTGCTCGCCGACCTGCGCAACTCGGCGCTCGACGGCCAGCAGGCCGAAGACCTCCTCCACGAGGTCCTCATCACCGTGAACCGCAACGCGGTGCCGTTCGATCCGCGCCCGCCGATGGTCACCTCGGGCCTGCGCATCGGCACCCCCGCGCTCGCCACGCGCGGCTTCGGCGACGCCGAGTTCACCGAGGTCGCCGACATCATCGCGCTCGCGCTGCAGGGCGGGGCGGATGTCGCGGCGCTGCGTGCGCGGGTCGAGGCGCTCACGGCGGCGTTCCCGCTGTACCCGGGCCTCGTCCAGTAGGCGGCGACATGACCGCCATCACGCTGGACGGCGTCGCGACCGCGTCGGCCGTCAAGGCCGAGCTCGCCTCGCGCATCAAGCTGCTGAAGGCGCACGGGGTCGTGCCGGGGCTCGGCACCCTCCTCGTGGGAGACGATCCCGCGTCGCGCTCGTACGTCGCCGGCAAGCATCGCGACTGCGCCGAGGTGGGCATCGAGTCGATCCGCGTCGACCTGCCGGCGTCGGCGACAACGAACGACGTGCGCGCGGCGATCGCCGACCTGAATGCGGCATCCGAGGTCACCGGCTACATCGTGCAGCTGCCACTGCCCGCCGGGCACGACGAGAACGCGATGCTCGAGCTCATCGATCCCGACAAGGACGCCGACGGTCTGCACCCGACGAACCTCGGCCGGCTCGTGCTCGGCATCGAGGGCGAGCTGCATTCGCCGCTGCCGTGCACGCCCGCGGGCATCGTCGAGATGCTGCGTCGCTACGACGTGCCGATCCGGGGGCGGCACGTGACCGTCGTCGGCCGCGGCCTCACGGTGGGACGCCCCCTCGGGCTGCTGTTCACGCGCAAGGGCCTCGACGCGACCGTGACGCTCACGCACTCGCGAACGCAGGACCTGGCGGCAGAGGTTCGCCGGGCCGACATCGTCGTGGCGGCCGTCGGGGTGCCGCACCTCGTGAAGGCCGACTGGGTGAAGCCGGGTGCCGCGGTGCTCGACGTCGGCATCACGCGCGTGCAAGACGAGGAAACGGGTCGCGGAAAGCTGACCGGCGACGTCGACCCCGGTGTCGCGGCGGTCGCCGGGCACCTGTCGCCGAACCCCGGCGGGGTCGGCCCGATGACGCGCGCGATGCTGCTCGCGAACGTCGTGAAGGCCGCGGAGTTGCGCTTGCGCCGATAGCGGATCGCTGAATTCGACGAGCGAACGGATGCCGCGGGCAGGTGCCTGCGGCATCGGCGTCGGCGTCGATGGAAGTGGACATCGAATCCGTGGTCGCCTGACCGTCGCCGGACGTTCACCAGGCGTGCACCGGTTGGTCGCATCGCGCGCATAGCTTCGACCCATGAGCTCGACCGACCCCGCCGGGCCCGGCCCGCGACCGGCTGGTGCGCGTGGGGACGCGCACGGCCCTGAGGAACATCACGGGCAGAGGGTCGGCAGGCCGGCCGTGACGGTGTCGCAGGGGGCGGCGACCGAGACGGCCGGTCAGGCGGGGCGGTCCGAGCTCAGCCATTCCGGGGCGATCGCGATCATCCCCGCGCGCGGCGGATCGCGGGGGCTGCCGAGCAAGAACGTGGCGCGCGTCGGCGGGGTGCCGCTCGTCGCGCGGGCCGTGCATGCCGCGCTCGCGGCGGAGAGCATCGAGCGGGTCGTCGTCACGACCGACGACGACGAGATCGCGGATGTCGCCCGCGCGGCCGGGGCGGAGGTCGTCGAGCGCCCGGCCGACCTGGCGAGTGCCACGGCGTCGAGTGAGAGTGCGCTGCTGCATGCGCTCGAGGTGCTGGAGGGTGCGAGCGACGTCACCGTGTTCATCCAGGCGACCTCGCCGTTCATCGATCCCGCCGACCTCGACGCCGCCGTCGAGCGCGTGGCGGTCGGCGAGCGCGACATGGTGTTCGCCGCGACGCCGACGCACGGGTTCCTGTGGCACGAGCAGGCCGACGACGCGAGCGGTGCGAGCGCGGTCGGCGTGAACCACGACCCGTCGAACCGTCCGCGCCGGCAGGACCGCGAGCCCGAGTTCCTCGAGACCGGGGCGTTCTACGTGCTCCGCACCGACGGCTTCGTCCAGGCGCGGCATCGGTTCTTCGGGCGCATCGGCGTGCAGCGCGTGCACTTCGACACCGCCATCGAGATCGACGACTCCGCCGACCTCGCCCGGGCTCGGGCGCTCGCGCCGCGCGTCGACCGGCGGCTCGCGCGCGGGGTCGCGGCGGCGCTCGCGCGACGTGCCGGCGCCGGCACCGGGTGGGTAGCCGATCCGCGGCATCCGTTCGTCGACGTCGATGCGGTCGTGACCGACTTCGACGGCGTGCACACCGACGACACCGCGACCATCGACGAGCTCGGACGCGAATCGGTGCGCGTCAGCCGGGCCGACGGCGCGGGCGTGGCACGGCTGCGCGACGCCGGCATCCCCGTGCTCATCCTCTCCGCCGAGGCCAACCCCGTGGTGTCGCGGCGAGCCGAGAAGCTCGGCGTCGACTTCCTTCAGGGCATCTCCGACAAGGGTGCCGCGCTGCGCGAGTGGGCGGCGCCGCGCGGCATCCGCCTCGACCGCATCGCCTACCTCGGCAACGATCGCGGCGACATCCCGGCGCTGGACATCGTGGGCTGGCCGATGGCGGTGCCGGATGCCGCGCCAGACGCGCTCGAACGCGCTCGCCACGTGCTCGAGCGGCACGGCGGGCACGGCGCGGTGCGCGAGCTCGCCGAACTCGTGCTCGCCGCCCACGCCGCGACGACCGCCGCCGCGGCTCCCGTCGACGACGACTGGCGGGGCGAACATGTTGCCCGCGCCGCCGCACGCGAGGCGCGCGAGCTCGACCCGGCCCACCCGACCCGCCGGCAGCGCGAGGCGCGAGCCGCGGCATCCGCCGTCTACGACCCCGCGCCCTCGGCGCGACCCTGAAGAGAGAAGAGCCCCGAATGTCCGTGCGCATCGGCCACGCCGCCATCGGCGAGTACGAGCCCGTCTACGTCATCGCCGAGATCGGCCTGAACCACAACGGCGACCCCGAGATCGCGAAGCAGCTCATCGACGTCGCCGCCGCGTCGGGTGCCCAGGCGGTCAAGTTCCAGAAGCGCACACCCGACATCTCGACGCCCGAGCACATGAAGCTCACCCTGCGTGAGACGCCGTGGGGAGGGATGACGTACCTCGAGTACCGTCACCGCGTCGAGTTCGGCCGCGACGAGTACGCCGAGCTCGCGGAGCACGCAGCCTTCCGCGGCATCGACTGGTTCGCGTCGCCGTGGGATGTGCCCGCCGTCGCCGACCTCGAGGAGTACGGCGTCGTGGCGCACAAGATCGCCTCGGCGTCGGTCACCGACGTCGAGCTGCTCGAAGCGGTGCGCGACACGTGCAAGCCCGTCATCCTCTCCACCGGCATGTCCACCCTCGACGAGATCGACCGCGCCGTCGAGATCCTGGGCACCGACCGGCTCGTGATCCTGCACGCCACATCGAGCTACCCGATGCCCTCGGAGGAGGCGAACCTCCTCATGATCCCCGCGCTCAAGAGGCGCTTCCCCGGAGTGCCCGTCGGCTACTCGGGTCACGAGCGCGGCCTGCAGATCTCGCTCGCCGCGGTCGCCCTCGGAGCGGTCGCCGTGGAGCGTCACATCACGCTCGACCGCGCGATGTGGGGCTCCGACCACGCCGCATCGCTCGAGCCGCAGGGACTCGACCACCTCGTGCGCGACATCCGGATCATCGGTGAAGCCCTCGGCGACGGTGTGAAGCGCGTGTACCCGGGCGAGGAGGCCGCGAAGGCGAAGCTCCGCCGGGTGCTCGTGTGAGCTCCGGCGGTCGAGTGGGCCCGATGGGCCGTATCGAGAACCGAGCGGATGCCGCGACGCGGCGCCTGCTCGTCGTCGCCGACTCCGACTCCTACGTGAAGTGGGGTGCAGCGCTCGCGTCGACGATGCCCGCGACGTGGACGACGAGCCTCGTCGTCCTCGCATCGCCCGTGCTGCCGAGCCGTCGGCAGCTCGCGGATGCCCTCGCCGGCACGCGGTTCACGACCGGCGACGTGCACGTGCTCCACCTCGACGACCTGGGCGCGCTCGTGGACCGCGACGACCCGCACGCCGTGCTGCTGTCGCTCCGCGGGCCGTTCGTGCGCGTGGTCGCGCCGACGCTGGAGAGTCGGAGCAATCGCCCTGTGCTCCTGAGCGGGTTCCCCGGCCTCACGATCCCCGCCGTGCCGAAGGCCGTGGTCTACCGCGAGCAGACCGACCTCGTCGTGCTGCACAGTCGTCGTGAGGTGCGAGAGTTCCGGGCGAACGCCGCCGACCTCGGCGTCGACCGGCGCTTCGGGCTCGCGACGCTCCCGTTCCTGGCGGACGATCGGATCCCGGCCGGCGGTCGGGGAACGGCAGGCGATGCCGGGCGCGCCGCGGCATCCGATCGAACCGACCTGGTGTTCGCCGCCCAGGCGAAGGTGCCGACCGAGCGCGACGACCGCGTGCGGGTGCTCGAGGCACTCGCCGAGTATGCGCGCCGGCATCCCGGACAGCGCGTCGTCGTGAAGGTGCGTGCGCGGCGGGGCGAGGCGCAGACGCACTTCGAGGAGCACGACTACGCCGACCTCCTCCACGTCGCCGACGGAGTGCCGTCGAACCTGGTCGTGGAAGACGGTCCCATGGCCGAGAAGCTCGCCCGTGCGAACGCCGTCGTGACCGTGAGCTCCACCACAGCCCTCGAGGCGGTGGCGCTCCGCCTGCCGACGCTCCTGCTCGACGACTTCGGCGTGTCGCCGGCGATGATCAACACCGTGTTCGAGGGGTCCGGGCTGTTCGGTTCGCTCGACGACCTGGTGCACGGCCGCTTCAGGCACGCGGATGCCGCATGGACGAACGACAACTACTTCCATGGCTGCGACGCGGACGACTGGTTCGGGCGACTCGACGCGTTCGCCGAGGCCCGCGAGATCGTGCCGCTGCCGCGCCTCGAGCGGCGGCACGACCTCGCCGGCGGACTGCTCCGCAACGCGTACGAACGGCGACGGATGCTCGGGTCGCACGATCGCGAGCCGCTCGGCGCTGCCGCGTGGGGATTGGGACTGGTGGCTCGGCACGTCGTGCGCCGCCTGCGCCGCCTGCAGGGCGTGGGCGGTCTGCCGAACGCCGCCCTTCGAGGCTGAGACGCCTCGTCGCGCCGCTCAGTCCACCGGGGCGGTGTGCTTCTCGACGTGACGCAGGTAGGCGTCGGCGTTCCGGCGGATGCCCGCTCGCTCATCGTCCGTGAGCTCTCGTCGCACCTTGCCCGGAACGCCCGCCACGAGCGAGCCGGGCGGCACGACCGTGCCCTCGAGCACGACGGCTCCCGCCGCGACGAGCGAGCCCGCGCCGATCACGGCGCCGTTCAACACCGTGGCGCCCATGCCGATGAGGCAGTCGTCCTCGACGGTGCATCCGTGCAGCACGGCGCCGTGGCCGACCGAGACGCCTCGCCCGACCGTGAGCGGGAACCCGGCGTCGACGTGGCACACGACGGTGTCCTGGAGGTTCGCGCCCTCACCGAGCCGGATCGGCTCCGCCTCGGCACGGAGCACCGCGTTGTACCAGACGCTCGAGCCGGGTGCGAGGTGCACGTCGCCGACGATGACCGCGCCTGCGGCGACGAAGGCGCGCTCGTCGACGACGGGGGACGGGATGCCGGCGATCGTGAGGATTCGGGCCGAGGGGTCTGCGCTCATTGCGTCAGCCTACGTCGCACGGCGCGGCTCGCGAGACGGTAGGCAGCCCCGACGGCGAGCACGATGACGCCGGCCACGATCGACGGCAGCGGCAGCGTGACGACCAGCACGAGGCATCCGACTGCACCGGCGATCGACAGCCAGCGGGGGATGCGACGCTCCGCCCGCGGCTGGGTGATGGCGGAGAGATTCGCAACGACGTAATAGATCAGCACGCCGAACGACGAGAATCCGATCGCGCCGCGCAGGTCGGTGGCGAGCACGAGCACGATGACGGCGGCTCCGGCCGCGAGCTCGGCGATGTGCGGTACTCGAGAGCGCGGATGCACCGACGCGAGCACCGCGGGCAGTTCGCCGTCGCGCGCCATGGCGAGTCCGGTGCGGGCGATCCCGGCGATCAGCACGAGGAGTGAATCGAGCGCGGCGACGCCCGCGGCGATGCGCACGACCGGCTCGGCCCAGCCCCATCCGGCGGCCGCGACGACGTCGGCGAGCGGTGCGTCGGATGCCGCGAGCAGACGGGGCCCGAGTGCGAAGAGCGCGGCGGAACCGACAGCCGCGTAGACCACCACGACGACGACGAACGCCAGGATGATCGCCCGCGGGATCGTGCGCGCCGGATGCCGCACCTCCTCGCCGAGCGTCGCGATGCGTGCGTAGCCCGCGAACGCGAAGAAGAGGAGCCCGGCCGACTGCAGGATTCCGTACACCGTGCCGGGCAGCCCGGGTGCGAACGGCGGTACCACGGCGTCCCCGTACGTCGCGCCGAGCGCCGTGCTGCCTGTTGCCGCGGCAGCGACCCCGGCGATGACGACGAGAGCGAGCACGGCGATCACGGCGGCGACGAGCACGGCGCCGACGCGCGCGGTGCGGGTGATGCCGAGCAGGTTCACGCCGACGAGCGCGACCACGGCGGCGACGGCGATCGGTCGCTGCCATCCGGGCGGCGCGAGGTAGGCGGCTGCCGTGAGTGACATCGCAGCGCAACTCGCCGTCTTTCCGATCACGAACGACCAGCCCGCGAGGAACCCCGGCCACGGTCCGAGCCGTTCGCGCCCGTAGCGGTAGGCGCCGCCCGACTCGGGGTGCTGCACGGCGAGCTGCGCGGTCGAGCCGGCGTTCGCGAACGCGACGAACGCCGCGACGGCGAGACCGGTGAGCAGGCCCGCGCCCGCAGCCTGGGCAGCCGGGGCCCAGACCGCGAACACGCCGGCGCCGATCATCGCGGCGAGCCCGATCGCGACGGCGTCGGCGAGGCCGAGGCGGCGGGCGAGCCGTTCGTGCGAGGGCTGGGCGGAGGACACGGTCGCACTCTACGCGGATCGTAGGATCGGTTGATGACCACCCTCTCGCACCCCTCGGTCGACCGCGTCGCCGATGCGCTCGCCGTCCACGGACTCACGCCCGGGATCGTCTGGCTCGACGACGCCGTGACGACGGCGCAGCTGGCCGCCGACGCGCTCGGCGTGGAGGTCGGCCAGATCGCCAACTCGCTCGTGTTCACGATCGACGACGAGCCGATCCTCGTGCTCACCTCGGGCGCCCACCGCGTCGACACGGAGTGGCTCGGCGCCGAGCTCGGCGGGGTCATCCGCCGCGCCTCGAGGGAGACCGTGAAGGCGGCGACCGGCCAGGTCATCGGCGGGGTCGCTCCCGTGGGGCATCCGTCGCCGGTGCGCACGGTCGTCGACGTGCAGCTCGCCGACTACCCCGTGGTCTGGGCGGCCGCCGGCCACGCGAAGACCGTGTTCCCGACGTCGTTCGACGAGCTCGTGCGCATCACGGGCGGAACTCCGCGCGCGGTGACGCGAGACTGACCCTCCTCGCTCGACACCTGCATGGGCCGATGCGGGTGATGGCGACGGCCGCGTCGCGGCAGCTACGCGTCCCGTCGGGCACCCTGGCTCGGGCGCGCCGTGAACATCGCCGGCTCGCGGAAGCCCTGTTCGGCGAACGCCGCGGCGACCTCTCGCGTCACGACCGGCACGAGCGCGTCGATCATGAGGGCGATCGCCGCGCCGCCGAACCCACCGCCGGTCATGCGAGCGCCGATCGCGCCGTTCGCCTGTGCGGTGGCCACCGCGAGGTCGAGCTCGGGCACCGAGATCTCGAAGTCGTCGCGCATCGACACGTGCGAGGCATCGAGGAACGGGCCGATCGCTCCCGGACCGTGCTCATGCAGCGTGCGCACGGTGCCCTGCACGCGCTGGTTCTCGGTGACCACGTGCCGCACGCGGCGGAAGGTCTCGTCGTCGAGCAGCGACTTCGCGCGCTCCAGGTCGGCGGGGCGGAGGTCGCGCAGCGATTCGACCCCGAGGGCCCGGGCGCCCGCTTCGCACGAGGCCCGGCGCGCCGCATACCCGCCCGTCGCGTGGTCGTGCGACACGCGCGTGTCGATCACGAGGAGCGAGAGGCCGTCGGCGTCGAAGCCGAGCGGGATCACATCGGCGTCGAGGCTGCGGCAGTCGAGGAAGACTCCGGCATCGGCTTCGCCGAGCAGCGAAGCCGACTGGTCCATGATGCCCGTCGGCGCGCCGACGGCACGGTTCTCGGCGAGCTGCCCGACCTTCGCGAGCGTCGGCCGGTCGAATCCGAATCCCCAGTGCTCGTCGAGCGCGAGCGCGACGGCGCACTCGATCGCGGCCGACGATGACAGGCCGGCGCCGATCGGCACATCGGATGCGACGTGGAGGTCGACTCCGCGCGAGTGCTCGAGGTCGGCGCCGAACTCGCCGAGGGCCCACGCGACGCCGAGCGGGTACGCGGCCCAGCCGTTGACGGCATCGGGGCTGAGCTCGTCGAGGTGCACGGTCACTGCCTCGGGCGAGAACGACGACGCCACGCGGATGACGCGGTCGTCGCGGTCCCCGAGGGCGACGGCGGTGCGGCGGTCGATGGCGAACGGGAACACGAAGCCGTCGTTGTAGTCGGTGTGCTCGCCGATGAGATTGACCCGCCCGGGTGCCGACCAGACGCCGGCGGGCTGCCGACCGAACCACTCGGCGAATCCGTGCGCCGCCGCTGTCGAGGCCGTCGTCGTCGCCGACCCGGACGCGCCAGCCTTGTCGTTCATGCTTCGACCCCTCCGATCGCGGCGCGCAGCGCCTCGGCTTGTGCCTCGGGGGCGACGTCCCCGATCCATGCTCCCATCGCGGCCTCGGAGCCGGCGAGGAACTTCAGCTTGTCGACGGCACGGCGAGGGCTCGTGAGCTGCAGCATGAGCCGCACGTCGTCGCGGCCCTCGTGCACGGGCGCCTGGTGCCAGGCGGCGATGTACGGCGTGGGGGTCTCGTACAGCCGGTCGACGCCGCGCAGCAGTCGAAGGTAGAGCGAGGCGAGCTCGTCGCGCTCGGCGAGGGTCGTCTCGGCGAAATCGGGCACGTGCCGATGGGGGAGCAGGTGCACCTCGACCGGCCAGCGCGCGGCGAAGGGCACGAACGCCGTCCAGTGCTCGCCCGAGACGAGCATCCGGGGGCCGCCGCGCTCGCGTTCGAGGATGTCGGCCATGAGCGACGGCCCGTAGGCGTCGATCGACGCGAGCAGTCGCTCGGTGCGCGGCGTCACGTAGGGATACGCATAGATCTGACCGTGCGGGTGCGGCAGCGTCACGCCGATCTCACGGCCGCGGTTCTCGAACGGGAACACCTCCTCCACACCCGGCAGCGCCGACAGCGCGGCCGTGCGTCGCGCCCACGCCTCGATCACGGTCCGGGCCCGTGAGACGCTGAGCGTGCCGAACGAGCCCTCGTGCTCGGGGCTGAAGCACACGACCTCGCAGCGGCCGACCGACGGCAGCGAGCGCTCGAGCCCGATGCGACGCAGGGAGGCGAGCGCGTCGGCGCTGGAGGCATCCGGCGCGGCCGGTTCGGGACCGAACGACGGCGACCGGTTCTCGAACACGGCGACGTCGTAGTCGCTCGGGATCTCCGACGGGTTGGTCGGCGTCTGCGGCGCGAGCGGGTCAGCGTCGGCGGGCGGCAGGAACACGCGGTTCTGCCGGGCGGCGGCGATCGAGATCCACTCGCCCGTGAGCGGATCCTGCCGCATGTGGGCGGTCGCCGGACGAGGGTCGAGTGCCCGCTCGTCGATGGCGCGCTCGGCGCGAAGACTCGTGTCGGCGTCGTCGAAGTAGATGAGTTCGCGTCCGTCGGCGAGGGTCGACGGGCGAACCACGATGCGGGGGTCGGTCTGCACGCCGCCACGATACGCGACTTTCGTTTCGCAAACAAATGAGTTGCGTATTGCAAAGCGATCGCGAGCAGAGCAGAATTGCTTCCGTGACGGATGCCGCGACCACGACGACCGCGCCACTCGACGCCCCCCGACGACGCGAGCTCGCGCTCGCGCTCGTCGAAGAACGCGGGTTCGTACGGGTCGCAGAGTTGAGCGCCGCATTCGGCGTCACGACCGTGACCGCGCGCGCCGACCTCGATGCGCTCGAGCGCGACGGCGAGATCCGCCGGGTGCACGGCGGCGCGGTTCCCGTCACATCGGTGCTCGAGGCGGAGCGGCCCGACCGCGAGCCGACCTTCGAGGAGGCGCTCGCGGCATCCGTCGCACCGAAGCGCTCGATCGGCGAGCACGCCGCGTCGATGGTGAGGAGCGGGCAGAGCATCATCCTCGACGTCGGCACCACCACCCTGCAGATCGCCCGCGCACTGCGCGCCCGCCAGGAGCTCGACGACCTCGTCGTCTTCACGAACGGACTCTCCATCGCCCTCGAGCTCGAAGACGAGATCCCGCGGTTCACCGTCGTGGTCACCGGCGGGACGCTGAGGCCCAAGCAGCACTCGCTCGTGCATCCGCTCGCGGGCTCGATGCTCGACGAGGTGCACGTCGACCTCGCGTTCATCGGCTGCAACGGCGTCGACCCGCTGCACGGGGTCACGAACGCGAACCTGCCCGAAGCGGCGGTGAAGGCGCTCATGCTCCGGGCGTCCGCCCGGTCGATCGTCGTCGCCGACGGATCGAAGCTCGGCGAGGTGCATCTCGGCCGGATCGCGCCCATCGACGCCTTCGACGCGCTCGTCACGGATGCCGCGGCGCCGATGCCGCTCGTCGCCGAGCTCGGCGCCGCCGGGCTCGCGGTGGCGCTCGCAGGATGACTCTAAAGTGGATCCATGACTCTTCCCACGGGCGAGCAGTTCGTCCTCGAGACGTCGACGGCGAGCGGTGACCTCCAGGCGACGATCACCGCCGTCGCAGCCGGCATCCGAACCCTCAGCATCAACGGCATCGACCTCGTGCCCGCCTACGGTGAAGACGCGTCGCCGCCGTCCGGCGCGGGCATCGTGCTCGTCCCGTGGCCGAACCGCATCCGCGACGGTCGCTGGAACCACGACGGCGTCGACCGCCAGCTCGCGATCACCGAGCCGGCCCGCAACAACGCGATCCACGGACTGCTCCGCAACACCGAGTACAAGCCGATCGCCCGCGAACGCGACTCGGTCACGCTCGCCGCGACGATCTATCCGCAGCTCGGATACCCGTTCCTGCTCGGAACGGCGGTGCACTACGAACTCATCGCCGACGGCCTCGAGGTCACGCACTACGTCGAGAACCTCGGCGCCGACGCCGCCCCCGTGGCGATCGGCACCCACCCGTTCCTCAAGATCGGCGGCGTGCGCACCGAGGACCTCACCCTCCGTCTCGACGCAGCCAGCCACATCGAGGTCGACGACCGCCTGCTGCCGACGGGCGAGGTTCCCGTCGACGGCACCGACTGGGACTTCCGCGAGGGGCGTCGGGTCGGCGACGTCGAGCTCGACGACGCGTTCGGCGAGCTCGCGAGCGAAGACGGTCAGGTGCTGCACACGCTCACCGCCCCCGACGGCCGCAGGGTCTCGATCTGGGCCGACGACGAGTTCGACTACGTGCAGGTGTTCACGACCCGGGGGTTCCCGGGCGAAGAAGGCGATGTCGCCATCGCGGTCGAGCCGATGACCGCGCCCGCCGAGGCGTTCAACTCGGGCCGAGGCCTGCGCTGGCTCGACCCGGGCGAGGAGTGGCGGCTCAGCTGGGGCATCCGCTTCGAGGGCTTCAGCGCCGACTGACGCGCGGCGGGCCTATCCGGCGACGCACGAGCCCGAGTCCACCGGCTCGTCGAGTGCGGGCGCCTCGGCGGCGAGCGGTGCCAGCGTCGTGACCGGGATCGCGTAGCCGACGTTCTCGACCGACTCGGACTTCGCGAACACGACGCCGCCGACGGCTCCGTCGCCCGTGATCACGGGACCGCCCGAGTTGCCGTGGTCGACGTCCGCGGCGAGCGTCATCACGTCGCGCGTCGAGGTGCGCCCGCCCTCCTCGATCGTGATCGGTCCGACCGACATGACGCGTGCGGCCCGCAACTCGAACGGGCCGCCGAACGGGTAGCCGCCCACCGCGACATCCGCCCCCGCCGCCGCGTCCGCGACCGCGAGCGGTGGCGTCGCGAGCCCCGGCACGGCGATGAGGGCGAGGTCGTTCGCCGGATCGAACGCCACCACGCGGCCGGCGACCGCGGGTTGGCCGGGCGCCTCCACGATCGGCTCGGTCACGCCGGCGACGACGTGCGCGTTCGTCACGACTCGGTTCTCGGCCACGACGAAGCCGCTTCCCGAGAGGTTCTGGCCGCACTGGAATGCGGTGCCCGTGATGCGCACGACGGATGCCGCGGCGCGGGCGACCTCGGCGTCGTCGATGCCGCCGCTCGGCAGCTCGGGCGCCTCCGAGGGGCCGTCGAGCACGTCGAGGAGCCAGGGGATCCCCTCGCCGACCGCGGAGGTGCGGAGCTCGGCGAGGAGCGTCCGCGCCGGCGCCGGCGTGATCCGGTCGAGCGCCGTGAGCACGCGGGAGCCCGCCACCGCGGGGGAGAGCACGGGCACGCCCATCGCCGAGACGCCCGACGCGACGAGCGCCACCACGAAGGCGGTGACGATGAGGTTGCCGATCGCGCCGAGCACCCGGTCGAGCACGCCGAGCTTGATGGCACGCGCGCCGTGACGGAGGGCGCTGCCGACGATGGCGCCGAGCCACGCCCCGAACAAGAGGAGCACGAGCGCCGCACCGATCGCGGCGGGGGCCCGCCACTCGGGCGTGGGAACGATGGAGGCGACCCACGGCATCGCGAACCAGGCGGCGATGCCGCCGAGCACGAGGCCGACGAGGCCCGCGGCCGTGCGGAGGAGCCCGGCGCGGGAGCCGTGCACGACGGCGGCGATGAAGCCGACGACGAGCAGCACGTCGAGCAGCAGGCTCCAGCCCATCGTCGCCCTCCGTTCGGGTCGTGGCGCGGCGGTGCGCGAATGCGGAACCCCAGCCTGCGGCATCCGCCTCGGAGTCCGCTGAAGGCGCACCGAGCGCGCCCGCACGAACGAGCGGCCCCGGCGTCGAGAACTCCGACGGGGCCGCTCGCGCGTCGCACGATCGCGGGCGCTACACGGGCATCAGCACCGAGTCGATCAGGTAGACGGTCGCGTTCGCGGTGTGCACGCCGCCGCAGATGACCGCGGCGTCGTTCACCATGAGCGCATCACCCGAACCGGTGACCTCGACCGTGCCGCCCTGCACCGTCGTCTGCGTGCCGACGACCTCGTCGGGCGAGAGCTGGCCGGGCACCACGTGGTAGGTGAGGATGCTCGACAGCGTCGCCGCGTCGGTCTTCAGCGCCTCGATGGTGGCGGGGTCGATCTTCGCGAACGCGTCGTCGACCGGCGCGAACACGGTGAACTCGTCGCCGTTCAGGGTGTCGACGAGGTCGACCTCCGGGTTCAGCTGGCCCGACACCGCCGCGACCAGGGTCGTGAGGAGCGGGTTGTTCGAGGCGGCGACGGCGACCGGGTCGGTGGACATGCCGACGACAGAGCCGGGCCCGTCGGGCACCTGCTCGGCGTAGGCGGCGCAGCCGGGGCCGACGAGGTCGGCCGCGGGGTCCATCTCCATGGCCTCCTCGGTGGGCTCGGCGGTCTCTTCCGACATGGTGGGCTCATCGCTCTCGGCGGTGGGTGTGCCGCTCATACAGCCGGCGAGGCCGAGCACGGCGAACGCCGTGATCGAGAGGGCCGCGAGGGCGGTGCGTGTGCTGCGGGTCGTGGATCGCATCGGTGGACTCCTTCGTGGGTGCCGGCCCGCTGAGCGGGGCCTGCGAGGGGTTCGGTGCGGGTTCACCGGCGGATTGGACGGATGCCGCGGCACGCCCGAACGCAGGGGCGCACGCGCCGTGGCATCCGACCAATCGGTTCGACGCTCCGCTGCGAACCACTCGGTGACCCCGTGAAAGCAGGCATCCGTGATCACCCTCGCCCTCATCGGCCTCCTCGGCGGCCTCATCACCGGCATCTCGCCGTGCATCCTGCCGGTGCTGCCCGTCATCTTCCTGTCGGGCGGCGCGCAGAGCGCGAGAGGAACGACGGATGCCCCGCAGGCGGGCCGCTGGCGCCCCTACCTCGTGATCGCCGGCCTCGTGGTGAGCTTCAGTGTGTTCACGCTCGTCGGGTCGCTCATCCTCGCCGCCCTCGGACTGCCGCAGGACGTGCTGCGCTGGGCGGGCATCGTCGTGCTCGTGCTCATCGGCATCGGGCTCATCGTGCCGCGGTTCGAGGAGATCCTCGAGAAGCCGTTCTCGTGGATCCCGCGCAAGGACGTCGGCACCGAGCACGGCGGGTTCCCGCTCGGCCTCGCGCTCGGCGCCGTCTACGTGCCCTGCGCCGGCCCCGTGCTCGCCGCGATCACGGTGGCCGGGTCGACGGGTCGCATCGGCGTCGAGACGGTCGTGCTCACGCTGTCGTTCGCGATCGGCGCCGCGTTGCCGCTGCTGATCTTCGCGCTCGCCGGTCGTCGCGTCGCCGAGCGGGTGAAGACGTTCCGCACGCATCAGAAGACCATCCGCACCGTGGGCGGCGTCGTGATGATCGCGCTCGCCGTGGGCCTCGTCTTCAACCTGCCGCAGCTGTTGCAGCGGCTCGTGCCCGACTACACGAGCACCTTCCAGCAGGAGCTCGCCGACTCCGAGGAGATCACCCGTGCGCTCGACCTCGGCGGGCTGGTGAACGAGGAGAACGAGAAGCTCGACCAATGCACGAACGGCGCGTCCGAGCTCGAGTCGTGCGGCACGGCGCCGTCCATCACGGGCATCGAGCGGTGGTTCAACACCGACGACGGGGCATCCGTCGACCTCGACGACCTGCGCGGGCGGGTCGTGCTCATCGACTTCTGGGCGTACTCGTGCATCAACTGCCAGCGCTCGATTCCGCACGTGGTCGCGTGGGACGAGGCATACCGCGATGCGGGCCTGTCGGTCATCGGCATCCACTCGCCCGAGTACGCCTTCGAGAAGGAGGCGCGCAACGTCGAGGCGGGCATCGCCGCGTTCGGCATCGACTACCCGGTCGGGCTCGACAACTCGCTCGCGACGTGGACGAACTACCGCAACCGCTACTGGCCCGCCCACTACCTCATCGACGCCGAGGGCGTCGTGCGGCACATCTCGTTCGGCGAGGGCAACTACGCCGCGACCGAGGGGCTGATCCGCCGGCTCCTGGAGGACGCCGACCCGGATGTCGCGCTGCCGGGCGTCACCGACCAGGCCGACGAAACCCCCGAAGCCGGTTCCACGACGCCCGAGACGTTCCTCGGCACCACGAAGCAGGTGAACTTCGGCGGCGACGAGCCCTACCGGCGGGCGACGACCGACTTCTCGTTCCCCGAGGAACTCCCGTCCGACAGCTTCGCGCTCGACGGCGGCTGGGCACTCGACACCCAGTCCATCTCGCCGTCGGGCGGCGACGCCAGGGTGCGCCTGGACTACACGGCGAGCGAGGTGCGCATGGTGCTCGGCGGCTCGGGCACCGTCACCGTCGACGACGGGCGCACGACGCGCGAGATCGAGGTCTCGGGCGTGCCCCGGTCGTACGAGCTCGTACTGACAGATGCCGCGGCATCCGGCATCCTCACCGTCGCCGTGTCGGCCGCCGTCGACGCCTACTCCTTCACGTTCGGATGACCCATGCGCTCACTCCTACGCCCCCCGCCGCGGCGCACGCGACGCGGCACCGCCGATCTGCCATGCTTGAACGCGTGGCTGACGGCGGTGGCGACCTCACGGCATCGGCGCCCGGCCCGACCGTCGACGAACTGCTCGCGCGCGTCGGCAGCGGCGACCGGGAGGCGTTCGGCGTGCTCTACGACGCGACCTCGGCCCGCGTCCTCGGGCTCGTCAGACGGCTCGTCGTCGACCCCGCCCAGGCCGAGGAGGTGACGCAGGACGTGTACCTCGAGATCTGGCAGACCGCCCCCCGATACGACGCCGCGCGCGGCAGCGCCGTCGCGTGGATGTTCACCCTCGCGCACCGCCGGGCGGTCGACCGCATCCGCTCGGCGCAGTCCGCCCGCGACCGCGACCTTCGCATCGGCGCGCGCGACCTCGACGTGCCGGTCGACACCGTCGCCGAGGCCGCAGAGACCCGCCTCGAGCACGAGCGCGTGCAGGTCGCGCTCGGAGCGCTCAGCGACCTGCAACGCGAGTGCGTCGCGCTCGCCTATTATGGCGGCCTCTCGCAGAGCGAGATCGCCGATCGGCTGCACGTGCCGCTCGGCACCGTGAAGACCAGGTTGCGCGACGGGATGATCCGCTTGAGAACCGCATTGGGGGTGAGGACATGACCGGGCCGAACGACCAGGACGACCGCGAGCGCGACGAGCGCCGCGGGCGCCACGACGATCTCGCCGCGTACGCCCTCGACGCGGTGGATGCCGAGGAGCGGGCAGCCGTCGAGCGTGCGCTCGCGGCGTCGGCCGAGCTCCGAGACGAGGCCGAGGCCTACGCCGAGACGGCCGCCCAGCTCGCCGGGCTCGCCCCGCCGGTCGCCCCACCGGCCGAACTCAGGGCGCGGCTCATGGCAGTGCTCGACACGACGCCGCAGCTCGCGACGGATGCCTCGCCGGCGACGACGACGGATGCCTCGCCGGCGACGGATGCCGCGGCCGGCGCCGCCGACGCGGCCGGCGCGGACGCGACCGCCGTCGCCCCGGCAGCGCCGGCCCCGGCCGCGGCCGCTCCGGGCCGTGCGGAGACCGAGGCGCGCCGCCGCTGGTTCCAGCGGCCGGGTGCGATCATCGCGGCGGCGGCTGCCGCCGTCGTGCTCATCGCGGGTGCCGTCATCGGCATCGGCTGGCCCGGTCCCAACGGTTGGGGCGCCCAGCAGGAGAGGGCCGCGATCGCCGCGGCCCCCGACGCGGAGACGACGACGCTCGAGGCCCTGGGCGGCGGCGAGGTCACCCTCGTGGCCTCGGCGTCGCGGGGGCGCTCCGTCGTGGTGGCCGAGGGTCTGCCCGATGTCGGTTCCGAGCAGACGTACGAGCTCTGGTACATCGACGACGCCGGCGCGGCCCCGGCAGGAACCTTCGACACGACCGGTGGCGAGACGTGGCGGGTGCTCGACGGCTCGTTCACGCCCGGCGTCGCCGTCGGTGTGACGGTCGAACCGGCGGGCGGTTCCCTGCAACCCACGACCGAACCCATCGTCCTCATCGCCACGTAGTGGGGAGTGCACAATGGCGGCTGCGCGCCGTGCGGCGTCCGTTATGGTCTGAGGTGCCCGTCGGCACCACGCCGGGCCACCGCCACACACGACGAGGAGCGACGGATGCGCGTCGGCATGTTCCTGAACTACGCGGGCGGCTTCCGAGAGGCGGCCGACGAGGTCGTGGAGCTCGAGCGGGCGGGCATCGATCTCGTCGCGGTGCCCGAGGCGTACTCGTTCGATGCGGTGAGCCAGCTCGGGTTCCTCGCGGCACGCACCTCGACCATCGCGCTCGCCTCGGGCATCCTGCAGCTGTACACGCGCACGCCGACGCTCACGGCGATGACCGCGGCGGGCCTGGACTACGTCTCGGGCGGCCGGTTCGAGCTCGGCATCGGGGCATCCGGTCCGCAGGTGATCGAGGGTTTCCACGGCGTGCGCTACGACGCACCGCTCGCGCGCACCCGCGAGCTCGTCGAGATCTGCCGGTTGGCGTGGCGGCGCGAGCCGGTGATCCACGAGGGTGCGAAGTACCGCATCCCGCTTCCCGCGGGCGAGGGCACGGGCCTCGGCAAGCCGCTGAAGCTCATCAACCACCCGCTGCGCGACCGCATTCCGATCACGATCGCCTCGCTCGGCCCGAAGTCCGTCGAGCAGACCGCCGAGATCGCCGACGGATGGCTTCCGATGTTCTTCCACCCCGAGCGCGCCGGCGAGGTGTGGGGCGACGCGCTCGCCGCGGGTGCCGCGAAACGCTCACCCCAGCTCGCACCGCTCGACGTGTTCGCCAGTCCGGCGCTCGCCATCACCGACTCGGCGGATGTCGCGGCCGCCGCGCTCGCCGCCGTCAAGCCGCAGCTCGCGCTCTACGTCGGGGGCATGGGTGCGCGCGGCAAGAACTTCTACAACGACCTCATCGCGAGCTACGGCTTCGAGGCGGAGGCGACGAGGATCCAGGACCTCTACCTCGAGGGGCGCAAGGACGAGGCGATCGCCGCGGTGCCCGACGAACTCGCGCGGGCGATCTCCCTCATCGGACCGGCGTCGGAGGTCGCCGAGCGGGTCGCGGCGTTCCGCGCGGCGGGCGTCACGACCCTCGCGGTGACGCCGCTCGCCCGCACCTCGGCCGAGCGCGTCGCCCTGATGTCGGGTCTGCGAGCGATCGTCGGCTGAACCCTTCCCGGCACCCCAGCGCCGTTCCGTCACCCGTTCCCCCAGAACGGGTGTGGATGCTGGCGGTCGACCGGCGCGAGGTCTACCGTGAGAAACACCTGCACGAGGTGGTGCAGGAAGGGGAACCTGGGGAGGAGCCGCCGTGACGGGAGTGTTCGAGTTCTACCGGGAGCAGTCGGCGCACATGCGCGCGTGCACCACGACCCGCGTCGATCCCCGATAGCTCGAACACCCGTCGGGCGGTGCCCGGCGCCGGCGGGCAGCCGCCTCGACGACGTGTGCGGCTACCCCCGCGGCGTCGCGGGCGGCCGGGTCGTGTCGCCGCGCCACGCGGCATATGCCCACACCGCGAGGGCCAGCATCGGCCCCCAGAACCAGAGCGGCAGCACCAGGTTCAGCAGCACGCCGTCGATCACGCCGGCGTTGCCCATCATCCGGAGCATCGCCGGCGCCGAGATGCAGAGCACTGCCGCGGCCAGGAGGCCCGGTACGACGGCCATCTGCACGGGAACCGCACGTCCCCCGATTCGCGGCATCCACCGCGGGAAGCGCACACCCCACGGCAGGATCAGGCCGAGGGTGAGCACGCTCGCCGCGACCGCACCCGAGCCGAGCATGAGCCCGGTCGCGAGGGTGTCGGGGGTCATCGCGTCGGAGTCGGGGCCGAAGACGGGCCACGGGGTGAGCCACGTCGCTCGAACCACTGCGTAGGGCAACGGGCCGAGCGCGGCGAGGATGGTGATCATGCGGCGGTGCCGCACGATCCATGCTTCGAAGGCGCGGCCGCCGCGGCTCGTGCGCACGGCGATCACCCCGCGCGTCGACCACACGACGATCGCCGTGACGACGATGCCGGCGACGAGCAGGCCGGGTGCGTCGGCGGCGAGTGCGCCGGCGAATGCGGTCGCGAATTCCGCGATGCCCACGAAGGTCAGGCCGGCGAGCCAGACGGATGCCGCAACGAGCACGGCGAGGCCCGCGATCAGCGTCACGCCGAGACGCGGCGCGCGGAACAGGGTCACGACGATAGTGACGATGCCGGCGACCACGGCGGCGAGGCCGAACAGGTAGCCCGCGACGGCGATGATGCCGGTGCTCCCGAACGCGATGCCCATGACGATCGCAAGCGCACCCGAGGCGAACCCGAGCGGCGTGACCAGCCGAGGCCTCGAGCCGTCGACCG
This sequence comes from Agromyces sp. NPDC058484, assembly GCF_042720415.1. Lineage (NCBI taxonomy): Bacteria > Bacillati > Actinomycetota > Actinomycetes > Micrococcales > Microbacteriaceae > Agromyces > Agromyces sp. NPDC058484. Next base: position 97,622 of record NZ_JBHXMP010000003.1, on the reverse strand, counting down.
GCAACAGGGCGAGCACCACACCGGCCAGACCGGTCACGATCGCCGCCACGGCGACGGTCGCTGGCCCGAGGAACGCGTCCGCGGAGTCGAGCAACTTTCCGGCGCCGAACGGGTTCGACCCGGGCACGACGAGCCATAGGAGCCCGAGACCCGCGACTGCCGCGGATGCGATGAGGGCGACGTAGCCGATTGCGCGCAGCCTCCGATCCCGTCGCGACGCCGTGGCATCCCGCGCCTCCCGCGCCTCCCGCATCGATGGTGGGCTGTCTGTGGACGCCATGTCGTCTCCGATCTCGTGGCTGGTGCTGATTCGTTCCGCAGCCTCTCCCGTCGCCACCTGCCGCCGCCTCACCCGATCGGGTGAGACCCGCGACGCGGCCCACCGATAACGTGGATCGAGCAATGACCCTGCCAGCCCGCCTCCAGCCGTCGCCCGCGCTCGCTCGGGCCGACTCGCCGCGCGCGCCGTCGCTCGCCGACTGGGTGTGGGCGGGTGCCGCCGCCGCGGCCCTCCTGCCCCTCACCCTCGTCGAGATCCTCAACGCGGCGCGCCTTCCCCAGGACGGCAGCTGGCTCGCCGCAACGCTCACGCTGTATGCGGCGCTGCACGTGACGGTCGCCCTCCGTCGCCGCTGGCTGCGGGCAGCGCTGGTCGTGGCATCCGCCGCCATGCTCGGTCTCGTGCTCGCAAGCCTTCCCGGCATGCCGTACGACGTCGTGCTGCTGCCGTCGAGCCTCTGCTTCCTCGTCGTCGTCTTCACCGCCGCGGCGAGCGACGACCGGCTCGCCGACCTCGCCGGGGTCGTGGTGGGACTCGTCGGAGCCGCGATGATCACGGCCGTCTCGGTGCCCTGGGCGCCGACGGCCGACCCGCCGGCACTGATCGCGCTGGAGGGGTTCCTCGTCGCGTCGATCGGCGCAGCGTGGGCTCTGGGACGCTATCGTCGCGAGTCCCATCGCAAGCTCGCCGCCCAGGAGCTGGGGCGAGCGCAGGCCGCCGAGATCAGGCTGCAGGCCGACCGGGCCGCCGGAGCCGCCGAGCGTCGCCGCATCGGCCGCGAACTGCACGACGTGATCTCGCACTCACTCGCGGTGATGGTCGCGCAGGCCGAGGCCGCCCGCGTGCTGCAGGGCCGGGACGACGCCCGCTCGCGTGCCGCGATCGAGCAGGTCGTCGCGACGGGCCGCACGGCGATGAGCGACATGCGCGGCCTCCTCGGGGTGCTCGCCGAACCGCCGTCCGCACCGGCGGACGCGCCGGTCGGCCTGCCTCGTGAGCCGAGCCCCGGGCTCGACGACATCGCGGCGCTCGTCGAGCGCGCCTCGGGCCCGCAACGGTCGGCCGAGCTCACGGTGTCGGGCGCTCGGGGCCGGGTGAGTCCCGGCGTCGCGCTCACCGCCTACCGCGTCGTGCAGGAGTCGCTCACGAACACCCTGCGACACACCCAGCCGCCGACCCGCAGCGAGGTGCACCTCATGTGGGGCGGCGATGAGCTCGTCGTCGTCGTCACGGACGATGGCGGTCAGAGGGCGCCGGATGCCGTGTCGGGTGCGGATGCCGCGTCAGGTCCGGGCGGCGTCGGCCGCGGCATCCGGGGCATGCGCGACCGGGTCGAACAGGTCGGCGGGCGCTTCGAGAGCGGCCCCGGGGTCGTCGGCGAATGGCGGACGCGTGCGACGCTGCCCCTCACCACTGAGGAGTCCGGTGGAGGAGTCCGGTGACTGAGTCCGCTGCCGCCGACCGCATCCGCGTGGCGATCGCCGACGACCAGGCGCTCATCCGTTCGGCCGTCAGCGCCATGGTCGAGGTGCACGACGGCCTCGATGTCGTGGCCGAGGCATCCGACGGCGCCGAATTGCTCGAACTGGCCCGTGCGCACCGCATCGACGTGGTGCTGATGGACATCCGGATGCCGCGCCTCGACGGCATCCAGGCGACAGCGTCGCTGCGTCGTGACCACCCGCACACCCGGGTGCTCGTGCTGACGACGTACGACCTCGACGAGTACGTCTTCGCCGCGATCCGCGCGGGTGCGAGCGGATTCCTCACCAAGGACGCCTCGAGCGACGAGCTCGCCGAGGCGATCCGGTCGGTGCACGCCGGCGACTCGGTGATCGCGCCGCGCGCGACCGCGAGTCTCGTGGAGTTCGTCGCACGGGTGCCCGAACCCGTCGATGCGGAGGCGCTGCTCGCTCCGCTGACCGCCCGCGAGCGCGAGGTGCTCGGCGAACTGCTGACCGGCGCCTCGAACGAGGCGATCGCCCGCCGCCTCTTCATGACCGGCAACACCGTGAAGACGCACATCGCGTCGATCCTCGCGAAGCTCGGGCTTCCCGACCGGGTGCACGTCGTGATCTGGGCCTTCGAGAACGGCGTCGCCGGGCGCGTGCCGCCCCACTGACGGGCCCCGCCGAGTCGGGGGACCTGAGCCGGTCGGCGTGTCCTGGGAAGCGCGTGGTCGTGCGCTGCGCCGGCCGGCCCGGCCCGCCTGTTCGGGTCGCTCGACCCGATGCGACAGTTCTACGCGGCCGGCGCCACCCGCAGAAGGCCCTTGACACGGGACGTCGATCGTGTTGGGCGCCGACGGGTCCATCGCGTGGCTGTGCATTGGTGCCCCATGGGCATAGAGGGCCGCTGATAGGGTGGTCGATGCCCCTATAGCTCAGTTGGTTAGAGCAACGGACTTCAAATGAACAAGATGGAGCGCCAGCGCAGAAATGCGTTGGATGACCGCCGCTATATGCTGGAACACCCTGAGAGCCCGAGGTACTCGCATCGACCAGATGCAGTGACAATCCGAGGGATTGGGCAATCAGCAGGTAACCGTAAGGGAACCTCAGAGACTACACGCGGCGCACCTGAACGATTCGGTCGAAGGTGAAGATATAGTCCAGACTGCAAGCCGTGCGTCGCACGGTGGCTAGGGAAACCTAGTGCAGCAGGTTAATCCGTGGGTCCAGGGTTCGAGTCCCTGTGGGGGCACGATGACCCGTCGCAGGCGAGACCTCGCCAGCCCGGCGCCGTGCGTGTCAGTGGATGCACATACGCTCCGAAGATGAAGGTGTGCACGATCTGTCGAAACCCACGGGAGAACTCCGAATTCAACCGTAAGAGCGCATCACCTGATGGGTTGCAGAACGTCTGTCGCGACTGCAACCGCGCGCAGGCGCGCGCGTACTACGCACGAAATCGAGAAGCCCATGTGCGCGTCATCATGCGGCGCAAGGCGGCGCAGCGACGCATTGCGATCGATGCGGTGGGTGCCTACCTCCTCACGCACACTTGCGTCGATGCGGTGAGTGCGACATCCGCGTCTTGGACTTCGACCACCGTGTTGAAGCGAAGAAGCAGGCCGACGTGATGCGGCTGGTCCAGCACGGCTACTCGCTCGCGCGCATCATGGCCGAGATCGCGAAGTGCGACGTCCGCTGCCGCAACTGCCACGCCAGGGTCACCTATGAACGCATGGGCGACAACTGGCGAACCGCGTTGATGCTGCGCGCTCAGGGTGGCGGGGTAACCTGACGGCGATGGCTTCCGATTTCCACCGACCCACACGGTTCCCGCCGGGCATGTTCGAGGGCTACCTCGGCGCGGAAGATCCGGCGCAGGTCAGCCGCGTGGCGCACGACACGGCTGCGGCGCTCCTGTCGCGGGTGCGGGCGGATCCCGATCCGGCCGTCGTCGCGCGTCTCGTCTCCTACACCGACAAGCACGGCATCGACGCGATCGCCGAGCTGTGGTCGCACGCGTCGGCGAAGAGCCTCCCCGGCGCGCTCTGGCGCGTCTACCTGCTGCGCGCCCTCATCCAGCAAGATCCGCACGGCGTGAGCCATGCATTCCAGCGGGGCACCGAGGTGTCGCACACGATCGACCAGGTCGTCGCCGGCGCTCCGATCCCCGCGAGCGCGCCAGAGGTGCAAGACCTCGCCGACCGCATCCTGCAGGGACTCTTCACGGGTGACTTCGCCGTCGCGCTCGAGCGGGCGGCCGCCTTCTCGAGGCTCGTCGCCGCAGGCTTCGCGAGCCTCGCAGACGACGCCGATGCCACGGATGCCGCAAATCCCGACCGGCCCGGCGAACTCACGCAGCGCGCGCTCCGTCTCACGCAGCTCGCCGACGAGTTCGCCTCGTGCGCGAGGCTCTGGCGACGCGATTCGCTCGACTGAGCGCTTGGTCCGCCGCGGGAATGTTCGAGCTCCGCGCCTCGTTTACACTTGACGTGGCCGGGCCGCAGTAACCCCGGGCTCCAATATTCGCCGCTGCGAGCGGCCTCGCGCCGAGAGGCGTTCTGCGGCCCGGCCATACACATGCCGCGTAGCATCGAGGGATGGCCGGAACCGTCACCCTCCTCATCGAACCGCTCCCCGCCGACGCGACCGTGCCCGATCTCGATGCGACGTTCCGCGAGGTCGACGCATCCGCGCCGGCGCTGCGGGTGGGGGAGCTCTCGACGCAGCGCGGCGACGGCATCTTCGAGACGATCGGCGTGGTCGACGGCCACGCGCAGGAGGCCCGGCCGCACCTGGAACGGCTGCGGAACTCGGCGCGCATCTGCGAGCTTCCCGAGCCGAACCTCCCGCAGTGGGAGGCCGCGATCGCGCGCGCCGTGGCGTCGCTCCCGCAACACGGCGAGTTCGCGCTGAAGCTCGTGCTGAGCCGAGGCGTCGAGCGCGGGCCGGCCCCCACCGCGTGGTTGCACGCGTCGCCCGCCGCCGACTTCAGCGCGGCACGGGAGCGCGGCATCCGGGTCGTCACCCTCGATCGCGGCTACGCGCGAGGCACCGCAGAGCGCGCCCCGTGGCTCCTGCTCGGCGCGAAGACTCTGAGCTACGCGGTGAACATGGCGGCCCTTCGCGAGGCGAGGCGACGCGGTGCCGACGACACGATCTTCACGACCTCCGACGGGTACGTCATGGAGGGGCCCACCTCGACCGTCATCATCCGCCGCGGCGACGCGTACGCCACGCCCGCCCCGTCGGGCGCGATCCTGCACGGCACCACGCAGCGCAGCCTCTTCGAGCACCTCGAGGCGTCCGGCAGGCGCACCGAGTACCGCGACATCCCGATCGCCGACCTCGGGGCCGCGGATGCCGCGTGGCTCGTGTCGAGCGTCCGGCTCGCCGCGGGCGTCACCGAGGTCGACGGGCGGCCGATGCCCTACGACGCCGACGAGACCCGCGAGTTGAACGCCTACCTGCTGAGCCCACGCGACTGACGGAGCCCCGCGGCATCCGTCACCCGAAGCGGCCCGAGACGTAGTCCTCGGTGGCCTTGACCGACGGATTCGAGAAGATCGTCGTCGTGTCGTCGTACTCGATGAGGTTGCCGGGCTTGCCGGTGCCCGCGATGTTGAAGAACGCGGTGCGGTCGGAGACGCGCGAAGCCTGCTGCATGTTGTGGGTCACGATCACGATTGTGTACTCCTGCTTGAGGTCTTCAATGAGGTCCTCGATCGCGAGCGTCGAGATCGGGTCGAGCGCCGAGCACGGCTCGTCCATGAGGATCACCTCGGGCGAGACCGCGATCGCGCGCGCGATGCACAGACGCTGCTGCTGGCCTCCCGAGAGACCCGAGCCCGGGCGGTCGAGGCGGTCCTTCACCTCGTTCCAGAGGTTCGCGCCGCGCAGCGACTTCTCGACCAGGTCGTCGGCGTCGGACTTCGTGATGCGCCGGTTGTTGAGCTTCACGCCCGCGAGCACGTTCTCCTTGATCGACATCGTGGGGAACGGGTTCGGTCGCTGGAACACCATGCCCACCTGACGGCGCACGAGCACGGGGTCGACGTCGGGGTCGTAGAGGTTGTTGCCGTCGATGAGCACGTCGCCCTCGACGCGGGCGCCGGGGATCACCTCGTGCATGCGGTTGAGGGTGCGGAGGAACGTCGACTTGCCGCACCCCGACGGACCGATGAACGCGGTGACGCTGCGGGGTTCGATCTCGAGGCTCACGCCCTCCACGGCGAGGAACTTCGAGTAGTAGACGTTGAGGTCACGGACTTCGATGCGCTTGGACACGGGATTCCTAACTGGTGCGTGCGGCTCAGCGGCCGAACTTCGGTGCGAAGAAGCGGGCGACGAGCCGCGCGATGAGGTTCAGCGCCATGACGATGAGGATGAGCGTGAGGGCGGCGGCCCACGCACGGTCGAGGTATGCCTCGGCAGGATTGCCCTGGTTCGCGTACTGCGTGTAGACGAACACCGGCAGCGACTGCATGCGACCGTCGAACAGGTTGTAGTTCATGCTCGCCGTGAAGCCCGCCGCGATGAGCAGCGGCGCGGTCTCCCCGATGACGCGGGCGATCGAGAGCATGATGCCGGTCGTGATGCCTGCGATCGAGGTGGGCAGCACGACCTTCACGATCGTGAGCCACTTGGGCACGCCGAGGGCGTACGCCGCCTCGCGCAGCTCGTTCGGCACGAGCCGCAGCATCTCCTCGCTCGACCGCACCACGACCGGGATCATGAGCACGGCGAGCGCCACGGCGCCGGCGATGCCGGTGCGGGTGCCGGGCCCGAGGAAGATCGAGAAGAGCGCATAGGCGAAGAGGCCGGCCACGATCGACGGAATGCCGGTCATCACGTCGACGAGGAAGGTGATGCCACGGGCGAGCCGGCCGCGGCCGTATTCGACCAGGTAGATCGAGGTGAGGAGGCCGATGGGGATGGAGATGATCGCGGCGGCGCCCGTGATGAGCACGGTGCCGACGATCGCGTGCAGCGCTCCGCCGCCCTCGCCGGTGATGTTGCGCATCGAGAACGTGAAGAACTCGACGTCGAAGCGTGCGAGGCCGTAGGTCACGACCGTGATGCCGAGCGAGACGAGCGGGATCATCGCGAGCACGAACGCTCCGGTGACGAGGGCGGTGACGAGGCGGTCCATCGCCCGTCTGCGTCCCTCGACGAGCGTCGAGAAGAGCCAGATCGACGGGATGTACAGCAGCGCTCCGACGACCAGTGTGCCGCCCCAGTCGAACCCGCCGCCGTCGGCGAGGGCGAGCACGCCGTAGACGGCCGCCGCGACGGCGATTGCCGCGCCGAGGATGACCCAGGGGGCGGGCTTGGGCAGGCGACCCGCGGTGAGCGAGTTCGCGATCGGCGACGGGGCCGGCCGGGTCGAGGTCTCGGGTTCGGGCTTCGTGGTGGTCGTCATCAGTTGGCTCCCGAGAATTCCTTGCGACGGCTCACGATCCAGCGGGCGAACGCGTTGACCGCGAACGTCACGACGAAGAGGATGAGGCCCGTGGCGATGAGCACGTTGACGTTCATCCCGTACGCCTCGGGGAAGCTGAGCGCGATGTTCGCGGCGATCGTCGACGGGTTCACCGAGGTGAGCAGCTGGAACGTGACCGCACCGGTGGCCGAGAGCACCATCGCGACCGCCATGGTCTCGCCGAGCGCGCGGCCGAGGCCGAGCACCGATGCCGAGATGATGCCCGAGCGGCCGAACGGCAGTACCGCCACGCGGATCATCTCCCAGCGGGTCGCTCCGAGGGCGAGTGCCGCCTCCTCGTGCAGTACCGGGGTCTGCAGGAAGACCTCGCGGCAGATGGCCGTCATGATCGGCAGCACCATCACGGCCAGTACGACGGCAGCGGTGAGGATGGTGCGGCCCGTGCCCGACACGGGCCCGGCGAAGAGCGGGAACCAGCCGAGGTTGTCGACGAGCCAGGTGTAGAACGGCTGCACCGCCGGGGCAAGCACGCCGATGCCCCACAGGCCGAACACGACCGAGGGCACGGCCGCGAGCAGGTCGACGATGTAGCCGAGCACCGAAGCGAGTCGCCGCGGGGCGTAGTGCGAGATGAACAGTGCGATGCCGATGGAGACCGGCACGGCCATGAGGAGCGCGAGCGCCGCCGCCCATACCGTGCCGAAGACGAGCGGGCCGACGTACGACCAGAAGTTCGTCTCCAGGATCGAGGCCTCCTCGCTCGTGGCGAAGAGCGCGGGAATGCTCTGCACGATGAGGAAGATCGCGACCGCAGCGAGCGTCACGAGGATCATCGATCCGGCGAACACGGCGGAACCCGAGAAGACCCGATCGCCCGGCCGTTGCTTCGCCGTGATCGTGGTGGTGGCAGAGCTCATCTGGCGCAATCCTCGAGTTCTCTGGTTCGGTTGAAACTGGGGACATGGCCGTGCCCGACCCCGTCGCGTTCCGCGAAACCTTCGGGGTCGGGCACGAACCTCCTACTGGATCGAATCGATCACAGCCGTGATCTTCTCGCGCAGCGTGTCCGAGATCGGGGCGGAGCCCGAGTTCTCGGATGCCGCGTCCTGGCCCTCGGCGCTCGCGACGAAGCCGAGGTACTCCTTGACGAGCTCCACGTTCGCCGCGTCGGCGTACTCGGCGCAGGCGATGAGGTAGCTCACGAGCACGATCGGGTAGACGCCGGCCTCGGTCGAGGTGCGGTCGAGCTCGATCGCGAGGTCGCCCTCGGCGCGGCCCGAGACGAACGGCGAGGCGTCGACGATCGCCGACGCGGCCTCGGGCGAGTACGAGACGAATTCGTCGCCGACCTTGATCGCCACGGTGCCGAGACCCTCGGCGCGCGAGGCATCCGCATAGCCGATGGTGCCGGTGCCGTTCTTCACGGCGTCGACCACCCCGGAGGTGCCCTGTGCGGCCTCGCCGCTCTCGAACGGCCATTCCTCGACCGCGCCGGCGGTCCAGGCATCGGGCGCCGCGGCCGCGAGGTACTCGGTGAAGTTGCCGGTGGTGCCCGACTTGTCGGAGCGGTGCACCGCGGTGATCGCGAGGTCGGGCAGCGTCACGCCCGGGTTCGTCGCGGCGATCGCCGGGTCATTCCACTTCGTGATCGTGCCGGCGAAGATGCCCGCGACGGTGGCCGCGTCGAGGTCGAGGGAGTCGACGCCGTCGAGGTTGAAGATCACCGCGATCGGCGAGATGTAGACCGGCAGCTCGACGATCGAGCTGTCGGGCACGCACTTCTCGAAGCCGCCCGCTTCGATCTCCTCATCCTTGAATGCACGGTCGGAGCCGGCGAAGTCGCTGGCCCCGGCGAGGAAGGTGTCGCGTCCCGCGCCCGAGCCGGAGGGGTCGTAGTCGATCGTGACGTCGGGGTTCGCGGTCTGGAATCCGGCGATCCAGGCCGCTTGGGCCGTTTCCTGCGAGGAGGCGCCGGCGCCGACGAGGCTGCCCGAGAGCGACGAGGCCGACTCGTCGGCTGCGGCGGCGCCGCCCTCGTTCGAGGCACAGGAGCTGAGCGCGAGCGCCGCCGTGACGGCGAAGGCGATGGGCACGCCGAAACGCTTGAGGTTCACGTGATTCCCTTCCGGGGGGTTCGATTGCAGGATTCGGGGCCGGTGCCGACCCGCCTGCGACGGTAATCAGCTCGCCTTACGAGCTTCCGCCACGCCGGTGAACGGGAGGTGAACGAGGTCTGTCGGTGCGGGTGCCGCCGCCGCGATGGTCAGGCTCTCGGCGCGTGCGTCTCGATCGCGATGATGCCCGAGCCGGAGTTCGTCGCGGAGAGGTGCACGACGCTGAACGCCCCGGTCTCGAGCCCCGCGGCATCCGTCACGTACGAACCGAGCGGTGTCGCCGTCGCGAGGGCGATCTCCCGGATCATCTCGGGCAGCACCGGGCCGTGGCCGCAGATGACCGTGGTCTTGCCCGAGCGCACGCGCTTGCCGACGACGCGTCGCACCTCGGCGTCGTCGGACTCCCACGCGTCCTGACTGATGCCGGCCTCGCGCTTGATCTCGATGCCCGTCGCCGCCGCGAGGGGGGCGACCGTCGTCACGCACCGAACCGCGGGGCTCGAGACGATGCGCTTCGGCGCCCAGGCGGTGAGGGTGTCGACGAGGCTCGCGGCCTGCGCCACGCCGCGCTCGGCGAGCGGCCGCGAGGCATCCGGACCCTTCCATGCCCCTCGTCCGACGGCCTTGCCGTGGCGCAGGAGCAGGAGCGCGAACGTGCTCGTGACGCCCTGTTCGACGAGCTTCGCGAAGTTCTCCAGGATCTCCCTGTCGGGCTCGTAGCTGAGGTATCCGCGGGCGCGCTTGATCGTGACCCACTCGAGCGCGGCGACCTCCGCGTTCGGCTTGAACGTCGAGCGCTGCACCGAGCGCTCGCTCACCTCGGCCGCCCAGTAGTGCACGATCTTCTCCCGCCCGCTCGGCATCGGGTATCGCGAGACGCCGAGCGGCACGCCGAGCGCGACCTCGAGCCCCGTCTCCTCGGCGATCTCTCGCACGGCGGTGCGCGGCAGCGACTCGCCGGGCTCGACCTTGCCCTTCGGGATCGTCACGTCGCCGTACACGGTGCGGTGGATGACCAGCACGTGCAGCTTGCCGTCGATGAAGCGCCAGCACACGGCGCCCGCGGCGTAGACCGCAGTCGTCACCGTCGCTTCCCCGTGCGGGTGCGCCGTCCGATCTGCTGCATGAGGCGGCTCTGGATGTCGTCGAGCGGATGCCCCGCATCGTCGATCGAGTGGCGGGTCCACTCGCCGTCGCCGTCGAGCCACCACGAGCTCGTCGTCTCGGCCATGGCCTGGTCGAAGAGCGAGTCGATCTGGGCGAGGTGGTCGGGATCGACGAGCCGCACCAGCGCCTCGATGCGCCGGTCGAGGTTGCGGTGCATCATGTCGGCGGAGCCGATGTAGACCTGCGGGTCGCCGTCGTTCAGGAACGAGAAGATGCGCGAGTGCTCGAGGTACCGGCCGAGGATGGAGCGTACGCGGATGTTCTCGCTGAGCCCCGGGATGCCGGGGCGGAGGCTGCAGATGCCGCGCACCCAGACGTCGACCGGAACGCCGGCGTTCGAGGCCCGATACAGCGCGTCGATGATCGCCTCGTCGACCATGGAGTTCACCTTGATCCGGATGCCGGAGGGCCGCCCGGCCTCGGCGTTGCGCACCTCCGCCGCGATGAGCTTGAGGAGCCCCTTCCGCAGGTGCAGCGGCGCCACCAGGAGGCGTTTGAACTTCTTCTCGATCGCGTAGCCCGAGAGTTCGTTGAACAGGCGCGTCAGGTCTTTGCCGACCTGGTCGTCTGCGGTGAAGAGGCCGAGGTCCTCGTAGATGCGGCTCGTCTTCGGGTTGTAATTGCCCGTGCCGATGTGGCTGTAGTGGCGAAGTCCGCCCTTCTCCTGCCGGATCACCAGCGCGAGCTTGCAGTGGGTCTTCAACCCGACGAGGCCGTAGACGACGTGCACGCCGGCCTTCTCGAGCTTGCGCGCCCACGTGATGTTCGCCTGCTCGTCGAAGCGGGCCTTGATCTCGACGAGGGCGAGCACCTGCTTGCCGGACTCCGCGGCGTCGATGAGCGCCTCGACGATCGGGCTGTCGCCGGACGTGCGATAGAGCGTCTGCTTGATCGCGAGCACATCGGGGTCGGCGGCGGCCTGCTCCACGAACGCCTGCACGCTCGTGGCGAAGGACTCGTACGGATGGTGCACGAGCACGTCCTTGCGCGCGATGGCGGCGAACACGTCGGGCTTCAGGTTCGGTTCGGAGGGCAGCAGCTGCACGCTCGTGGTCGGCACGTGCGTGGGGTAGTGCAGTTCGGGCCGATCGAGCCGGGAGAGGTCGAAGAGCCCGCCGAGGTCGAGCGGGGCGGGAAGGCGGAAGATCCCCTGGTCGGGCACGTCGAGCTCGCGGGAGAGCAGACCGAGCGTCACCTCATCCATGTCGTCGGTGATCTCGAGCCGGATGGGCGGCCCGAAACGACGACGGAGCAGCTCCTTCTCGAGCGCTTTGATGAGGTTCTCGGTCTCGTCCTCCTCGATCTCGACATCCTCGTTGCGGGTCACGCGGAACACGTGGTGCTCCACGATCTCCATACCCGGGAACAGGTCGCCGAGGTGGTTGGCGATGAGGTCCTCGAGCGTGATGTACCGGGCGTCCTCGATGGTCTCCTCGGGGTCGACGCGCACGAAGCGCGGCAGCATCTGCGGCACCTTGACCCGGGCGAACTCCTGTCGGCCGGTCCTGCTGTTGCGCACGCGCACCGAGAGGTTGAGCGAGAGACCCGAGATATAGGGGAACGGATGCGCCGGATCCACCGCGAGCGGCATGAGCACCGGGAAGATCTGGCGGGAGAAGTATCCGTGCAGGTGGGCGGTCTCGCGCTCGCCGAGGTCGTCCCACGAGACGATGCGGATGCCGGCTTCGGCGAGGGCGGGCTTGACGAGCTCCTGGTAGACGGCGGCCTGCCGTTCCTGCAGTTCGTTGGCCTTCTTCGAGATGTCGCTGAGCACGTCGACCGGAGCACGGCCCACATTCGTCGGCACGGCGAGGCCGGTGAGGATACGGCGTTTCAGGCCCGCGACGCGCACCATGAAGAACTCGTCGAGGTTCGAGGCGAAGATCGCGAGGAAGTTCGCCCGCTCGAGCACGGGCTGCCGTGGGTCCTCCGCGAGCTCGAGCACCCGCTGATTGAACGCGAGCCAACTGAGTTCGCGATCGAGGTAGCGTTCGGCCGGCAGCTCGGGCGCGCCCTCGATGTCGAACGGCTCGAAGTCGTCGTCGAAATCGCTCGCGGTGCGGTCTTCGTCGAGGACGCTGTCGGTCATCCCCTCATCATGCCATTCGCGCCGACGACGCCGGCGGGTGCCGCGTCAATGCGCGGTGACGGGTGCGCCGTGGTCGTCGTCCTCGTGCACGTTGAAGCGGTAGCCCACGTTGCGCACCGTGCCGATGAGGCTGTCGAGATCGCCGAGCTTCGCGCGCAGCCTCCGCACGTGCACGTCGACGGTGCGAGTGCCGCCGAAGTAGTCGTAGCCCCAGACCTCGCTCAGCAGTTGCTCGCGGGTGAAGACCCGGGACGGATGCGCCGCGAGGAAGCGGAGGAGCTCGAACTCCTTGAACGTCAGGTCGAGCGCTCGCCCGTGCACCTTCGCCGAATAGCTGGCCTCGTCGATGACGACGCCGGACGTCTGGATGCGTTCGGCCGGCTGCGCGGACCGGGCGCGGCCGATGGCGAGTCGGATGCGGGCGTCGAGCTCTGCGGGACCGGCATGCTCGAGCACGACGTCGTCGACGCCCCAGTCGGACGTGACCGCGGCGAGACCGCCCTCGGTCACGATGAGGATGAGCGGCACCGACAGCCCGGTGGTGCGAAGGATCTGCGAGAGGGCCTTCGCGCCCGCCAGGTTCGTGCGCGCATCGAGGAGGACGAGATCGGATTCGGGCGCCCTCACCAGCTGCTCGGGCGAGGCGGGGATGACCCGCGTGCGGTGAGACAGGAGCGTCAGAGCCGGGAGAACGTCGTCGTCGTCCGCCGGCGACAGGATCAGCAGCTGCGCCACGGCAGTACCTCCTCCGTAGTCACCGGCCTCCAGTAGTAGGGTGCGGTCAATACTACGGGACGCCGACGGGCGTCAATGCGAGACGGGCGGGGAGCAGATGCAGGCGGACGGTGCACCGGCGAGAAGCGGATGGCCCGGCATCCTGCTCATCTGGGTCGTCGCCCTCGCCGGGGCGATCGCCGTCATCGTCCTCGCGTACACCGGCACGACGGATTGGTTCGGCGACTCCACGCCGGTCGGCGTCTACGCCGCCCTCGGCGTCGTCTTCGCGACGTGCGTGCTCCTGACACTCGCCGCGCAACTCGCCTCGCGCCGGCCCGAGGGGTTCGTCGCGAGGACGAGTTCGTCGATCGCCGGGGCCGTCGTCGTCGTCGCCCTCGCGGCCCTCGCAGCGGCCCCCGTCGTGCTCGTGTGAGCGGGTAGACTCGGAGCATGTCGCAGCTGCTCGCCCTCGAACTCCTCTTCATCGGCTTGCTCGGCCTCGCGAGCCTCGCGATCGCGTGGATCAGCGGCGTCGTCGTCTTCAAACTGTTCAGGGGGCAGCGCTAGTCGCATGATCGAGCTACCCGTCGACCTTCCGGCCGAGCTCGTCCCGCTCTCATGGCTCATCGGCGTCTGGGAGGGGTCAGGTGTGATCGACTACAAGGTCGCCGACGGCTCGATCTCGCATGAGTTCGGCCAGCGCGTGAGCTTCAGCCACGACGGAATGCCGTACCTCAACTACACCTCGTACACGTGGCTCTTCAACGATGAGCCCGACGGCGATCCCGAGCCCCTCGCCGCCGAGACCGGCTATTGGCGCATCGAACGGCAGCTCGGCGAGGGCGATGCCGGCCCGGCGCTGTTGCCGGCGGTCGGTCCGTCGCGCTACTCCGATGCGGAGTCGGTCGAGACACTGCGCAACGCCGGCGGGGGATTCGACCTCGAGGTGGCGCTCGTGCACCCGGGCGGCGTCGCCGAGCTCTACCTGGGGCAGGTGAAGGGGCCGCGCATCGACCTCGCCACCGACGCCGTCATGCGCACCGCCGGCGCGAAGGACTACGCCGCGGCGACCCGGCTCTACGGGCTCGTGGAGGGTCACCTCCTCTGGGCGTGGGACATCGCCGCTCTGGGGCAGGACTTGCGCACCCACGCCTCGGCCCGACTCGCGAAGGTGGACTGATGACGCACGACCCCTTCCTCGCGCTCGACGGTGCCGTGCCCGCCGAAGGCGTCGACGTAGGCGTCGCCGGCCATTACGGCAATCCCATCGTCGAACAGCGCCGACTCGAGCGCGGCGAGGCGGTCGTCGACTGCTCGAACCGCGGCGTGCTCACGGTCACCGGCGCCGACCGGCTCACGTGGCTGCACTCGATGGCGAGCCAGGCACTCGATCGGCTCGCTCCCGGAGGGTCGGCAGAGGCGCTCTTCCTTGACGCATCCGGCCGCATCGAGCACGTCGCGCACGTCGTCGACGACGGTGTGAGGAGTTGGCTCATCGTCGAGGGCTCCGACGCCGAACCCCTCGCGGCGTTCCTCGAACGCATGCGCTTCATGCTCCGCGTCGAGGTGGCCGACCGCACGGCCGAGTTCGCCGTCATCGGCGCCATGTCGACGTCGGCACTCGATGCCGCGACATCCGCTGCCCCACCGAACGGCGTCGCGCTCGACTGGATCGATCCGTGGTCGGCGCCCGCGCCCGGCGCGCACCGCTACGCTCCAGACGCGGGCCACCCGTCATCCGGCTGGCATTGGATCGAACGCGTCGTGCCACGTGCGGCCCTCGCCGACGCCGCGGCCGCCGTGCGCGCCGGCCGGGTCGCAGTGGCAGGCTCGCTCGCGGCCGAGGCCCTCCGCATCGCGGCGTGGCGCCCGCGCCTCGCCACCGAGGTCGACGAGAAGTCGATCCCGCATGAGCTCGACTGGCTGCGCAGTTCCGTCGACCTCGGCAAGGGCTGCTACAAGGGGCAGGAGACGGTCGCGAAGGTGCTGAACCTCGGCCGTCCGCCCCGGCGCCTCGTGCTGCTGCACCTCGACGGCAGCGACACGGTGCTGCCAGCACCGGGCGACGCGGTCGTCGGCGAGAAGGTGCGCCCCGAGCCCGCCGACGGCGCGGCACCCGAGCGTCGCACGGTCGGGCACATCACCTCGAGCGCCATGCACCACGAACTGGGCCCCGTCGCACTCGCCGTCGTGAAGCGCCAGGTGCCTGCCGCGCTCGAGCTCATCGTCGAGAGCCACGGCATCGATGTCGCGGCGGCACAGGTCGAGATCGTCCCCGCCGACGCGGGTGCGGCGGTCGAGGTGCCGAGGCTGCCGAGGCTGGGCGTCCGCAAGCCGTAGCGGGTCAGCCCGGCGCGACCGCCGCCCACGGCACCGTGAGCTCGCCGCGCCGTGCGCGCCCGCGCCGGGTCGATCTCGAGGCCGGCCCGGCGCAGGCGGTCGGCGTTCGTCGTCCCCCGCGTGAGGGATCCGACCGGCATCCGTCCAGGCTCGTAGCCCCTCGCGAGCGGTCTGCCGCCGGATGCACCCAGACCTGGGGGGGTTCACCCTGATGCGGCCGCACCTGAGGAGGGCCATAGTCGGGACTATCGCGACGAATCCTTCGGACCCGAGGGGAGGGTCTCGAAATGAACTCCATAATGCCGACCCCCAACACGGACACCCGTGCTCGAAGCGAGACGCCGAAGCCGAGACGTCGTCGCGGCTCTCGCCGCAGGGTGGCTGCCTTCACTCGCGCGTTCATCTCCAGTGACGACCTCCTGGTGACCGTGATCGCAGTGTCGATGACGCTCAGTGCGCTCTCGGTCTACCAGGCGACACGGGCCGCCGACGAAGCCGGCGAACTCCTCGATCAATCGCGCATCGTGCACGCTGAGGCCGCCCGCCAATCCGGCTACGTGGAAACGGTGATCGATCACGACGTCGAGATCCTCCGGCGCTACTGCGACGTGTCCTTCCAGCGCGACATGGGGCGAGTGTCATACCTCGACCCAGATCTGGATGTCTCGCAGTTGGTGACGACGACCCTCGAACTGGACATGCTCAGGCCGCTCCTGCTCGGAGATCGGGCGGCGGAGTGCGGGGCGGGCGTCGAGGCAGAGGAGGCTGCGTATTCTGCGACGCGTGCCGCCCAGACGGTGCAGAGCCTGCAGGGCGTAGATTACGTCCCCACTCACGGCGACGGCGCCGAGTTCGTCCACCGGGCCGCCGAACGCGACAGGAACGAGCAGGCGCTGATGCTTGCTGCGCTGCTCTTCGCGATCGTCGTGGCGGCCGCGATCGCCATCGATCAGCTGGGCGACCAGGCTCGCCGTCCTGGAAGGCTGCACATGCGAACCGCTCGGCGTTCGCGGCAGACGACGCTGCTCGTGTGCGCTCTGAGTTTCGCAGTGGGGACGATACTCCTCGTCGTCAACGGAGTCGCCTGGCCGCTCACCGTCGGCGTGCTGGCGGGTCTCTCGATCATCATCGTCGTGCAGTGGTGGTGGCTGCGGCGGCGCGGCCGCCCCGACGAGCCGACCCCGACCACACCCGGACGCTTCCAGTGGTGGGCTGAGATCACCGGCGCCATCACACTCATCGCGTTCTCGGCGGCCGCGGTGGGACTCTCGCTCGTCTCCATCCAGGAGCGCGATGCGAAGTCGGACGGCGACCGACTGACCGAGCTGGCGCAGGAGTTGCAGCGCAGCGGCCAGCAACAGGCACTCCGAGACCTGTCGACCTTGCCCATCGTCGGTCAGCTCGAGGCGCAGGAGGTCGCCGCTCGCCAACTCGCCGTGACGGACCCCGATGCTGCCGGCGATCTCGCCGAGATCGCCGCCACGCGCGTCATGTTCGACACGCAGAGCCAACGGATCGAGCGTGGTGCCAGAGGAAACGACACCGTCTTCAACGACAGTGGCGTCGACGGCTGCTCCGAAGCCGAACCCGTGGACGCGCTCCCTCCGAGCGAGCTGTACGCCTCACGCGAAACGAACCCCGAGATCGACGTCTACGCGTGGCATGTGCTGAAGCAACAGCAGGCCTCCCGGGAGTGCGACATCGCGGCCGCGGTGACACGCGACAGCGCTCGCATCTGGTCGTCCCACGCGTCGACCCTGACGATCGCGCTGGTGGTGCTGGGGCTCGCCGGGTTCCTCCTCGCCCTTGCCTCCAGTTCCGAGCGGTCGGCACGCAGCTCTCGATCCCTGCTTGCGATGGGGGCGACGGCCATGGCCGCCGGAGTGGTCTTCGGTCTCCTCACGGCACCCGACCTGCTCTGGCGTGCCCGGATTCCGAACACGGATGCCGTGCAGCGATTCGCCGCGGACCTCGCGGCCGGGTCTCAAGACCCGTGTGCGTCTCATGGGCGAGTGGAGGCCGCGATCGAGGCGTTCGATCGATATGGGCCGGCATTCGAGGCCATGGCATGGTCGCGGCACTGCCCCGCCGTGACATACGACTGGCCGTACATCTCGTCCGACGTCGACCGGGACGTCGTGCCGGCTCTCATCGCGGACATCTCGAGGGCGGTCGAGCTGGGACCGTCGACCCCGTTGCTGGTCGGGAACCTCGGGTGGTTCCACATTCTCCACGGGATCCAACAGGACGATGAGAGCGCGCTCCGAATCGGCATGGGACATACCGATGACGCCTTGGCACAGCTTGAAGACCAGCCTCGAGAACTGGCCCAAGGGGTGCATGCGTTCCGGTTCAACCGGGCGCTGGCGCTCGCGGCGCTCGGCGAGCGCGGCGCAGCATTGACGGCGTATGAGAAGGCCGTCGACTGTCTGGAGCCCGAAGCGGAATGCGTCGGGGGCGGCCTCCTCGATTGGGGCCTCACTGCGAACATGCTCCTGGCCGCGCTCGCGGATCTGGAGCTCTTGAGCGTCGCTGACGATCTGAGCGGGTATCGTCTGGCGATCCTCGGTCAGCGCGAGTCGACCCGAGAGGATGCGGCGCTCGCCGGCGCCACCCTGGAGGTCTTTCCGCAGGAGGTCCAGGTCGACACCGAGGTCGACACGCCCGTGGACTCGATCGTCTGGTACTACCGCCCCGGCGACAACATGACGTGGGCGGTGCTGTCGCAGCCGACGTACACGACGCTCTACTGGGGATCCCACCTGAACACTCCGGTGGCGGCCCGCGACCTGCTCGAACCCGGACAGTATCGCGCGGATGTCTACACCGACGGACAGCGGATCGCATTGCACGCCGATTGGGCGAGCGATGACGGCCTCGAGCGGCGCGAGTCGCGGCTCCTCGGGCTCAGCGCCGTCGTCCCCGGTGATTGGGAGGAGTCCACGGACAACGGCGTCGAATGGCACCTCGGCCCGACGGAGACGTCTGGGATCACGCTTCGGCGAGTGGAGGGCGTGGTGTTCGACGCCGTTGACGTGCTGTCGCACCTCGACCGGCAGTTGCATGACTGGTCGGCCACGGCGGCGCATGCGCATCTGGCGCCCGACCAGGACGGATGGTTCCTGGGGCTCCCCGACGTCCTCGTCGAAACAGAACCCGACACCGGCGTGAAGCTGGCAACCGGGCTCGATCCGTACGGATCCGAATCGGGGTGCGGTGGAGCCTTGTTCCTGGCGCGAATCGGCGGTGAGGGCGTCGATCCGGCATCCGTCCCGGCGCTCTACGACTCGATCGTCCTGGAGCGGCGGGCGGAGCATCTGCCCGACCTCGAGGGGACGCTCGCAACCGAGGGAGTGACCGTGGAAGTCCCGGCTGGCTGGGATGCCGCCGTCAGGCCCCCGGGTGGCACCGGGCGCCTGATGGCCGCAAAGGACTGCCCCGGCGCCGCCAACCTGCTGGTGGACCAAGAACCGTACGACGGCGACCTCGCCTCCTACGTCGACTCCGTCGTCGGCAGCTACCTCGACGATCCATCCGGGTTCCCCTCCTTCGTCCTCGAGGAGCGAGCGCCGCTCGAGGTGCAAGGCGCCCCGAGCGCGGAGCTGCTCCGGTACACCTGGCTGCCCGAGGGGTTCGCCGAGCCGATCCGCCAATGGCAGGTCTTCGCGCAGCGGGACGGAACCGTGACCTACGGCACCCTGACCACGTATGCGTCCGACCGCGAGTACTACGCAGACGACGTGGACCTGATCGTGAACTCGATGGTGCTCGGCGACCCTTAGCTAGGCTGTTCCACATGCCTTACACCCTCGTGCTGCTTCGCCACGGCAACAGCGAATGGAACCAGAAGAACCTGTTCACCGGTTGGGTCGACGTACGGCTCAGCGATCTCGGCGAGGCCGAGGCGAAGCGCGCCGGCGACCTGCTCGTCGAGCACGACATGCTGCCCGACGTGCAGCACACGTCGGTGCTCACCCGGGCCATCCAGACGGCGAACATCGCCCTCGACGTGGCCGACCGCGCCTGGATCGACGTGCGCCGCTCGTGGCGCCTGAACGAGCGCCACTACGGTGCCCTGCAGGGCCTCGACAAGGCCGAGACGCTCGAGAAGTACGGTCCCGAGCAGTTCCAGCTCTGGCGTCGTTCCTTCGACACTCCGCCGCCGCCGCTGGCCGACGACGCCGAGTGGTCGCAGGTCGGCGACCCGCAGTACGCGAACCTCTCCGACGACGAGATGCCCCGCACGGAGTGCCTGAAGGACGTCGTCGCGCGCATGCTGCCCTACTGGGAGACGGACATCATCCCCGACCTCGCCGCCGGCAAGACCGTGCTCGTCACGGCGCACGGCAACTCGTTGCGGGCCCTGGTGAAGCACCTCGACGGCATCTCCGACGAGGACATCGCTGAGCTCAACATCCCCACGGGCATCCCGCTCGTCTACCGGCTCGGCGACGACTTCATGCCGCTCGGTCCGGGTGAGTACCTCGACCCCGAGGCTGCGGCCGCGGGAGCCGCAGCGGTCGCCGCGCAGGGCAGGAAGTAGCGGTCAGGGCGCCGACTTCTCGGGGTCCCAGTCGCCCGTGACGAGGTACTGCACCTTCTTCGCGATCGAGACGGCGTGGTCGGCGAATCGCTCGTGGTATCGGCTCGCGAGCGTGACGTCGACCGTCTCGACGGCCTCGCCCTTCCAGGTCGCGCCGAGGACCTTGTCGAACACGTGGAGGTGCAGCGCGTCGACCTTGTCGTCCTCGTTGCGGATCTCCTCGGCGAGCACCACGTCCTCGGTGCGGAGGAGTTCTACGAGCTTCCGGGCGATCTCGACGTCGAGCCGCCCCAACTCGGCGAAGGTCGGCCGAAGCGACTTCAGCACGACCTTGTCGGGGTAGCGGTACCTCGCCAGCTGCGAGATGTGGGTCGACATGTCGCCCATGCGCTCGAGTGACGCGCTGATGCGCAGCGCGCTCACCACGATGCGGAGGTCGCGCGCCACGGGCTGCTGCCTGGCAAGGATCGTGATGGCGAGCTCGTCGAGCGCGACCGTGAGCTGGTCGATGCGGTAGTCGTCGGCGATCACCTCCTCGGCGAGCGTCACGTCGGACCTGTTGAAGGCACGGGTCGCCTTCTCGATGGAATCGGCGACGAGCTCTGCGGTCTCGACGAGTCGATCCTGCACCTCCCGCAGTTCCTGCTGGAACACCTCACGCATGTCACGTTCCTCTGTCTGCTCGGTTCCGCGCTGAACGCACGGTCGCACCGGTTCGATCCGGTCCCGCGACATCCTCCCGTCGTCAGGTGAACAGCAGGTGCCGGAAGGCTGAACATTCGTTAACCTACCCGCCGCCGTTCGGGGAAGCGTGAACCGCGCGCTTCGGGGCTGGTTATGGTGGGAGCCATGGACCCCATCTGGGTGGTGCTGACGGCACTGGCCTTCGGCATCTTCCTCGGCGCCGCCTTCATGATCGTGCTGCACATGGCCGAGCGGCGCGGATCGAGCGCCGCAAGAGTCGTCGCGCCCACGATCCCCGACGGCGTCGACCAGGTGCTCGAGGTGCTGGAGTCAGCCGGCATCGTGCTCGACCCGTCGAACAACGTGCTGAAGGCCTCGCCCGGCGCGCTGGCGATGGGCCTCGTGCGGCAGCAGTCGCTCGTGCATGCCGAGTTGCTCGAGCTCGTGGCATCCGTTCGACGCACTGGTGAGCCGGTCGACCGGGAGCTGACCGTGGCGCGCGGTCCGTTCGGTGAGTCGACGCTCCGGCTTCGGGTGCTCGTCGCCCGGCTCGGCACGCGGTTCGTGCTGGTGCTGGCCGATGACCGCACCGAGGCCCACCGCCTCGACGAGGTGCGACGCGACTTCATCGCGAACATCAGCCACGAGCTGAAGACGCCGATCGCCTCGGTGAGCCTCCTCGCCGAGGCCCTCGATCGCGCGGCCGACGAGCCGGAGCAGGTGCGCCGGTTCGCGGGTCGGCTCTCGGTCGAGGCGACGCGCCTCGCGCACATCACGAGCGAGGTCATCGAGCTCTCCAGGCTCCAGGCGCACGACGCGCTGCGGCCCGATGTGCTCGTGGGCATCGACGAGATCATCGCCGCGGCGGCCGACCAGAACCGCGTCGTCGCCGCGTCGAAGCGCGTCGACGTGGCGGTTCGCGCCTCGACGAAGGCGCACGTCTACGGCGACCGGGCACTCATGGTCGTCGCCGTGCACAACCTGGTCGCCAATGCGATCGCCTACTCGAACGAGGGCGGCCGGGTGGGCGTCGGGGCGAAGGTGGTCGACGACACGGTGGAGATCGCGGTCACCGATCAGGGCATCGGCATGGCGTCCGACGAACTCGACCGGGTGTTCGAGCGCTTCTATCGCGTCGACCAGGCCCGCTCGCGCAACACCGGCGGTTCCGGCCTCGGACTCAGCATCGTGAAGCACACCGTGCAGAACCACGGCGGCGACGTGCGCGTGTGGTCGCAGCCCGGTCGCGGCTCGACGTTCACGATCCGCCTGCCGATCGCGGAGTGGAGCGGCGGCGATGCCCCGCCCGCCCCTCCCGGCGCCGAGAAGGGCGCGAACGATGCCGCGGCGGATGTCGCGGCTCACGCACTCGCGACGGAACCCGTCGCACCGAATCGAGGAGAACCCACGTGACCCGCATCCTGCTCGTCGAGGACGAGATCGCCCTCAGCGACCCGCTCAGCTTCCTGCTCGAGCGCGAGGGGTATGACGTGGAGGTCGCGGAGGACGGACTCTCGGCCGTCACGGCGTTCGACCGGCAGGGCGCGGACCTCGTGCTGCTCGACCTCATGCTGCCCGGCCTGCCCGGCACGGAGGTGTGCCGCGAGCTCCGATCGCGTTCCACGGTGCCGATCATCATGCTCACGGCGAAGGACTCCGAGGTCGACATCGTGGTGGGCCTCGAGCTCGGAGCCGATGACTACGTGACGAAGCCGTACTCGACGCGGGAGCTGCTCGCGCGAATCCGGGCGGTGCTCCGCCGCCGCCTCGAAGTAGCGGATTTCGACGAGGCGGTCCTCGAAGGCGGGCGCGTGCGCATGGACGTCGACCGGCACACGGTGGAGGTCGACGGCGCGGTCGTGCCCATGCCGCTCAAGGAATTCGAGCTGCTCGAACTGCTCATGCGGAATACCGGGCGCGTGCTCACCCGCGGGCAGCTCATCGACCGAGTGTGGGGCTCGGACTACTTCGGCGACACCAAGACGCTCGACGTGCACATCAAGCGCATCCGCTCGAAGATCGAACGGCAGCCGTCGGAGCCGGTGCAGCTCGTCACCGTGCGCGGCCTCGGCTACCGCTTCGAGGGGTAGCGGG
This sequence comes from Agromyces sp. NPDC058484, assembly GCF_042720415.1. Classification (NCBI taxonomy): domain Bacteria; kingdom Bacillati; phylum Actinomycetota; class Actinomycetes; order Micrococcales; family Microbacteriaceae; genus Agromyces; species Agromyces sp. NPDC058484. The sequence continues at coordinate 74,700 of NZ_JBHXMP010000003.1, read as the reverse complement.
TGCCGCCGGCGCGCCGCATGCGGCGGTGATCGGCCCTACGGCGCCAGGTCGGCGTACTCGGGCAGGCGGCTGTCGAGCACCGGCACCTGCTTCTCGACGCCCTCGGCGTCGCCGTACTGGAAGTAGATCGGCAGGAGCGCACCCGGCTGGGTGCCGATCCCCTCGAGCAGGAGCGGTTCGAGCACGTCGATGCCTTCGACGTCGTCGACACCGAAGGCGACCGTGGCGCCCGATTCGACCTCGACGGTCTGCGTCTCGCCGCTGCCGGCACCGACCTGCACGCCGAGCTCGACGTCGTCGTCGCCGTTGTTCACGACGGTCATGATGAGGTTGCCGTCTTCGCCGTCGTCGCTGATGACGAGGACGTTGCGCAGGTGGAGGTCGCCGACGTTCGCCGAGACACCGTCGCTCGGTTCGTACTTCTCGGTGGTGGCCTGGTAGGTGACCATCGAGCAACCGCTCGCGACCAGCACGAGACCGATGGCCAGAGCAGCGGATGCCGCGAGACGCGCCTTCACAGAACCTCCAAGTGCGAGCGTGCGCGCGAAGCGATCCGGGCCCGCGCGAGGGAATCGAGTCCGAGTGTAGCCTACGGCGCGGCCTCGGCCTGGGAGGGGTGGCGAACCTTAGCACGATCCTGAATGTGATATCCTGAAAGTTGCCGAAAGGACATACATTCATGCTTTTTGAGGTTGGCGAGACCGTCGTTTACCCCCACCACGGAGCCGCAACGATCACCGAAGTGAAGAAACGGATCATCAAGGGTGAAGAGAAGCTCTACCTCAAGCTGAACGTCACGCAGGGCGACCTCGTCATCGAGGTCCCGGCCGAGAACGTCGATCTCGTCGGCGTGCGCGACGTCATCGGCAAGGAGGGCCTCGACAGGGTCTTCGAGGTGCTTCGCGCTCCCTTCACCGAGGAGCCCACCAACTGGTCCCGTCGCTACAAGGCGAACCTCGAGAAGCTCGCCTCCGGCGACGTCATCAAGGTGTCCGAGGTCGTGCGCGATCTCTGGCGTCGCGACCAGGATCGCGGCCTCTCCGCGGGCGAGAAGCGCATGCTCGCGAAGGCACGCCAGATCCTCATCTCCGAGCTCGCGCTCGCCGAGAAGACCGACGAGGAGCAGGCCTCGACCGTGCTCGACGAAGTGCTCGCCTCCTAGCCGCACACTCGATCACCGGCATGGTGGATACGCTCGACCCATGAGCGACCCGACCACCGCCGTCATCGTCGTCGCCGCGGGCAGCGGCACCCGGCTCGGCCATCCCGAGCCGAAGGCATTCGTGCCGCTCGGCGACGACACGATTCTCGGCGTCGCCCTCGATGCCGTCCTCGGCATGCACGAGACGCCTCACATCGTGGTGGTCGTGCCGGGCGACCGTGTCGACCAGACCCGGTCGCGCCACGAGCCGGCCGCGGCCGCGGCGTCCGCTGCATTCGACGTCGTCGCCGGTGGCGCCACTCGACAGGAATCGGTCTCGCGCGGGCTCGCGGTGCTCCCGCGCGCCGTCGACGTCGTGCTCGTGCACGACGCGGCACGGCCGCTGACGCCGTCGATCGTGTTCGACGAGGTCGCGGCCGCGGTGCGTTCACGTCGTCGAGGCGTCGTGCCGGCGCTCGACGTCGTCGACACGATCAAACGGGTCGGGTCGCACGGTCGCGTCGTCGAGACCGTCGATCGCGCCGAGCTCGCGGCCGTGCAGACGCCGCAGGGCTTTCCGCGGGTTGCGCTGCAAGAGGCGTATGTCGCCGCGACGACCGAGTTCACGGATGACGCGGCGCTCGCGGCATCCGCGGGGCTCGCGATCGACGTGGTGCCGGGCGACACGCGCGCATTCAAGATCACGGTGCCCGCCGACCTTCGCCGCGCGGAGGCGATCGTCGCCGAGCGGGTCGGGGCCCGTGGAGCCCGCGGACCCGGCGGCCCGGCGACGATGCCGCGCGTCGGCACCGGCATCGACGTGCACGCGTTCGCCGACGACCCCGACGCACCGCTCTGGCTCGCCGGCCTGCACTGGCCGGGGGAGCGCGGGCTCTCGGGGCACAGCGACGGCGACGCGGCCAGTCATGCCATCTGCGACGCCCTGCTCGCCGCGGCCGGCCTCGGCGATGTCGGCGCGGTGTTCGGCACCGGCGACCCGCGATTCGAGGGCGCGCACGGGGAGGTGTTCCTCGCCGAGACGGTGCGCCGTGTGCGCGAGGCGGGGTACGTCGTCGGCAACGTCACGCTGCAGGTCATCGGCAACCGCCCGAAGCTCGCGCCCCGCCGTGCCGAGGCGGAGGCGCTCCTGTCGGGGATCGTCGGCGCGCCCGTGAGCGTCGCTGCCACCACGACGGATGCGCTCGGCTTCACCGGTCGCGGAGAGGGCGTCGCAGCGATCGCGACGGCACTCCTCGTCCGGGCCTGATCGCGCCCCGTCTGACGTCGGTTCGCCGCCGGTAGTCTTGACGCGTGACCGTGCGACTCTACGACTCCAAGGCTCAGGCCCTGCGTGACTTCGTGCCCCTCCGCGAGGGGCGCGTCGGCATGTACGTCTGCGGTCCGACGGTGCAGTCGAGCCCGCACATCGGCCATCTGCGCAGCGCCCTGGTCTACGACATCCTCCGCAGGTGGCTGTCGTACCGCGGTTTCGACGTGGACTTCGTGCGAAACGTCACCGACATCGACGACAAGATCCTGGCGGCGTCGGCCGAGGAGGCCGAGGCCGGCGACGGCCGCACCGAGCAGTGGTGGGCACTCGCGTATCGCGTCGAACTCGAGTTCACCGCGGCGTACGGCCTGCTCGGCATCCTCGCGCCGACGTACGAACCGCGCGCCACCGCGAGCGTGCAGCAGATGCAGCAGCTGATCGCTCGGTTGATCGAGCGCGGCCACGCATACCCCGCACCGGATGCCTCGGGCGACGTGTACTTCGACACCGCGAACTGGCACGCCTACGGCGAGCTCACCCGCCAGTCGCGCGACCACATGGAGGCGGCGGCCGACGCCGACCCCCGCGGCAAGCGGGACCCGCGCGACTTCGCCCTCTGGAAGGGCCGCAAGGAGTCCGAGCCCGAGTCCGCATCCTGGCCGTCGCCGTGGGGCGACGGCCGGCCCGGCTGGCACATCGAGTGCTCCGCAATGGCGACCAGGTACCTCGGCGCCGAGTTCGACATCCATGGCGGTGGGCTCGACCTTCGCTTCCCGCACCACGAGAACGAACTCGCCCAGTCGACGGCGGCGGGCGACGCATACGCGAGGTACTGGGTGCACAACGGGCTCGTGAACGTCGGCGGCCAGAAGATGTCGAAGTCGCTCGGCAACTCGGTGTACGCGGGCGAACTGCTCGGGCTCGCCTCGCCGCTCGCCGTGCGCTACCTGCTGGGCGCCGCGCACTACCGCTCGACCCTCGACTACTCGCCGAACTCGCTCGCCGAGGCCGAGGCCGCGGTCGACCGCATCCGCACGTTCCTCGAGCGCGTGGAGCGACGCCTCGCGGGCACGCGGTTCGCGGGCGTCGGCAGCCCGCTCATCCCCGACGCCTTCGCCGCGGCGATGGACGACGATCTCGGGGTGCCGCAGGCGCTCGCGGTGCTCCACGACACCGCGCGCGCGGGCAACCAGGCGCTCGACGACGAGGAGCTGCACGACGCGGCCGCCATGCACGGACAGGTCGTCGCCATGGTCGAGGTGCTCGGCATCGACCCGCGCGACCCGCACTGGGCGCCCGCGGATGCCGGGCCTGCGGCATCCGCCCTCGACGCCCTCGTCACCCGCCTCATCGAAGACCGGCAGGCCGCCCGTGCGGCGAAGGACTTCCCCGTGGCCGACCGGATCCGCGCCGAGCTCTCGGCGGCGGGCATCACCATCGAAGACAGCCAGACCGGCACGCATTGGAGCTTGGGATCATGAAGGGCAGCAGCGGCAAGTCTCGCGCCGGAGCCGTGCGCAAGGGCGGCAAGGGCGCCGCCGGCAAGCAGGTCGGCACCGGAGGCCACGGGCGCAAGGCCCTCGAGGGCAAGGGTCCGACGCCGAAAGCAGAAGATCGCGCCTGGCACCCCGCGGGCAAGCGGAAGGCCGCCGAGGAGCGGTACAAGGCCGCAGGCGGCAAGGGCAGGGTCGCCGGTCAGGGCCAGCGCGCCGGGGCACCGCGCGGTGCCTCCGGCGCCTCGCGGCGGGCGAAGTCGGGCGATGAGTCCGAGATCGTCACGGGCCGCAACTCGGTCGTCGAGGCACTCCGTGCCCGCATCCCCGCGTCGACGCTCTACGTGGCCGCTCGCGTCGAGATGGACGACCGCGTCAAGGAGGCGCTGAAGCTCGCGACCAACCGCGGCATCCCGATCCTCGAGGTGTTGCGCCCCGAGCTCGATCGGCTCGCGGGCGAGGGCGGCGTGCACCAGGGCCTCGCGCTCAAGGTGCCGCCGTACGAGTACGCCCACCCGATCGAGGTGCTCGACGAGGTGCTCGCTCGCGATGAGACACCCCTGCTCGTGGCGCTCGACGGCATCACCGATCCGCGCAACCTCGGCGCGATCCTGCGCTCGACGGCCGCGTTCGGCGGGCAGGCCGTCATCGTGCCGCAGCGACGCTCGGTGGGGGTGAACTCGGCCGCCTGGAAGACCTCGGCCGGTGCTGCCGCCCGCGTGCCGGTGGCGATGGCGGCGAACCTCACGCAGACGCTCAAGACCCTGAAGGAGCGCGGCGTCTTCGTGCTCGGCCTCGACGGCGGCGGGGATGTCTCGCTGCCGGGCCTCTCGTGGGCCGACCGTCCGATCGTGGTCGTCGTCGGCAGCGAGGGCAAGGGGCTGTCGCGGCTCGTCGCCGAGACGTGCGACGCCGTCGTGTCGATTCCGATCAGCGCGTCGACCGAGTCGCTGAACGCCGGCATCGCGGCATCCGTCACCCTCTACGAGATCTCGAAGCTGCGCGCGTCTCGCTGACGAGCGAGCTCAGACCTTCAGGCGCCAGTCGTTCTCGTCGTCGGGATCGACGGCGGCGATCGACGAGGTGTCGGGCGGAACGACGTCGATGCTGGTCGTGATCGACCCGGTCGGCGGCCCGATCACGGTCGCCTCGTCGCGCCGGTGTCGCAGAACGGTGTTCACGTACGACGTCACGGCCTCGGCGAGGGGGACATCGTGACCGGACTGCTGCGCCAGGAACCAGCGGTGCTCGAGCAGTTGGTGGAACACCTCGGCGGGCTCGAGCTTGCCCCGGAGCTCAACCGGGATCGCCCGCACCACGGGCTCGAAGACGCGCATCAGCCACTCGTGCGCGACCATCTCCTCATCGAAGTCCGACTTGCCGTACGCGGCGCGATACGAGTCGAGGTCGTTCAGCAGCCGGCGCGCCTGGTTCTCTCCGGCATCGAGGCCGGTGAGCCGAAGGAGTCGCCGCTGGTGGTGGCCCGCGTCGACGACCTTCGGCTGGATGCGCACCGTCGTGCCCGTGTCGTCGGTCTTGATCGCGAGTTCCTCGATGTCGAAGCCGAGCTCGTTCAGGCGGTTGACCCGTTCGTTGATGCGCCAGCGCTCGGCGGTCGAGAAGGACTCGGAGCCCGTGAGCTCCGTCCACAGGCTGCGGTACGCCTCGACGATGCCGTTCGAGATGTTCACGGGGTCGAGCTCGTCGGCGACCCGGCCGCCCGCCTCGAGGTCGAGCAGCTCGCCGGCGATGTTCACCCGGGCGATCTCGAGGTCGTTCTCGCGTTGGCCGTTCGAGAGTCCGCCCTCGTAGAGCTTGCCGGTCTCGGCGTCGACGAGGTAGGCGGCGAATGCCCCCGCGTCGCGACGGAACAGCGTGTTCGACAGCGACACGTCGCCCCAGAAGAACCCGACGATGTGCAGGCGCACGAGGAGCACCGCGAGCGCGTCCACGAGCCGTGTCGCCGTGTCTGGTCGGAGCGTCTGCGAGAACAGCGCGCGATACGGCAGCGAGAACCGGAGGTGGCGGGTGACGAGCACCGGCTTCAGGGCCTCGGCCTCGGCATCCGTGCGGTTCGTGATGACCGCCACCGGTTCGACGCACGGGATCTCGAGGCGCTGCAGCATCCGGAGCATCTCGTACTCGCCCTTGGCCATCTCGGCCGTCGTCTCCTTGATCGCGACGACATGCCCGGCGAGATGGGCGAAGCGCACGAGGTGCCGCGAGATGCCCTTCGGCAGCGCCGCGATGGTCTCGTTCGGCCAGGATTCGAGGGGGAGCTCCCATGGGAGGTCGAGAAGGGCGGGGTCGGCCATGGCCGAGGTGATGGAGAGTGAACCGCTCATTGCAGTTCAGCGTAGCCGCGGTTCACCCTGCGCATGGAAACGGCGATGCCGGCCGGGCCGAGGGCCCGACCGGCATCATCGGTCTGCGATGCGGGTGTATCAGCTGACGACCGCCCGGTTGCCGAGGCGCTCGCCCGACTCGGCATCGAAGACGTGCACGTGGTTCGGCGTGGCGGTGAGGTACACGCGCTCTCCGGCGTTCGGGTGTGCGCGGCCGTCGACGCGGGCGACGATGTCGGTGCGCTTGCCCTCGACGATCGAGTGCCCGTAGAGGTAGCCGTCGGCGCCGAGCTCCTCGACGAGGTCGACGTCGACCGCGAGGCCCTCGCCCTCGTGCGGCGACACGACGATGTCCTCAGGTCGCACGCCGATGGTCGCGACCTTGCCGGTCGACTGGGCGAGCGTCTCGCGGTCGACCGGGACGGTGGCGGTGCCGAACATGATGCCGTCGTCGACGAGGTCGGCATGGAAGAGGTTCATCGCCGGCGAGCCGATGAAGCCCGCGACGAACACGTTCTGCGGCTTCTCGTAGAGGTCGCGCGGGGTGCCGACCTGCTGGAGGAGGCCGTCTTTCAGCACGGCGATGCGGTCGCCCATTGTGAGCGCCTCGGTCTGGTCGTGCGTGACGTAGACCGTCGTGACGCCGAGCCGGCGCTGGAGGGAGGCGATCTGGGTGCGGGTCTGCACGCGGAGCTTCGCGTCGAGGTTCGACAGCGGCTCGTCCATGAGGAACACCTGGGGCTGGCGCACGATCGCACGGCCCATGGCGACGCGCTGGCGCTGACCGCCCGAGAGGGCCTTCGGCTTGCGGCTGAGGTAGGGCTCGAGGTCGAGGAGCTTCGCCGCCTCGAGCACCCGCGCCGCGCGCTCCTCCTTGCCGACGCCCGCGATCTTGAGCGCGAAGCCCATGTTCTCGGCCACGGTCATGTGGGGGTACAGCGCGTAGTTCTGGAAGACCATCGCGATGTCGCGGTCTTTCGGGGGCACGTCGGTGACGTTGCGGTCGCCGATGAAGATGTTGCCCTCGTTGACCTCTTCGAGGCCGGCGAGCATGCGGAGCGACGTGGACTTGCCGCAGCCCGACGGGCCGACGAGCACGAGGAACTCGCCGTCGGCGATGTCGAGGTCGAGCTTGTCGACGGCCGGGCGGGTGCCTCCGGGATAGAGGCGGGTGGCGTTGTCGAACGTGACTGTTGCCATGGTTCTGCTTCTCCTTCACCGGCAGGTACGTGCCGGACGATCCGTTGTGAATGGAATGCGTCGACGTTGACGCCTCCTCAGTATCGCATGCGGTGCGGGTGCGCACGTGCCACGCGCGGATGCCGCGGACGCCGGGGTCCATCGGGTGCTCGCACCCGGTGCACGGCCCGCGCGCGGCATCCGCTTGGGTGATTCCCAGACACCCTCCCTACTATCGTGGGTGCGTTCGCGTGCATACGCGCGCGCCCTCACAGCAACCGGAGTGACCCTCGATGACCTACGGCGGATCCAGCCAGCCACGCCCGACCCGTAACGAACGCAGAGAAGCGGCGCGCGAGAAGGCGCGCCTCCTCCGCGAGGAGCACAAGAAGCGCGAGCGTCGCAACAGATTCCTCATCCAGGGCGGGATCATCGTGGCGGTGCTCGCGATCGCGGCCCTCGTGGTCACCCTGATCGTGCAGAACACGCGGCCCGCGGGCCCCGGCCCCCTGAACATGGCGAGCGACGGCATCCTGCTGACCGCGGGCGACGACGGCGGCGTCACCGTCGTCGAGACACCCGCGCTCGCCGCAGGCGAGGCGCCCACGCCCACCGTGCCAGATGAGAGCGGCACCGTGGCGAACATCGTCGTGTACGTCGACTACCTGTGCCCGTTCTGCGGCGACTTCGAGGCGACGAACTCCGAGTCGATCCGCACCATGGTCGAAGAGGGAGCCGCGACCCTCGAGGTGCACCCCGTCGCGATCCTCACGAACAAGTCGGCGGGCACGCAGTACTCGCTGCGCGCCGCGAATGCGGCCGCGTGCGTGGCGGATGCCTCGCCCGAGTCGTTCTGGGACTTCAACGCCCTCCTGTTCGAGAACCAGCCCGAGGAGGGCTCTTCCGGTCTCTCGAACGACGAGCTCAAGGCGTTCGCCGGCGACGCGGGGGCGTCGAGCCTCCCTGCGATCGAGCGGTGCATCGATGACACGCAGTTCAAGTCATGGGTGCAGGATGCCACCAACCGAGCACTCACCGAACCCGTGCCGAACTCCGACCTCCCGTCGATCACCGGCACTCCCACCGTGCTCGTGAACGGGCAGCAGTACGGCGGCTCGCTCGAGGATCCGGCCGAGTTCCAGTCCTTCGTGCTCCAGGCGACGAGCGCGACGTTCAACGACTCCGAGTCCACGCCGACGCCGACGCCCACGCCGACGGCACCGGCGCAGTAGCGGCATCCGACCCGGGGGTCCGGCTGGTGCCGGGCCATCGCCCCGTCGGGAGTTCGCGCTGCCGGGAGTTTCGCACTCTCGGTAGGATGTGGGAGAGGATCCTCCCTCGCCGGCTTGGCGCAATTGGTAGCGCACCGCTCTTGTAAAGCGGTGGTTGCGGGTTCGAGTCCCGCAGCCGGCTCTTGACCGAACATACGCGCACGGATGCCGCGGCCTCGACCGACCCGGCTGAACGGGCAGCCACCCCTCGGCCGAACGAGGCTTCGCCCGAACCGCCGGTCCCGCACGGGCACCGGCACGCGCACGCCGAGACGACGCGCCTCCCGTACTGGCTCGCGATCGTCTTCGCGCTCGCGTGCGGCGCGCTCACCGCCGCGCAGTCCCGCATCAACGGCGAGCTCGCCCGTGCCATCGACGACCCGTACTCGGCCGCGACGATCACCTTCGGCAGCGGACTCGTGATCCTCCTCTTCGCACTCGGCGTGTGGCGACCCGGGCGGCGCGGCCTCGCGAACGTGACGGCGGCGCTCCGCGACCGGCGGCTCGCGTGGTGGATGGTGCTCGGCGGACTCGCGGGCGCCTGGTTCGTGACGACCCAGGGGCTCTCGGTCGGCATCATCGGAGTGGCCCTCTTCACCGTCGCGATCGTGGCGGGCCAGACGCTAGGCGGCGTCGTGTTCGATCTGATCGGCCTCGGACCGGGCGGCCGCCGACCGCTGACGCCGACCCGCGTCGGGGGTGCGGCGCTCGCGCTGGTCGCTGTCTCGTGGGCCGTCTCGGCGCAGCTGGCGCGCGACATGCCCCTCGTGCTCATGCTCCTGCCATTCGTGGCGGGCGTCGGCGCCGGCTGGCAGCAGGCCGTCAACGGCCGCGTGCGCAGCATCGCCGAGAGCGCCCTCACGGCGACGGTCGTCAACTTCGCCGTCGGAACCGTGGCGCTCGTCACGGTGATGCTCGTGCACGCGGCATCCGCCGGCTGGCCCGAGTCGCTTCCGGGCGAGTGGTGGCTGTACGCGGGCGGCGCAGTCGGTTGCATCTTCATCGCCGGACAGGCGGTGCTCGTACGCATCGTCGGAGTGCTCGTGCTGGCGCTCTGCGGCGTGGCCGGCCAGCTCGCGGCGGCCCTCTCGCTCGACCTGCTGCTGCCGACCGCCGGAGGCTCCGTCGACGTCGCGACGATCGGCGGCACGGTGCTCGCGCTCGTCGCGGTCATGATCGCGGGCGTGCGATGGTCGCGGCGCAGGCACGTCGCCGTCGCACCGACTGCGGCCGCCGCAGCGCACGCGGCGCCGCCACCCTAGTCGAGCGTGGTCAGGCGCGCGGCGGCGATGGGGTGGCCGTGGCGGCCGGCCCGGCGGCCGGCCGGCACGCCGCCGACGTAGAGCCAGCCGAGCAGGCGCTCGTTCGCTGCCAGGCCATGCATATCGGCGACGAGCGGATGCCGCGTGTGCGGCCCGGTGCGCCACATGACGCCCCATCCCGCCTCGTCGAGCAACAGGCTGAGCAGGTGCGCGACGCCCGAGGCAGACGCCTCCTGCTCCCATTCGGGCACCTTCGCGTGCCCCGGCGTCGTGACGACGACGACTGCCAGCAGCAATGGGGCGCGCAGGGGCTTTCCGGCGAGCTTCGTCGCGGCATCGCCCTCGGCGCCGGCCGCGCCGACGAGTGCCGCGCCGAGTCGTTCCCGTGCAGAGCCTCGCAGCGCGATGAGGCGCCATGGCCGGAGCGAGGCGTGGTCGGCGACGCGGGCCGCGCCCTCGAGCAAGATCATGAGGGCCTCGTCGTCGGGTGCGGCATCCGTCACCTTCGACGACGACCTCCGCAGGAGCGCCGCCTCGAGGGCGGTGGCCACGACTCAGGACTCCGCAGTGAAGCCGAGCGAGATCGAGTTCATGCAGTAGCGATCGCCGGTGGGCGTTCCGAACCCGTCGGGGAAGACGTGGCCGAGGTGCGAGCCGCAGTTCGCGCATCGGACCTCGGTGCGCACCATGCCGAGCGTCGTATCCTCGCGGAGCTCGACCGCCTCGGGGCGAACCGACTCGTAGAAGCTCGGCCAGCCGCAGCCCGAGTCGAACTTCGTGCCGCTCTTGAAGAGCTCCGCTCCGCACGCGGCGCAGGTGTACACGCCCGCGCGCTCCTCGTCGAGGAGGTCGCCCGTCCAGGGGCGCTCGGTCGCGGCCTCGCGCAGCACCGCGTATTGCTCGTCGTCGAGTTCGGCGCGCCACTGCTCGTCGGTCTTGTTCACGGGGTACGCCATGAGTGTTCCTTCCGGTCGGTTGCGCCGACGGTCAGACACCATCGTCGCAGGTCATCCTGCACTCGTTGCAACATCCGACGGATGCCGCGTGTTCCGCCCGGCCGCACACGCCGCCGCCGCTCGGCGGCCTCACGGGCGGATGTCCCTAGGATGTGCTGCAGGCGGGGGTTCCGCCGCACGATGGGAGGACCATGAGCGCCGAGCCGATCGCCGCCCGCGGCGACGCGGAGGGCGGCCTCGACGAACGCTCGGTGCGCGTGCTCGAGTTCGAAGCTCGGGCGTGGCAGCAGGCCGGGCTCAAGGCGGAGGCGATCCGGGAGGAGTTCGGCATCTCGGGAGCCCGGTACTATCGGATCCTCGGCGAGCTCATCGATTCGCCTGCGGCGCTCCGGCACGACCCGATGCTCGTCAAGCGCCTGCAGCGGATGCGCGAGGCGCGTGCGGCGACGCGCGCGCGTCGCTCGCTCCCGACCGGCCGCATGCTCGACTGAGCGCGGCCCCGACCCCGACGACTGGACCCATGGCGCAGAAGTTCCCCCGCGATCGTTTCGACTCCATCCCGCACGGCATCGAGCGGGTGGGTGCGCATCGCGCGCCCGCGCGTCGCGGAGCGCGCTGGGTCGCGTTCGGCTGGGCGGCCCTCGCGACCCTGGTGCTCGTGGCGGTCGGCATCGGCGCCGTCGTCGTCTTCAACGACCGCCTGAACTTCGGCGATCCCGGCGCGGCGCAGACGCCGACGCCGACGCCGATCGCCACCGCCCCGCCCACGGTGGCCCCCGATGTCCCGGTCACCGTGCTGAACGGCACGACCACCACCGGGCTCGCCGCCCGCGCGGGCGAGGCGCTCGTCGCGGCCGGCATCCCGGTGGGCACGACCGCGAACGCGAGTGCCAGCGACCTCACCGAGACCGTGGTGTACTACGCGACCGGCGATCTCGAGGGCGCGGCGCGCGGCGTGGCCCAGGCCCTGCCCGAAGCGGACGTGCGGCTCTCGGAGCAGTTCGCCCAGATCGGCACCCCGCTCGTGGTCGTGCTCGGTTCCGACTATGCGGCGGCGACGGGCGGCTGATCGCAGGCGAATCGTTGCCATTCTGCGACATTTCCTTGCGTGGAGACCCTTGTGCCGCAGTATCTCGTCGTTGTTATCTGGACGTGGTCGCTCTATCCGTGTGAACGTCCGGTGCCGCTTGCGGCGCTCTGTCAGCACGAACGAGGGGGCCCGGTACAGGCGACAGGCACGTGCTGATCGATACACGGCAGTTTGGGAGCAACGCATGGCGAACGGAACCGTCAAGTGGTTCAACGCTGAAAAGGGTTATGGGTTCATCACCGTCGACGGCGGGGGCCAGGACGTCTTCGTCCACTACTCCGCGATCGACATGGCGGGCTACAAGGTGCTCGAAGAGGGCCAGCAGGTCGTCTTCGAGGTCGGCTCCGGTTCGAAGGGGCCGCAGGCCGAGGCCGTCCGCCCCGCCTAGACCACCCACGTGAACGCGCCGCCGGTGAACACGGGCGGCGCGTTCTCCCGTTGCGCGCGGCCCGCGGCGCGGAGAACAACGGTCCGCTGACCGAGCTCGCTTGCACTCGTGCCGGTAGAGTGCCAGAATCGTCTTAGCACTCACGCGTTTTGAGTGCTAACCCAACGAATCTTTGAAGACGTCCGGGAAAGGACGAGAAACACACATGGCAAAGATCATTGCTTTCAACGAGGAGGCCCGTCGCGGGCTCGAGCGCGGCCTCAACCAGCTCGCCGACGCCGTGAAGGTGACCCTCGGCCCCCGCGGTCGCAACGTCGTGCTCGAGAAGAAGTGGGGCGCGCCCACGATCACGAACGACGGTGTGTCGATCGCCAAGGAGATCGAGCTCGACGACCCGTACGAGAAGATCGGCGCAGAGCTCGTCAAGGAGGTCGCCAAGAAGACCGACGACGTCGCGGGCGACGGCACCACCACTTCCGTCGTGCTCGCCCAGGCGCTCGTGCGCGAGGGCCTCCGCAACGTCGCCGCCGGCGCCGACCCGATCTCGCTGAAGCGCGGCATCGAGAAGGCCGTCGAGGCCGTCTCCGCCGAGTTGCTGACGGCCGCCAAGGAGATCGAGACCAAGGAGGAGATCGCCGCGACCGCGTCGATCTCGGCCGCCGACGAGCAGATCGGCGCCATCATCGCCGAGGCCATCGACAAGGTCGGCAAGGAGGGCGTCGTCACCGTCGAGGAGTCGAACACGTTCGGCACCGAGCTCGAGCTCACCGAGGGCATGCGCTTCGACAAGGGATACCTGTCGGCGTACTTCGTCACGGACCCCGAGCGCCAGGAGGCGGTCTTCGAGGACCCGTACATCCTCATCGTCAACGGCAAGATCTCGAACATCAAGGATCTGCTCCCCATCGTCGACAAGGTGATCCAGACGGGCAAGCAGCTGCTCATCATCGCCGAGGACGTCGACGGCGAAGCGCTCGCGACGCTCATCGTGAACAAGATCCGCGGCATCTTCAAGTCGGTCGCCGTCAAGGCTCCGGGGTTCGGCGACCGCCGTAAGGCGCAACTGCAGGACATCGCGATCCTCACCGGCGGCCAGGTCATCTCCGAGGAGGTCGGCCTCAAGCTCGAGAACGCCACTCTCGACCTGCTCGGCCAGGCTCGCAAGGTCGTCATCACGAAGGACGAGACCACGATCGTCGAGGGTGCGGGCGACCACGAGGCCATCGCCGGCCGCGTCGCGCAGATCCGGGCCGAGATCGAGAACACCGACTCGGACTACGACCGCGAGAAGCTCCAGGAGCGCCTCGCCAAGCTCGCCGGCGGCGTCGCCGTCATCAAGGCGGGGGCGGCCACCGAGGTCGAGCTCAAGGAGCGCAAGCACCGCATCGAGGACGCCGTCCGCAACGCGAAGGCAGCCGTCGAGGAGGGCATCGTCGCCGGTGGCGGCGTCGCGCTCATCCAGGCCGGCGCGAAGGCGTTCGCGAACCTCGACGTCTCGGGCGACGAGGCGACCGGCGCCAACATCGTGAAGGTCGCCATCGAGGCGCCGCTCAAGCAGATCGCCCTCAACGCGGGCCTCGAGCCGGGCGTCGTCGCGAACAAGGTCGCGGAACTCCCCGACGGTCACGGCCTGAACGCCGCGTCCGGCGAGTACGGCGACCTGCTCGCGCAGGGCATCATCGACCCCGCCAAGGTGACCCGATCTGCGCTGCAGAACGCCGCGTCGATCGCCGGCCTCTTCCTCACGACCGAGGCCGTCGTCGCCGACAAGCCCGAGAAGAACCCGGCTCCGGTCGGCGACCCGACGGGCGGCATGGACTTCTAAGTCCGAACAATCCACGGCCGCACGGTCTGCTTCGCGCGATGGGCGTCTCCTCCGGGAGACGCCCATCGTCGTGTGTCGGGAGAAACAGCGAGGCCGCAATCGTCCGATGGCGGGCGGCGCCATCGGACGTTCCCACCGGACATCGGGGAATCGACCGACCTCGTTGTCGAATGTGGTGATCGTCGCGCCGTGCTCGGCGGCGTGCTTCGCGATCAGCGCAGGAACAGCCGCGCGTTCGCCTGCTCGGCGTCGGCATACTGGGTCGCCGCGATGCCCAGCGCGTGGCTCAGGTGGGCGAGGCTCTGCTCGACCTGCGTCTGCGTCGCACGCCAGTCGGTCACGGCCCCCTGGAAGGCGGTCGCGGCCTGCCCCGACCACGACGACTGCAATCCGGTGAGCTGGCCGAGCAGCGACGACACCTCGGCTTGGATGCGGCCGATCGTTCCCTGCACGGTCTGGGTGGCGGCCGAGACCTGCGCGGCGTCGACGTGATAGGTGGTCATGGGGTTCCCCTTCGGTCGGTGGTGGGGCCACACTATGGCGGCTCACGCTCGCGAGCTGTCGCGGGCCTCCCGCCCGTGTGCGGCATCCGGAACCGGAGGGCTCCTGAGGACGAGTCGAGTCGACTCAGCCCGCCACGACCGACTGCGGCGCCGCCGCGGAGCCCGCGAGCGGGAGGGACACGCGGAACGTCGCACCACCGCCGGGCGTCTCGACCACGTCGACCGCGCCGTTGTGCGCGGCGACGATGGACGAGACGATCGCGAGGCCGAGCCCCGAGCCGCCGGTCTCCCGTGTGCGCGACGTGTCGGCGCGCCAGAACCGCTGGAAGATCTTCTCCCGGATCTGCGGCGGGATGCCCTCGCCGTGGTCGACGACCTCGATCATCGCCCGCTCGGCGGCGTCGTCGATCGAGACGCGGATGTCGATGGGACTGTCGTCGGAGGTGAACCGGTTGGCGTTCGCCATGAGGTTCGTGATGACCTGGCGGAGCTTGTTCTCCTCGGCGAGCACGAGGGCGCGTCGCACCTGCGCGAGCGCCGGCGCGTCGGGTGCGGCCGTGCCGGGTGCGACGGGGGCGGCGGTCGCTTCCGCATCCGCGGCCGAGGTGTGCACCCTCGCCGGGTGCCGTTTCGATGCACCGGATGCCCCGGCGCCCGACTTCTGGCCCGAGCCACGGCGGCCCGAGCCGCCGGTCGTCTCGCCACGTTCGCCGCGTTCGCCGCGTTCGCCGCGCGGGCGCCGGCCCCGGAGACGGGCGAGCGTCGCCCCGGCGAACGAGATCGCCCCCGTCGCCGGCCGGTCGGCGGGTTCCAGTTCGACCTCGAGCTCCGGTGACGGCGTGCTGCTCGAGTCGGGCTCCTCGGGCGCGATCACCGTGACGGTGCGACCCGGATGCGCGGCCATGGCGTCGAGGGCGGCGTCGCGTGCGATCGGCACGAGATCGACTTCGGCGAGCTCGAGCGGCTTCGCCTCGTCGAGGCGGGCGAGCGCGAGGAGGTCCTCGACGAGGCCGCCCATGCGGATGGCCTCCTTCTCGATGCGGTCCATCGCCTGCGCGACCTCGTCGGGCGTCTGGAGCGCGCCCATGCGGTAGAGCTCGGCGTACCCGCGCACCGAGACCAGGGGAGTGCGCAGTTCGTGCGAGGCGTCGCCGACGAAGCGGCGCATCTGCTCGATCGTGCGTGCGCGGTCGCGGAACGCACGGTCGATGCGGTTCAGCATCGTGTTGAGAGAGCGGTTGAGGCGCCCGACCTCGGTGTTCGGGGTGGCTCCGCCGAGCCGCTGGCCGAAGTCGCCGTCGGCGATCGCTGCAGCGGTGCGCTCCACCTCGCGCAACGGCGTGAACGTGGTCGTCACGAGCATGCGCGTGAGCAGGGCGCCGACGAGCACGACGCCGAGGCCGAACCCGAGGAAGATCGTGAGGTACACGCCGAGCAGGCGCTCGGTGTCCTTCGATGAGATCGCGATGACGATGGGCGCGTAGTTCCCGCGTGGGTCGGCAGTCAGGAGTGCGCTGACGGCGCGGAAGGTCGGCTGGCCGTTCGCGTCGTCGAGCTGGTAGACGAGGTACTTGCCGCCGTTCTGCGCGTTCGTCTCGGTGACGTCGGCCTGCGTCAGCACCGCCGGGTACTCGGGGATGTTCTCGGAATCGCGGCCCTTCCAGTTGTGCCCGACGAACGCGCCGGTCTCGGAGTCGTAGATCGCGACGAAGACCTCGTCGGACGAGGTGAAGGTGAGATCGCTGAGGTCGGCCGAAGCGTCGGGCCGCCCGCCGTCGTCCTCGAAGTACTTCATGAGGTTGCCCGCGGCGATGGTGTCGAGTTTCGACGCCATCTGCTCCTCGACGTAGGAGCGGAGCATCGCCGCGGTGCCGATGCCCGAGACGAGGAGCCCGAGGGTGAGCATCAAGACGGTCACACCGGTGATCTTGGTGCGAAGCGAGATGCGGTTCCATCGCTCGGTGATCGTCTGATGCATGGCGGGGCCGAGTCTAGGCGGCGGAACCTGTGTCAGGGCTTGGAGGACTTCAGCATGTACCCGAATCCTCGCTTGGTCTGGATCAACGGTTCGGAGGAGTGCTGGTCGAGCTTGCGGCGCAGGTACGAGATGTAGCTCTCCACGATGCCCGCGTCGCCGTTGAAGTCGTACTCCCAGACGTGATCGAGGATCTGCGCCTTCGACAGCACCCGGTTCGGGTTCAGCATGAGGTAGCGCAGCAGCTTGAACTCGGTTGGGGAGAGCTCGACCGGGACGTCGCCCACGAGCACCTCGTGCGTGTCCTGGTCCATCGTGAGCTCGCCCGTGCGGATCACCGCGTCTTCCTCGGCGTGCATGGTGCGGCGCAGGATCGCCTTGATGCGCGCGACGATCTCGTCGAGGCTGAACGGCTTCGTGACGTAGTCGTCGCCGCCCACGGTGAGCCCGGTGATCTTGTCCTCCGTGTCGTCCTTCGCGGTGAGGAAGAGGATCGGCGCGGTGTACCCGGCGGTGCGCAGTCGCTTCGTCACGCCGAACCCGTTCATGTCGGGCAGCATGACATCGAGGATGATCAGGTCGGGCTCCTCTTCGAGCACGGCCGAGATGGTCTGGGCGCCGTTGCCGACGGCCCGCACGGCGAAACCGGCGAACCGGAGGCTCGTCGTGAGGAGGTCGCGGATGTTCGGTTCGTCGTCGACGATGAGAATGCGTGGTCCATCGCTCATGCACCGATTATCTTGACGTTCGCTGAAACTCAGCTGTGAGTCATGTGGGTGAGCGAGCGGTGGTGACCTGACGAGCCGGCGATGCGGATGCAGCATCCGCCCGATCCGGGATCGAGACGCACCCGCTCGGGGTCGTCGCCCACGGCGTCGGCCATGCCGCGGAGCATCGCGTGGTTGAGGTCGCAGACGACGCCGGGGTTCTCGCGCGCCAATCGATGGAACGGGCAGGTGCCGAGCACGGTGTCGTCGCCCTCCGCCCTCGGCTCGAGGCCGGCGTGCTCGAGCGCATCGTCGAGGTCGGCGGATGCCGCGGCGAGACGCCGCCCGGCATCGGTCGCCGCGAGGCGCAGCGCGTCGCGCACCGGCACGCCCTCGTCGACCGCGCGACCGATCGCCCGGGCCATGACCTCGCCTGCGAGCTCGTAGTGGCGGCGGGGCACCGTGAGGGAGACCTCCTCATCTGCGCGCAGGTACACCTTTGCGGGCCGGCCCGACCCGGGGCCGGTTCGGCCGGTGAGCCTGCGGAACTCGGTGGCGAGCAGCCCGGCGTCCGCGAGGCGTTCGAGGTGGAACGCCGCCGTGCTCCGCGCCAGCCCGAGCGCCGCGGCGACCCGGTCGCGGCTGAGCGGCTCGGGGCTGCGCGACACGGTCTCGTAGACGCGTCGACGCACCGGGTCGGCGAGTGCCGTCACCGCGGAGAGCGGGTCGTGCCGTCGTCGGTCGTCGGATGCCATGGTGAGATCATAATCTAAAATCAAGCCGTATTGACAAAAGAATCGGGCGGGCCTAGCGTCGGCATCCAGGAGACATCGACAGAGTGACAACCGACTCGAGGAGGAGCGATGACCACGAGCGACCTCGCCGCGCCGGCGGCCGGCGGGAGGATCCTCCACGCGGTGACCGAGACGGTGTCGCCCGACGAGTGCGAGCGATCCGTCGATCGGATCGGCGCCATCGCCGCCGCCGAAGACCTCCTCGCCGCGCTCGGCCGCGACGTCGACTCGCCGCATCTCGCCGACACGCCCCGGCGGTTCGCCGACGCGCTCATCGAGATGCTCACACCGCGGGAGTTCTCGCCGACGACGTTCCCGAACGACGACGGCTACGACGAGCTCGTCCTCGTGGCCGGCATCCCGTTCCACTCGCTGTGCGAGCATCACCTCCTGCCGTTCCGCGGCGTCGCCCACCTCGGCTACGTCCCGGGTGACCGGCTGATCGGCCTCTCGAAGCTCGCACGGTTCGTGGAACAGTTCACGCGAGACCTCCAGGTGCAGGAGCGGCTCACCCGCCGGATCGCAGACCGGCTGCTCGAGGTGCTCGATCCGCGGGGCGTCGGAGTCGTGCTCGAGGCGGAGCATCTCTGCATGTCGCTGCGCGGCGTGCAGGTCGAGGGCACTCGCACAGTGACGAGCACGCTCGTCGGCGTCGTGCGCGACGACGAGCGCATCCGCGGCGAGTTCCTCGCCCGTTGCGGCCTGCGCGGTTCGGAGGGCTGAGATGAGCAACGCATCCGGACTCGTGATCGTCGGTGGAGGCCTCGCCGGCGCCCGCGCGGCCGAGGCCGCCCGCCAGGCCGGCCACGCGGGGAGGCTCGTGATCGTTGCGGCCGAAGACGCGATGCCGTACATCCGGCCGCCGCTGTCGAAGGAGTTCCTCGCCGGAGGCGAGCGAACGGCCGTCGACGTGCACCCCGCCGAGTGGTACGACGAGCACCGCGTCGAGGTGTTGCGCGGGCGGCGGGTCACGGCCCTCGATCCCGCAGCGCACGCCGTCACCCTCGACGGCGACGACACGCTCCGTTACGACCGACTCCTGCTCGCCACCGGGGCCTCACCCCGCGGCTTCCGCGGGCCCGGCGCCGATCTCGACGGCGTGCACCTGCTCCGCACGGTCGACGATTCGGTCGCCCTCCGCGACGCGCTCGCGCCGGGCGGGCGGCGTGTCGTCATCATCGGGGCCGGATGGATCGGACTCGAGGTCGCCTCGGCGGCCAGGGGTTACGGCGACGAGGTGGTCGTGCTCGGCCGCGAGACCGTGCCGCTCAACGCCGCGATCGGCGACAGCGCGGGCGAGGTGTTCGCCGCCCTCCATCGCGAGCACGGCGTCGACCTCCGGATGGAGACGGCGGTCGCCGGCATCGTGGGCGAGGCCGGCCGCGTCACGGGTGTCGAACTCGACGGCGGCGACACCGTGCCCGCCGACGTCGTCGTGATCGGCATCGGCGCGATCCCCGAGACCGGGCTGGCCGAGGCAGCAGGCCTCGACGTCGACGACGGCGTGATGACGGATGCCGCGTTCCGCACGAGTGCCGCCGACATCCTCGCCGTCGGCGATGTCGCGAACGTGTTCCATCCGGTGCTCGGCCGGCGGATCCGCATCGAGCACTGGGCGAACGCCGAGAACGCAGGCAAGGCGGCAGGCCGTTCCCTCGCCGGCGAGCCCGTCGACTACGACGAGATCCCGTACTTCTACACCGACCAGTACGATCTCGGCATGGAGTACTCCGGCTACGGCGTGCTCGCCGCCGGCGTCGAACCGCTCTTCCGGGGCGATCGCGACGGCCGCGAGTTCATCGCGTTCTGGCTCGCCGGCGACCGCGTCGTCGCCGGCATGAACGTCAACGTGTGGGACGTCAACGAGTCGGTCCAGCGGCTCATCCGCTCGAAGGCCGTCGTCGACCCCGCGCGGCTCGTCGACATGTCGGTGCCCCTCGAGGAACTCGTGCCCGAGGCATCCGAGTGACCGCTGAGGGGCCGCGCGGCTGGGTCGACCCGCACCTCGTGCACCCGGTTCGCCGCATCGCAGGACTGGAGTCCGACTTCCGGCGCACCATTGCCGTGATGGCGGTCGTGAACCGCACGCCCGACTCCTTCTATGACCGGGGGGCGACCTTCGGACTCGATGCGGCCGTCGCGGCGGCACGACGCGCCATCGCCGACGGCGCCGCCTGGGTCGACATCGGCGGAGCGAGGTTCGGGCCCGGCCCGGCGATCCCCGTCGCCGACGAGATCGACCGGGTCGTGCCGGTCGTCGAGGCGCTTCGCGGCGCGGGCGCGGCCATCTCGGTCGACACGTTCCACGCCGAGGTCGCCGCTTCGGCGATCGCGTCCGGCGCGCACGTGATCAACGACACCACCGGCGTGCACGACCCGGCGCTCGCCGAGGTCGTCGCCGCGAGCGACGCGACCCTCGTCATCACCCACAGCCGCGCCGAACCCAGGCGGTGGTTCCCGCGCCCGCAGTACGACGACGTGGTGGGCGAGATCAGCGCCTTCCTCGAGGACCGCGTCGCGCTCGCGGTCGCGCGCGGCGTGCCCGAGGAACGCATCGTGCTCGATCCCGGGCACGACCTCAACAAGAACACGCTGCACTCCCTCGAGCTCACGCGCCGCTTCGGCGAACTCACCCGGCTCGGCTTCCCGCTCCTCGCGGCCGTGTCCAACAAGGACTTCATCGGCGAGACCCTCGATCGCCCCCGGAACGGCCGGCTCGCCGGGTCGCTGGCTGCCGCGGTGTTCTGCGCCCTGCAGGGCGCGCGCATCCTGCGCATGCACAACGTGCGCGAGTCGGTCGACGCGGCGCGCACGGTCGAGGCGATACTCGGATGGCGCGAGCCCGCCCGCCTCGTGCACAACGTCGTCGACGGGCCGAATGAGGAGTCATGAACGAGCCCGCCGCCCTCACACGCGAAGACCTCCTCGCCGCGTACGCCCTGCCTGATCGCACGACTCCCCGCGTGCGGATGAACTTCGTGATGAGCCTTGACGGCGCCGTCACGGTCGACGGGCGAAGCGGTGGCCTGGGCGACGCGACCGACCGGCGTACGATGCAGGTGCTCCGCACCCTCGCCGATGTCGTGCTCGTCGGGGCCGGCACGGTGCGGGTGGAGGGATACGGCGGGGTGAGGGTCGGCGAAGCGGATGCCGCGTGGCGGCGCTCGCACGGACTCGCCGACCAGCCCGGCATCGCCGTGGTCTCCTCCCGCCTCGACCTCGGCCCCGAGCATCCGTTCTTCGCACGCGCCACCGGACGCCCGATCCTCGTGACGCACGAGGGGGCGCCAGCCGATCGGCGCGACGCGCTCGCCGCGGTGGCCGATGTGATCACCTGCGGTCGCGACGCCGTCGACCCGCGCGCCATGATCGACGCCCTCGCCGACCGGGGGATGCCGCAGGTGCTCTGCGAGGGCGGACCGCACCTGTTCGGCGCACTCGTGGAGGCCGACGTCGTCGACGAGCTGTGCCTCAGCCTCAGCCCGACGATCGTCGGCGGCGACGCGGGCCGAATGGTGCGCGGTGCTCCCGAGGTACAACGCACGATGCGGCTGGGGCACGCGATCCCGGCGGGGGACCTGCTGCTCCTGCGGTACCTGCGCGCCTGATTCCACGCTCAGCTCCGCCGGAATTGCTGAATCCGGTTTACATCAGACATCGGACGTCGTACCCTCTTTGGGGGTGGCAACGTTGCCGCCATGAGCGAAAGGACATCATGTCTCTCATCCGTTCCCCGCGGCGCCGCGTCGGCGCCGCATCCCTGGCCGTGGCCGTGGCCGTGGGCCTGGCCACCGCGGTGCCACTGGCCGCGCAGGCGGACACCCGGCCGGCGCGGGACTTCGACGCCAAGCCGCCGCAGGCGGGCAAGCCCTTCTACACGGAGCAGCAGCTCGCGACCAATGGCGTGGGCTTCCCGAACTACCGCATCCCCGCGTTGACCGTGACGAACGACGGCGACATCCTGGCCTCGTATGACGGCCGGCCCACGGCGGCCGACTCGCCCGGGCCGAATTCGATCCTCCAGCGACGCTCGACCGACAACGGCGCGACGTGGGAGGAGCAGACGTTCATCCACGAGGGCAAGGTCGAGGCACCCATCGAGGGCTACTCCGACCCGAGCTACATCGTGGACCGGCACACCGGCGACATCTTCAACTTCCACGTGAAGTCCTTCGACCGCGGCTTCGGCAACTCGCAGCCCGGCGTGGATCCCGCCGACCGCAACGTCATCCACGCCGAGGTCAGCGTCTCCGAGGACGACGGCGTCACCTGGGAGCACGAGGTCATCACCGCCGACGTCACCGCCGACCTCGACTGGCGCTCGCGCTTCGCCGCATCCGGACAGGCCATCCAGCTCAAGTACGGCGAGCACGCGGGCCGGCTCATCCAGCAGTTCACCATCATCAACAACGACCTCGGCGGCGCCTTCCAGGCCGTCTCGGTCTACTCCGACGACCACGGCGAGACCTGGCAGGTCGGCGAGCCGGTCGGCGTCGGCATGGACGAGAACAAGACCGTCGAGCTCTCCGACGGCCGCATCATGCTCAACTCGCGCGACTCGCAGCGCTCGGGCTTCCGAAAGGTCGCCATCTCCGAGGACGGCGGCGTGACCTACGGCGAGGTGGTCATCGATCGGGAGCTGCCCGACCCGACGAACAACGCATCGATCGTGCGCGCCTATCCGAACGCGAAGGAGGGCTCGGACAGGGCGAAAGTGCTGCTGTTCTCGAACGCGGGTTCCTCCACGCAGCGTGTCAACGGTGTGGTGCGGATGAGCTTCGACGACGGTGAGACCTGGCCGGTGGCCAAGGTGTTCCAACCGGGCGGCATGGCCTACTCGACGCTCGCGACGCTGCCGAACGGCAACATCGGCCTGCTGTACGAGCCCGAGGCCGGCAACGGCGGCATCCGCTTCGCCGAGTTCAACCTCGCCTGGCTCGAGGGCCTGGCCGCACCGATGGAGATCGCGGATGTCGCGGCCGACAGCGGCTCCACCGTCGAGGTGCCGATCACGATCACGAACCAGTCGGGCCGCGCGCAGCCGCAGGCCGAGCTCACGCTCGACCTGCCCGAGGGCTGGGTGCTCGAGGACGTCACGCTGCCCAAGCTCCGCCCCGGGGCGACGGTGACCGCGGTTGCGCGGATCACGGTGCCCGAGGGCACGGCCGCCGGGACGTACGACGTGACCGCGCGCCTCACCTCGCGCGGCACTTCGACCGAGAAGTCGTTCACGGTGACGGTCGACCTGCTGGACAAGGCCGCGATGACGGCGACCGCCTCGAGCGAGAACGCGTCCACGGGTGAAGGCGCGGCGCAGGCGATCGACGGCGAGCTCGGAACGCACTGGCACTCGGCCTGGTCCGTGCAGCCGCAGCCCACGCACCCGCACGACCTCACCGTCGACCTCGGCGCCGTGCACGAGGTGCGAGCGCTGCACTACACGCCCCGGCAGAACGGCACGAACGGCCGGATCGGCTCGTACGAGGTGTACGGCAGCACCGACGGCGTGACCTGGGGCGAGCCGCTCGCGTCCGGTCGGTTCGCCGCCGGCACGGCCCCGCAGCGCGTCGCGTTCGACGCCACCGAGATCCGCTACATCCGGCTGGTGGCACTCGACGCGCTCGACGGTTCGCGATTCGCGTCGGTCGCCGAACTCGACGTCGAGGGTGCCCGCTGACGTCATCCCACGTCGCGACGCCCGCACTCCTCGAGGGCCATGGCCTCGAGGAGTCGCGGGCGTCGCGGCCGGTGTCGAGTGGCAGGCCGCACGGGGCAGCGCCAGGCCGCACGATGTGGCGCCAGGCCGCGAGGTGGCTTCAGGCCGCCTCGAGCGAGTGCGAGTCGAGGATCGTGTAGCTGTAGCCCTGCTCGGCGAGGAAGCGCTGGCGGTTCTGGGCGAAGTCCTGGTCGACGGTGTCGCGGGCGACGAGCGTGTAGAAGTTCGCCGACAGGCCCGACTCCTTCGGGCGCAGCAGGCGGCCGAGTCGCTGCGCCTCCTCCTGGCGCGAGCCGAACGAGCCCGACACCTGGATGGCGACGGTCGCCTCGGGCAGGTCGACCGAGAAGTTCGCGACCTTCGAGACGACGAGCACGGGGGTGCGGCCGTCGCGGAACTCCTGGTACAGCCGTTCGCGCTCGTCGACGGGTGTCGCACCGGTGAGCTGCGGGGCGCCGAGCGCGCCGGCGAGCTCGTCGATCTGGTCGAGGTACTGCCCGATCACGAGGATGCGCTCGCCGGCGTGCTTCGCGACGAGCTCCTTCACGACGTCGAGCTTCGCCGGCGCCGTCGCTGCCAGCCGGTAGCGCTCGTCGTCGGCGGATGCCGCATACACCAGCCGCTCGGACTGCGGCAGGTCGATGCGCACCTCGTAGCAGGCCGCGGGGGAGATGAAGCCCTGCGCCTCGATCTCCTTCCACGGGGCATCGAAGCGCTTCGGGCCGATGAGGCTGAACACGTCGCCCTCACGGCCGTCCTCGCGCACGAGCGTCGCGGTGAGGCCGAGTCGCCGACGCGCCTGCAACTCGGCGGTGAGCTTGAACACGGGCGCGGGCAGCAGATGCACCTCGTCGTAGACGACGAGGCCCCAGTCGAGTGCGTCGAGGAGCGCAAGGTGGGCGTACTCGCCCTTCCGCTTCGCGGTGAGGATCTGGTAGGTCGCGATCGTGACCGGCCTCACCTCCTTCACCTGACCCGAGTACTCGCCGATCTCCTCGGCGGTGAGCGAGGTGCGCCGCAGCAGCTCGTCGCGCCACTGGCGGGCGGACACGGTGTTCGTCACGAGGATGAGCGTCGTGGTCTTCGCGGTCGCCATCGCGCCCGCGCCGACGAGCGTCTTGCCCGCGCCGCACGGCAGCACGACGACGCCCGAGCCGCCGTCGAAGAAGTTGTCGACGGCCTTCCGCTGATAGTCGCGCAGGTGCCAGTCGGCCTGGTCGAGGTCGATCGGATGCGGCGTGCCGGGCGTGTACCCGGCGAGGTCCTCGGCGGGCCAGCCGAGCTTCACGAGCTCCTGCTTGAGCGCCCCGCGCGCCCAGGCCGCCACGAGGAAGCTCTCGTCGTCGATGCGCTCGGTGAGGAGGGGTGAGATCCGTTTGGCGCCGGCCACCTCGGTGAGCACGGCGATGTCGGGCGAGTGCAGCCGCAGTGCGCCGTCGTCCGTGCGATCGACCACGAGCCGCCCGTACCGGGCGACCGTCTCGCGCATGTCGACGGCGACGGTCTGCGGCACGGGGAACTTGGCGTACCGCTCGAGTGTGCTGAGCATGTCGTCGGCGTCATGACCGGCCGCGCGGGCGTTCCAGAGGCCGAGCCGCGTGATGCGATAGGTGTGCACGTGCTCGGGTGCGCGCTCGAGCTCGGCGAACACCGCGAGGTCGTGCCGAGCGTCTTCTGCGAGCGGGTGCGCGACCTCGAGGAGCACGGTGCGGTCGCTCTGCACGATGAGGGGGCCGTCTGACATAGCGTTCGAGTCTACGCCTCCCGGGCGGCCGATGCTCCGACGGTACGACCTCGCAGGCGTGCCTACACCTCTGTGGGTGCGCTGGTCACGGCGGCGATGGCTGAGAGCGGAAGGGTGCGCTCGATGTCGGCCTTGCGGTCGCGCGCCCGGAGGCGTCCGTTCGCGACACTGGCCGGTGCGAGCAGGTAGTCGGCCGTCTGCCCGCCCGGCATGATCACCGTGACGGTGAGTGTCTCCTTCGCGCGCGCCGCCGCCTCCAGCTGCCGAGCGAGCCATGCCTGCTCGGTCGCGCCCTCGTCGCCGGTCTCGAGCACCCGGTCGAGGAGCGCGACGATGGGGTCGGCCTTCGGCGCGGGTGCGGGTGCGGGTGCGAGTCGATGCCTGCGGAGGCGGACGATGTTGCCGCCGGCATCCTCGGCGGCGACCGGGTACTTCGCGTCGGAGAGCGCCCAGAACACGACATCGGGGGCGAATCGCGAGAGCAGGCGGTGGGGTCCCGTCTGCCTGAGCCCGAGCGATGCCAGCGCCTGGTCGACGGCCAGCGTGCGCACGAGCTGCTCGTCGTCGGAGCGGATCGCGGCATGCGCCGGCGCGTCGGCGCCGTCGGCGGCGGCCACCCGCACCGAGCCGAACCGAGCAGAAGCCTCGCCGACGAGATACGACAGCGGCTGCGGGATGCCCGTGAGCGAAAGGGCGCCGAGGAACCCGAGGATCGTCTCCGATGACTCTCCTGCCGCGAGTCCGCGGTTCACGGATGCCGCGGTCACGCGATATGTCGATGCCAGATCGCGACCCTCGACATCGGCGAACCCGCGGAGCCGGGCGTCGAGCGGCGGCTCGAGCGGACCCGGAGAGACGATCGTGAGGTCGTGCTGCAGGTACACCTTGTCGACCTGCGCCGGGAAATGCGCGGCGAGGACGCGCGCGGCGCGGTCGACGTCGCCGGCGAGCACGAGCCGGCCCGCCTCGACGGGCTCGCCGCCGACCGCGAGGCCGAGCGCCTCGGCGTCGTCGACCAGGCGGTCGAGTCCCTCCTCGAGCCAGTGCCCGCCCGCGGGATAGAACCAGCGCACGTCGTCGCGCAGGTCGGTCGCGGTGAGGTTCTCGCTGCGCCGCGCCACGAGCTCGCGGAGCGGGGCGGGGATCCGGTCGCGCCAGCCCTGGGCCAGGCGACGCCAGCGCGCCGCGGCGCTCTGCTGCGTCCACTCGGCGCCGAGGTCGGACTCGAGCCAGAAGGCTCCGTCGCGCACCACGAGCCCCGCCTCGTCGGCGCGGTGGAAGAGTCGGGGGAGCGCCTCGAGCGCGATGCCGCTGGACTCGGCGAGGCGTTTCGAATCGGGCAGGGCGATGCCGCCCTTCGCGAGCTCGCGAGCCGGCTGGCTGCCGAGCTCTGCGAGGAGCTCGGCGGTGGCGGCGACGGTGGCGTAGGCGGACTCGGCCGCGCGCCGCTCGAGCAGGCCGCGATCGACGTCGTCCACGGCCGTGAGCACGGGCGGCGCGGGTGCGGCGAGTTCTGCCGCGGGCGGGAGGTCCCGTCCGGTCTGGGTCGCGATGCGTGCCGTGACGGCGGTGGGCACGTGCACGCGCTCGGCCGTGCGAACGATGAGCAGGGTGCCGGCGAGCTCGCCGGCGAGGTCTGCCGCGGCATCCGACAGCTCAGCGGATGCCCCGAGCCGAACGAGCTCGTCACGCACCGCGTCGCCCGTCGTGTCGCCGTGCTCGTCGGCGACGGCGCAGGCGGCGGCGAGCACCGAGAGGTGACGCCGGTCGAGACGGCTGATCGCATGGTCGACGGAATCGGGCGTGAGCAGCACCTCGGCGAGGTCGAACAGGTCGCGAACTCCCGACGCGTCGAACTCGCGCGACCGCAAGGCTGACGCGAGGTCGGATCGCGGCAGCCCCCGAAGTCGTGCGGCGAGCTCGAGCATCGGCCCCGTCAGCTCGATCCGGCACGCGTGCTGCGAGCCCGGCGCACGCCGTTCACGATCAGCAGCGCGATCAGGAGCAGGATGGCGAGCGGCAGCCCGAACCACGGCAGCATGATGACGATCGGCCAGATGCCCCGGCTGAACCCGTCGTTCGCACCGGCCCCGGCCATCGTGCCGATCATGATGGCGATGAACGCGAGGATCGAGAGCCCGACGACGCCGACGAACATGTAGGCCAGGACTCGCTCGGCGCGGTGTTCGGTGATGGGGCCGGAATCGCTCACCCCTCCAGCCTAGGGCAGCGGGCCACCGCGGGGGGGCGGGGACTCCTAGACTGGAGGATGCACGGCGCCGCGACTTCCGCGCGCCCTCCGACGCGAGCGAGGTCCACACGATGCCCACCGGCAAGGTCAAGTTCTACGACGAGGAGAAGGGCTTCGGCTTCATCAGTGCCGATGACGGCCAGGAGGTCTTCCTCCACGCGTCCGCTCTTCCCGCCGGTGCGACCGTGCGAGCGGGTACCCGCCTGGAGTTCGGCGTCGCCGAGGGCAAGCGCGGCGCGCAGGCCCTCTCGGTGCGCGTGCTCGAGGCCCCGGTGAGCCTCGCGAAGGCCAATCGCAAGCCCGCCGACGACATGGCGATCATCGTCGAAGACGTCGTGAAGGTGCTCGACGGCATCGGCGCCGACCTGCGCCGCGGCCGTTACCCCGACAAGTCGAAGGCGCGCACCGTGGCCGCGGTGCTGCGCCGGGTGGCAGACGATCTCGATGCCTGAGCAGCCGGAGCGGGCCGAGGCCGCGGCGCCGGCCCCGTCGACGGATGCCCCGGCGCGCGGGTTCGTGGCCGACGAGGTGCTGCTCGCCTCCGTCGACCTCGCGCGACGCGCCCTCCTCGAGGTGACTCCTGCCGAGACCGTCGGGTCGGTTGCCGGCCACCGCGTGGAAGACGAGCACGTGCTCACCCTGCTGTTCGCATCCGACGTCTCCGGGTATCCCGGCTGGCACTGGAGCGTCACGATCGCGCGTGTCGACGACGGCGCGCCGACCGTGCTCGAGTCCGAGCTGATGCCCGGCGAGTCCGCGCTCCTCGCGCCCGAGTGGGTGCCCTGGTCGGAGCGGCTCGCCGAGTACCGTGCGGCGCAGGAGGTTGCGGCCGCTGCCGCGGCGGAAGCCGTCGAGGGTGAGCCGGGCGAAGCCGCCGTCGGCGATGGAACGCACCCCGCCGATGAGGACGAGCACGGGGTCGGCGGCGAAGACGACCTCGACGACGATGAAGACGATGAAGACCTCGACGACGACGATGAACTCGACGACGAGGATGAAGACGACGAGTTCGACGACGAGGCCGAACTCGACGGAGCGTTCGGCAGGGACGCCGGCGACGACGAGTTCGACGGGATCGACATCGACTCGCTCGACGACTCCGGCTCCGACGACGGCCCCGACGACGACGGCCCTGACGACGACGAGGGCTCAGACGACGACGAGGGCTCAGACGACGACGGTCGGCCGGCGCGCTACTGACGTACGTGCCGGTGACGGCGCAGCAGCACCACGACGAGACCGATGACGCCGACGACGGTGCCCACCACGGCGGCCCACACGAGCCAGCCGAGGTCGGCGTCGTCGAGCTGCGCACGGAACACGAGCGAGATCACCAGGGCGCCGACCCAGGCCGCTGTGCCGGCGAGTGCCGCCTTGCGCGCGTCCGCCCGCGCGGGGACCGGATCGGGTCGCCGTTCCGACTCGCTCAGCCAGAACCGCACGGGACTCAGTCCAGCCGCTCGAGCACGTAGTCGATGCAGGCCGTGAGGGCGCGCACGTCGTCGGGCTCGACGGCGGTGAATGTGGCGACGCGCAACTGGTTGCGTCCGAGCTTGCGGTAGGGCTCGGTGTCGACGACGCCGTTCTCGCGGAGGATCGACGCGATGCGCGAGGCATCCGTCGACTCATCGAAATCGATCGTGACGACGACCTGCGAGCGATCCGCGGGCTCGCCGACGAACGGCGTGGCGACCGAGCTGCGCTCGGCCCAGTCGTAGAGCACCGAGGAGGACTTCCGCGTGCGGGCATCGGCCCAGGCGAGGCCGCCGGCGCCGTTCATCCAGTCGAGCTGGCTCTCGAGCATCAGCAGCGTCGCCAGCGCGGGAGTGTTGAGGGTCTGGTTCAGCCGCGAGTTGTCGACCGCGTTCTTCAGCGACAGGAATTCGGGGATGTAGCGGTCCGACGCGGCGACGCGCTCGACGCGCTCGATCGCCGACGGGGAGAGGAGCGCGAACCAGAGACCGCCGTCGGACGCGAAGTTCTTCTGCGGTGCGAAGTAGTAGACGTCGAATTCCCGCGGGTCGACTTCGACGCCGCCCGCGGCGCTCGTGGCGTCGATGACGGTGAGCGCGCCGTCGCCCGAGACGCGGGTGACCGGGGCCATGACGCCCGTCGAGGTCTCGTTGTGCGGCCACGCGTAGACGTCGACGCCGTCGACCGCCTCGGGCGTCGAGCGCGATCCGGGCGCCGCCGTGCGGACGTCGGGGGCCTCGAGCCACGGCGCCGCGGCCTCGACAGCGAACTTCTGGCCGAACTCGCCGAACGAGCAGAGTTGCGCACGGCGTTCGATGAGACCGGATGCCGCGGCATCCCAGAATGCGGTCGAGCCGCCGTTGCCGAGCACGACCTCGTACCCGTCGGGCAGCGAGAACAGGTCGGCGAGTCCGGCGCGTACGCGGCCCACGAGCTGCTTCACCGGCGCCTGCCGATGCGAGGTGCCGAGGAGCCTCGGGCCCTCGGCGGCGAGGTGGGCGAGCTGTTCGGGGCGGACCTTCGACGGGCCGCAGCCGAATCGGCCGTCTGCGGGCAGGAGGTCGCTGGGGATCACGAGGCTCGGCATGGATCGAGTCTAGCGAGGGGCGGTGGCCGCTAGGCTGGATGGCGGGCTGCAACGTGGAGGGCTTCTGGTGACCGACCTCATCGACACGACGGAGATGTACCTCCGAACGATCCTCGATCTCGAGGAGGAGAACATCGTGCCGCTCCGCGCGCGCATCTCCGAGCGTCTCGGTCACTCCGGGCCCACGGTCTCGCAGACCGTCGCCCGAATGGAGCGCGACGGGCTGGTCGTCGTCTCGGGCGACCGCCACCTCGAGCTCACCCCCGCGGGGCGCAGCAAGGCGGTGCACGTCATGCGCAAGCACCGGCTCGCCGAACGGCTGCTCGCCGACGTCATCGGGCTCGACTGGGAGTACGTGCACGACGAGGCCTGCCGCTGGGAGCACGTCATGAGCGAGCAGGTCGAGCGCCGCCTCATCGAGATCCTCGGCCAGCCTCGCGAGTCGCCCTACGGCAACCCGATTCCCGGACTCGACGAGCTCGGGGTCCCGCCGGCAGCCCCGTTCATGCAGGGCGTCGTCCGGGTGCTCGATGCCGTCTCGCAGCGCGGCGAGGCCGTGCGCGGGGTCGTCCGCCGACTCGGCGAGCCCGTGCAGTTCGACCCCGAGTTGCTCGGGCAGCTCAAGCAGGCCGGCGTCGTGCCGGGCGCCTCGGCGACCTTCAGCAACTCGGGCGCGTACGTGCTCGTCGAGGTCGAGGGCGTCGATGGCGGTCTCGAACTGCCGAGCGAGGTCGCCGGTCACATCTTCATCGGCGAGTAGCGACCTCGTCGGCGAGCGGCGCGCCGTGATCCAAATGTGACATTCGGGCAGGCCTCGCGTATCGTCGTTCGAGTCCGTCGGCACGAAGCCGGTCGATGGAACGAGGATCGAGATCGCCCCCGCAGGCACCCACCGCTCGATCCAGAACCCGTGACGCGCCGCGAGCGCATCAGGTGGGACGGCGGAGCATCGCCGTGGGGCGGCGGAGGTACACGTTTTGGCCCGATTCCCCCGGCGTCGTTCCGTCAGGAGCACCGAACATGGTGCACTCTCGAAGGCGACACCCGCCACGAAGGCCACCGCAACCCGCACTCGAGACCACGCCGCGACGGTCGATGCGGCCGCGCTCCCGTCCACGCGTCGACTCAGACGCGGCGGGGTGGCCAACGTCGTGGTGATGACCGTCGCGGCCGGCATCGTCGGCACGCTCGCGATCCCCGCATACGCGTTCGCGCCCGGAACGGAGGGGCCCCAGTTCGCCACCTCGGCCGAGACCGAACTCACGAAGGCCCAGGCGCAGTCGGTCGAAGTGCCCGGCGATGTCATCGCGGCACCGGTCACGAAGGACGCCTACGC
This sequence comes from Agromyces sp. NPDC058484, assembly GCF_042720415.1. Classification (NCBI taxonomy): domain Bacteria; kingdom Bacillati; phylum Actinomycetota; class Actinomycetes; order Micrococcales; family Microbacteriaceae; genus Agromyces; species Agromyces sp. NPDC058484. Next base: position 42,894 of record NZ_JBHXMP010000003.1, on the reverse strand, counting down.
GGCCGTCACGGGAGCCGAGATCGAGGCCGCCGCCGAGGCCGCTGAGGCCGCCGCAGCCGCCGAGGCCGCGCGAGTCGCCGCCGAGCAGCAGATGACCTCGTACGCCGCCGGGTACTCCGGCCCGTCGGTCGGCGACTTCCTCCAGAATCCGCCGTATCCGGACTTCGACCTCGCGAGCGTGTACAACGTCGCAACGCAGTACATCGGCGTCCCGTATGTCTACGGCGGATCGACCCCCGCCGGCTTCGACTGCTCGGGCTTCATCATGTACGTCTATGCGCAGTTCGGCATCAGCCTTCCGCACTCCGCCGCCGGGCAGGGCGCGGCCGGCACCCGCATCTCGGAGGCCGACGCGCAGCCCGGCGACCTCGTCATCATGCCCGGTCACGACGGCTTCTACGCGGGCAACGGCCAGATCCTGCACGCGCCCTATGAAGGGGCATCCGTTCGCGTGCAGCCGATCTGGACGAGCGACTACTACATCGTGCGCATCGGCATCTGATTCGAGTACATCGCGTGACGCGATGCAAGAATGGCGCGCCGGAGGCAACCGGCGCGCCATTCTTGCTCTACTCTTGTACCCTGACGAACCGAGCCGGGCAGGGGAAGCCGATGGTCGAGACGCGCAGCACCCATTCCACGGGTGCGCGCGCGCACTTCGACCAACGGCGCAGCAGTCAGCCGAGCACGACCAGCGCGAACGCGCCGACGGGCACTGTCTTCACGACGGTGCCCGTTCTTCGTTCTCCGGATGATTCGCACGCGGCATCCGCCCCCTCCTCACCGGCACGCGCAGGCGCGCTCGGGGCGTCGATCCGTTCACGCGGCTGGAAGCCATCCAGTCCCGATCGAAAGGCACGCCATGCGCACCCTCGTGCTCAACGCGGGATATGAACCCCTCGCCGTCGTCTCCTTCAAGCGCGCACTCCTGCTCGTGATGAACCAGAAGGCCACCGTCATCCTCCACGAGGAGGGCAACCCGGTGTGCGCCGCGAGCGGCGCGTGGGATCGCCCGAGCGTCATCCTGCTCACGAGGTACGTGCGAACACCCCGGGTGCATGCGGTTCCGGTGAGCCGCCGGGGCGTGCTGCGCCGTGACGAGCACCGATGCGGGTACTGCGGGCGCTCGGCCGCGACGATCGATCATGTGCTGCCACGCTCGCGCGGCGGGCGCGACACCTGGGAGAACCTCGTCGCGTGCTGCCTGCGATGCAACAACACCAAGGGCGATCACACGCCGGCCGAGATGGGCTGGCAGCTGCGCTTCACCCCGCGTATGCCGCATGGCCGCAGCTGGGTGGTGCGGGGCTTCGAACGGCCGCTGCCGCAGTGGCACGAGTACCTCGCCATCGCCGCCTGAGCTCGTCGTTGTCGACAACATGGCGGTTCGGAGCGGCGAAGTTGGACGATTCGGCCAGTGAGTCCGCCGGGGCCATGCGGGTAACGTGAGACCTCAATCCACGGATGGGGCAGGTACCGCGATGACGCAGCCGCTTGACGACGCACGACTCGACGAGATCGGGCTCGTCGACGAGCTCGCCCCCGCCACCTCGGCGATCGTCATCCTCGGATACAACTGATCCTTCAGGGCACGCGCGCGAGGCACGCCGGGGCCGGAGTGCCGACGGTGCCGACGATCTCGGTCGGCACGCCGCGATCGAGCGCGACGATCGCGATCGAGTTCGAGCCCTGATCGGCGACGAGCACGAAGCGCTCGTCGTGCGTGAGGTTCAGGTCGCGCGGATGCCGCCCGCCCGTCGCCACCGAGGCCACGCGTTCGAGGGTGCGGGCGTCGGCATCGAACCGCAGCGCCACGAGTGCGTCGGCGTCGCGGTCGCCCACCAGCACGATGCCGTCGTGGGTGAGCCGGATCGCCGACAGCCCGAGTCCGCGCGGCTCGACGCGCTCGTCGACCGGGATCCATTCGAGCTCCCGGCCCTCGACGAGGTCGACGATGCTCGCCGTGCGGTCGAGCTCGTTCGCAACGATCGCGAACTCGCCCGCGCGTACCAGGTGACGCGGCCCCGCGCCGGCGTGGACGACGATGTCGTCGGCTCCGTCGTGCGCGAGGTCGGCGGGCAGTCCGGCGAGGCGCAGCACGCGCACGCGATCGGTTCCGAGGTCGGGCACGAGCAGCCGGTCGCGGGCCGAGTCGGCCACGGCCTGATGGGGGTGCGGCGACTCCTGCCTGTCGCGGTTCGGGCCTGAGCCCGCGAAGTCGGCGGCGAGCACGACGTCGGCCGCGACATCCGGCCCCACCGGGTGCACCGAGAGGCGCGCACCTGCGTAGTTGGCGGCGAAGATCAGGTCGCCCGCCTCATCGAAGGCGAGATGGCACGGGCCGGCGGCGCCGGTCGCCCCTGCGAGGCCGAACGGGTGCACGTCGTCGCCGTCGAGGGTCCACGTCGAGACACGACCCTCGGCCTGCTCGTGCACGATCCCGAGCACGCGGGTCGCCGGCGACACGGCGAGGTACATCGGGTTCGGGCCGACATCGATGGGCTCGCCGAGCGTCGCCGCGCCGTCGGCGGCGACATCCAGTGACCGGATGCCGCGGGCCGCCGACCCGAGCGCGCCCTCGGTCGACGCACCCACCCAGAACCTCGTGCCCGTCGACCCGTTCATGCCGCCCGCCTCGCTCACGTGGGCGCCCTGCGGCGCCGACCACAGGCTACCGCGCGTGAACAGGCCGGCGATCGCACGAAGTAGACTCGGACGGCGCCCTCGTAACTCAGGGGATAGAGTGCCGACCTCCTAAGTCGGAAGCGCAGGTTCGAATCCTGCCGGGGGCACCACAGGGTGACACGCGTGTCACGCACGTTCAACCAGTCCCGCGCGCTCCTCGGCGACGATCCGCGCCACTCGGCGTGTCGCCCATCGGCCGCTCAGCGGCCCGATCACGATGAGCAGCACCCAGGTCCAGCGTCCCCAATCGGCGCCGAACGCGTAGGCGATCGGGATCGACGCGAGGAAGACGACCGGTGTCGTCAGCGTGTCGAGGAAGCGCACCGTGTCGGCACGCCGCGGAAGCGGGTGCGTGAGCACTCGGTCGTGGCGCGCGACGAAGTACATCGCCGACTGCGCGAACACGGCGAGGCTGATGTTCACGGCATAGACGGCGACCGCCAAGGGCTCCTCAGCCGTTTCGGCGTCGCTGATCCCCTGGGTCGAGAAGGGCACGAGCACGACGAACGCGGTCGCGATGAAGTTCGCGGCGATCACGCCGGGGCTGATCGTGCGGAAGCGCGCGATGAGCCGATGATTCACCCGCCAGAAGACCGCGATCACCACGAAGCTGATTGCGAAGCCGGCCAATTCGGAAGCGAGCCCGCTGCTGAAGAGTGCGCCGAGGTCCGTCCAGTCGGATGCCTCGGGCGGTTCGATGTTCACGACGAGGAGCGTGATGGCGAACGCGTACACGGCGTCGAAGAAGGCGACGGCGCGCCCGAACTCGACGGAATCACGGTCGTAGCGCGTCCCCGGCGCTCGCGATTCGAGATCCGCCACGGGTCAAGTGTGCCGCGTGGGGCGCGGCTGCGGCATCCGACTCGCCGTCAGGTCCAGTCGACGGCGTGCATCCATCCGGCGATGTAGGCGCGCTCGTTCACGCCGAGTCGCACCTCGCTGCGAGGAACCGGTTCACCGTCGAGCTCGCAGAGTTCGAAGATGCGCACGACGACGCTTCGGCGGAGGGGCGCGTCGAGGTTCTCGAGCACCTCGCGCTGCAGCGGACGTTCGAGCATCGGCCACCAGATCCCGATCGGCGGCAATCCGTGCCGTAGTCTCGGTCGCTCCTCGTACACCGGATTGTCGAGCACGGAACTCATTGCGCCTGCTCCTCTTTCGTCGCGCCCGTCTCGGGGTCGCGGATCACCACGTGTTCGTCGGCGTCGGCGTCCTCCTCGGCACGCTGATGCTGTTCAGCCGCTGCGACGGCCTCATCGAGTTCGGTTGCCGCATTCGGATCAGAAGGGCGCGAATCGGTCGGGTTCGGATCTGTCATCGGTGCTCTCCCCGCTCACGGCCGACCACATCGACGGAGTCGGCCGAATTCGACCATACGCACGGGGAGCGATGTGGAAAAGGGATTGACGGGCACCGACGCCGGTGCTAGCCGACCGCGCGATCACTCGAGCACGTCGGCCAGGTCGTACGCCACCGGGCGATCGATCTGCTCGAACGTGCACGAACGCGCCTCCCGGTCGGGCCGCCACCGCTCGAACTGCACGGTGTGCCGGAAGCGCATTCCCTCGAGCTGGTCGTAGCGCACCTCCATGACGAGTTCGGGTCGGAGGCGAACGAAGGAGACGTCCTTGCTCGACGCGAACCGGCTGCGGTCGGTCTCGCCGGTGAGCGCCGCACCATGTTCGTCGCGCTCGACGTACGGCTCGAGCTCGTCCACGAGCTCCCTGCGCCGCGCGTCGCTGAAGGCCGAGACGCCGCCGACGTTGCGGAGCCCGCCGTCGTCGGTGTACAGGCCGAGGAGGATCGACCCGACGCCGGTGCCGGAGGCGTGCACGCGGTAGCCGATCGCGACGACATCGGCCGTGCGGCGATGCTTGGCCTTGAGCATCACACGCTTGCCCGGCGCGTACGGAGCGGCAAGCGGTTTCGCGACCACGCCGTCGAGCCCGGCACCCTCGAACTCCCGGAACCAGCGACGGGCCAGGTCGACATCGGTGGTGACGCGAGTGAGGTGGATCGGGTGGCCGAGCTCGCCGACGAGTGCCTCGAGGGCCGCGCGTCGTTCGGAGAATGGCTGTTCGGCGATCGACGCGTCGCCGATCGCGAGCAGGTCGAACGCCACGAACATCGCGGGTGTCTCGCGCGAGAGGAGTTCGACGCGGCTCGCGGCCGGGTGGATCCGTTGCGTGAGGGCCTCCCAGTCGAGTCGCTCGCGGCCCGCCGCGCCCGTGCTCACGACGATCTCGCCGTCGAGCACGCACGCTTCCGGCAGCAGGCGGGCGAATGCCTCGACGAGCTCGGGGAAATACCTCGTGAGCGGCTTCGCGCCGCGGCTGCCGATCTCGACGTGCTCGCCGTCGAACGCGACGATCCCGCGGAATCCGTCCCACTTCGGCTCGTAGACGAGGCCGCCGGCGATCGAGTCGGGCTCGGGCACCGCCGGCACGGCCTTCGCGAGCATCGGTGCGACGGTGGTCTCAGGCGCCATGCGACCACGATAGGCCCGGATGCCGCGTGGCGGCGAGGCATCCGCTCAGGCCGACAGCTCGGCGTCCCGCTTCACCGGCACGGTGACGGATGCGACTTCCTCCAGCCGGGGGTGCAGCTCGTCGCCGCCGTGGACCACTCCCGTGTGCCAGGTCATCGTCAGGCCGTCCGGGCCGTCCTGCAGCAGGGCGAGGTTGTTGTCGAACCAGGGGCCCTTGACGGTGTTCCAGCGGAAGGGCGGGTCGGGAACCTTCACGGAACGCGCGGCCGCGGCACCCAGCGGCGTGGCCACGCCGTACGACGTCGCCACCGCGAACCAGCGTATGAAGCGGGGCAGGGGGTTCCGCACCGGTGAGCAGACCGCCTGCAGGATGCGAGCCCCGCCGTCGCGCTGCACCTCTGCCAGGTACGAGAAGTGCACGTCTCCGGAGAGGAAGGTGACGGTCAGCGGCGACGGACCGCGTTCGCCGTCCGCCACCTCCATCGCCATCCGGGCGACGGCCTGGAAGCTGTTCTGGAACGCCGCCCAGTGCTCCAGGTCGACGGCTTGCCGGAGGCGCTCTCCGAGCCAGGCGGCGGGTCTGCCCCTGGCGCCCTGCGCGATCGCCTCGTCCCACGCCTCGACGTGGTGGAGGCCGATCGGCAGGAGGAACGGCAGCGAGCAGGCCACGAGCACGTGCCGGAACCCGCCGTGCATCTGATCGTCGAACCACGCGAGTTCCTGCGCGTCGAGCAGCCCGCGCGCCGACGGTGTGAGGTCCCGCGCGGCCCGGGAGTCGACGACGATCAGGCGCACATCGCCGAAGTCGCGGCAGTAGCTCCAGCGGTGGCTCGCCGGCTCCTTGTCGGCCCGGTCGGCGAACTCGTCGAGCGGGTCGGTGAGGTCGAGCTCCTCGGCGCCGTCGTACTCGCCGATCCGCCGCCACAACGGGTCGGCCGCGCGTTCCGCGGGCGACAGGTTGCCGAGGTGCTGATACACCCAGTACGACGCCAGGCCGGCGACGATGCGCCCCTGCCACCAGGAGGTGGCCTCCATCCTCCGCTTCCAGTCGAGTGACGCGTTCCAGTCGTCCCTGATGTCGTGGTCGTCGACGATCATGGCGGTCGGTACGCACGACAGCAGCCACCGATTGGCCTCGTCGGACCAGGCCAGCTGGTAGAGGTGGGCGTACTCCTCGAAGTCCTTGAGCTCCGTGCCCGGTCCCTCGTGGATGTCGCGTCGGCTGCGGATGAACTCCTGCATCTGGCTCGTGGTCGAATCGGCGTACACCTGGTCGCCGAGGAACAGCAGCAGGTCGGGCCGGATGTCGCGGCCCGCGGCGACCGCGAGCGCGAAGGCGCGGAGCGAGTCCACGCCGTGGGTGCGGTTGCCGGAGCGGTCGTGGGCGACGCTGGTGCGACACGATCCGAATGCCATCCGCAGTGGTCGCCGCGGCATGAGCGTGGAGATCGCCGACGGCGGGTACGCGGAATCGGGCTCCGGCCAGACGGATGCGCCGTCGATCTCCACCTCGTACGGCTGCGTCGAACCGGGCTCGAGTCCGTCGACCTCGACGAGGGCGTAGTGGTGGCCGTGCGCGACGAAGGTGCGTGCCTGCCATGACCGCCCTCCGGCGCTGACGCTCACCCGGCAGCCGGCTCGCGTCTCGACCCAGACGCTGGCCGAGGTCTCGTCGACGTGGCGCAGCATCGGTCCCAGCACCAGCGGTGAGGTCGCCATGCACCCGTTCTACCGCGTCCACGCCCGGGCGGCCACGGGTTGCGCATACGGCGGCGGCGAGGCATCCACTCGATTCAGGGGTCGGCGGTCAGAGCACGGTGCGCAGGCCCGCTGAGAGCGCGGTGTGGTGCTCGAACACGAGGTTCGTCTCGGTGAGGGCGACGGCCGGGTTCGCCGAGAGGTTCTTCAGCACGAACTGCCGCACGTGCTCGCTGTCGCGCACCCGCACGTGGATGAGGAAGTCCTCGGAGCCGCCGAGGAAGAAGAGCTGCGCGACCTCGGGCTGGGTGCGCAACTCGTCGGAGATCTGCTCCATCAGGTGGCGGGCGCCGGGCCGGATACGGACGCTCACCAGCGCCTGCAGTGTGAAGCCGAGGGCGAGCGGATTGATCTCGGCGGTGTACCGCGTGATGACGCCGCGTTCGCGCAGCGAGCGCACGCGGGCGAGGCACGTCGAGGGCGAGACGCCGACGGCTCGCGCGAGGTCGACGTTGGGGATGCGGGCGTTCTCGTGCAGGAGCGCGATGATCTTGCGGTCGGCGGCGTCGAGCGCAACGGGCCCGGATGCCCCGCCGGCGGCGCCGCCGGGCGCCTCGCTGATCTGCGGCAGATCGGCCACGGAGGACCCTCCTCCCGAATGAATGCGACGGATGCCGCCATGCTACCGAATTCTGTGCGAAACCTCTTCCGGCTGGGCGAACAACCGGCGACGATGGAATCGACAACCCACACAGCATTCGGCCCACAGCAAACGGAGCGACCCATGCACATCGGCGTGCCCGCAGAGATCAAGAACAACGAGTTCCGCGTCGCGATGACGCCCGCCGGGGTGCACGCACTCGCGCAGCGCGGCCACCACGTCGCCATCCAGGCGGGCGCCGGCGCCGGCGCCGGCTACCTTGACGCCGAGTACCTCGCGGCCGGTGCGACGATCGTCGCGACCGCCGCCGAGGCGTGGTCGGCCGACCTCGTGATGAAGGTCAAGGAGCCGATCGAGTCCGAGTACGGATTCCTCCGCGAAGACCTCACGCTCTTCACCTACCTCCACCTCGCGGCCGATCTGCCGCTCACACGTGCGCTCCTCGACTCGGGCGCCACCGCGATCGCGTACGAGACGGTGCAGCTGCCCGACCGGTCGTTGCCGCTGCTCACCCCGATGAGCGAGGTCGCCGGCCGGCTCGCGCCGCAGGTCGGCGCGGCGGAGCTGCACGCGTCGAAGGGCGGACGCGGGGTGCTCCTCGCGGGCGTGCCCGGCACGGCGCCCGCGAAGGTCGTCGTCATCGGCGGCGGAGTCGCCGGCGAGCAGGCGGCGGCCACCGCGCTGGGCCTCGGCGCCGACGTCACCGTGATGGACATCTCGCTGCCGAAGCTCCGCGAGATCGATGCCCGCTACGACCACCGGATCAAGACGCTCGCCTCGTCGCCCTACGAGACCGCACGCCAGCTGAAGGACGCCGACCTCGTCATCGGCGCCGTGCTCGTGCCCGGGGCGGCCGCGCCGAAGGTCGTGACCGATGAGATGGTCGCTGCGATGAAGCCGGGCGCGGTGCTGGTCGACATCGCGATCGACCAGGGCGGATGCTTCGAGGGTTCGCGCCCGACGACGCACGCCGAGCCGACCTTCCGAGTGCACGACGCGATCTACTACTGCGTCGCGAACATGCCGGGGGCCGTTCCGGCGACCGCGACGCCCGCGCTCACGAACGCGACGCTGCCGTATGCCCTGAAGATCGCCGACCTCGGCTGGGAGCACGCGCTCGCCGCCGACCCCGCGCTCGCGCTCGGCCTCAACGTCACCGGCGGTCGGCTCGTCAACGAGGGGGTCGCTCGCGCGCACGGGCTCGAGTTGCAGTCGGCACGCTGACGAGGCTGGCGCGGACCGCGCTCGTCACTCGTCGCCGATCGTCACGGGCAGGCCTTCGCGATGCCATCCGACGATTCCGCCGGTGATGTTCACGGCCTCGATTCCGTTCGCCTCGAGGTACTCCGTCGCCTGGGCGCTCCGACCGCCGAGATGGCACATGACGTAGACGGCGCGATCACGCGGAACCTCGTCGAGACGTTCGACGAGGGTGCCGAGCGGAATGTGCTGCGCGCCCTCGACGCGTGCCCGAGCGAACTCGTCGGGCTCGCGCACGTCGAGGATGTGCGCGTCAGGAGCGGCGTGCACATCGGCGGGGGTGGCGGTCTGCATACCTCGACGGTAGCAAGACACCGGGGTGCCGAAACGAGCCGGGCCGGGCGATGCTCCCGGGATTCCGTGCGAAGCAACGTATGGTGTCGGTGTGCGGCGGCTCGATCGGAACCATGATGAAGAAGAGGTCCTCGGCGCCGAATCGGATGCCGCAGCAGAACGACTCACCCCGGAATCCATGCGACACGACCTCACGAGCCCCGACGGCCTCAGCCTCGGCGATCCGGAACTCGTCGCCGGGAACGTCGCCGAGCCCACCTGGCGACGCTGGCAGGGCGACCTCGCCGAGGTCGGCGGACGCTCACCCCTCGTGCGTTTCGTCGACACGCCGCGCACCCGGATCGAGCTCTCCACGACGCATCCGGGCGGGCTCCCGCAGTTCATCACGGGCAAGTCGACCCTGCTCTCGAGCCTCATCCGTGACGAGCTCGCCCTTCGCAACGCCAGGCTCGCGGCCGCGGAGATCACGCAGAAGGGCATCGAGCTGCGCTCCGTGCGGGGCATCGAGTCGGTGCACCTCGCGATCGGCCTCGCCTCGTGGCGCAACGGCGGCGACGAGTACCTCGCGCCCGTGCTGCTCCGACCGCTCGCGATCCGTCGGTACGGACGCGACTTCGAGCTGAAGCTCAAGGGGCAGCCCTTCCTGAATCCTGCGCTCGCCCGCGAGCTCCGCGAGCAGTTCCAGATCACCCTTGACGCTGAGGCGTTCGTCGCCCTCGCGATCACCAACGGCGTGTTCAAGCCGCAGCCCGTGATCGACCGGCTGCGCGGCCTCACCTCGCACCTGCCGTGGTTCCACGTCGCACCCCGCCTGGTCGTCTCCTCCTTCGCCGAGGTCGGTCCCGCGCTGGCAGTGGATGCCGCGCGCCTCGACCATCCCCTCATCGACGCGATCGCCGGCAATCCCGCGGCGCGCGCGGCGCTGGCCGGCCACGGCGAACGTGCCCGCCCCGTGCCGCAGGACGAGCGACCGCCGTCGACCGACACCCTGCTGCTCGACGCGGATCCCGAGCAGGAGCAGGTCGTCGCCGAGATCGAGTCGGGCTCCTCGCTCGTGGTGAAGACGCTGCCGGGCACGGGCGGCACGCAGACGATCGTGAACGCGATCGGGGCGCTCGTCGCGAACGACAAGCGCGTGCTCGTCGTCGGCGCCCGCCGTGCGAGCCTCGACGGCATCGCGCACCGCCTCGGACAGGTCGGCCTCGGCGGCGCAGCCGTGACGACCGCGGGGCTCCGCCGCGACCTCATCCGGTCGATCTCGCGCAACGAGAAGGCAGAGCGGCCTCGCGTCTCCGACGTCGACGACGCCCTCGTGCGCCTTCGCAAGGTCCTCCTCGACTACCGCTCGGCGCTCACCCGGCGCGATCCCGAACTCCACGTCTCGGTGCTCGACGCGCTCGGCGAGCTCGCCCGGCTCGCACTCGTTCGCGATGCCCCGTCGACGACGGCCCGCCTCGACCACACGTCCCTCGTCGCGCTCGCCGAGGGGCGAGGGCGCGTCGCGCGCGACCTCGCGCGTGCGGCCGAGCTCGGCGAGTTCCGGTACGGGCCCGGCGACTCGCCATGGTACGGCGCATCGTTCACGTCGTCCGACGAGGCGACGCATGCGCACGAGCTCGCGAAACGACTCAGCGCGAGCGAGCTGCCGAGGCTCCTCGACCGCGGCCGCGGCCTCATCTCGCAGACGAGACTCCGGCCGTTCGAATCGGTCGCGGAGCTCGGCGTCTTCCTCCGGCTCCTCCTCGACGTTCGCGAGACCCTCGACCGGTTCCAGCCGTCGGTGTTCGACCGTCCGCTCGGCGAGCTCATCGCCGCGACATCCGCGAGGCGCGATTCGCCGGGGATGAGCGGGGCGAACCGCCGGCGCCTGCGCCGACTCGCGCTCGAATACGTGCGGCCGGGCGTGCACGTGACCGACCTGAATGCAGCGCTCCGCGGCATCCAGCAGCAGCGCACGCTGTGGCAGCGCTACTCCGAAGCCGGTGCGATTCCCGGGGTTCCCGTCGGCATCGACGACGTGCACGTCGCCTACCGCACGGTCGCCACCGACCTGGCCGCGCTCGATGCGCCGCTCGGCGTCGCGGGAACGCCGCGCCAGCTCGCCGCGCGACCCGTGGGCGAACTCGTGTCGGCCCTGACCGGCCTCGCCGCGGAATCCGAGGTGCTCACGAACCTGCAGGAGCGGACCGCGGTGCTGGCGCGACTGCGCGACCTCGGCCTCGACCCCCTGCTCCTCGACCTCGCGAAGCGCCACGTGCCCGAGAGTGCCGTGGTGGGCGAGCTCGAACTCGCCTGGTGGCAGTCCGTGCTCGAGCTGATGCTCGCGAACGACAGGGCGCTCCTCGGCGCGAACACGACCGTGCTCGACCGGCTCGAGAGCGACTTCCGGCTCGTCGATGAGGCGCACGCGTCGGCCGCCGGCGCCCAGCTGGCCTGGCACCTCGCCGACAACTGGACGGTCGGCCTGGTCGATCACCCCGACGAAGCCGAACGCCTGAAGCGGATGCTCCGGGGCGATCACGTGCGTCCCGCGACGCTGCATCACGACACGCCGCACCTCTTCCGCGCCCTCGCCGCCGTGTGGCTCGCCTCGCCCTACGACGTGCCCGGCATCGACGACGCGATCGCGTTCGACGCGGTCATCCTCGTCGACGCCGGATCGACGACCATCGCCGAGAACCTCGGGGCCATCCGGCGTGCGCGACAGGTCGTCGCGTTCGGAGATCCCGTCACGCAGACGCCGACGCTCTTCGAGACCGGCATCGACGACGCCGACGTGTCGCCGGCCGCTCCCGCCACCGAGCGCGGGGTCGATGCCCTGCACGCCGACTCGGCGCTCGCGCGGCTCGGTGAGCTGTTGCCTACCCTCACGCTCACCCGCAGCTACCGCGCCGGTGGCGAAGACCTCGCCGAGCTCGTCAACCGTCGGTTCTACGCAGGGCGCATCGCATCGCTGCCGTGGGCGGGCAGCTTCCTCGGGCACGGCAGCCTCGGACTGCACTACGTGCGCGGCAACGGCCTGCCCGACGCCGTCACGGGCACCGTCGAGAGCATCGACCAGGAGGTGGCGAAGGTCGTCGAGCTCGTGATGGAGCACGCCGTGAAGCGGCCGCGCGAATCGCTCATGGTGATCACGGCGAGCGCGAAGCACGCCGCCCGCGTGCACCAGGCGGTGCTCGCGGCGTTCGCGAAGCGCACCGATCTCTCGGATTTCATCCTGAACGACCGCGCGGAGCCGTTCACCGTGCTCACGCTCGAGCAGGCCGTCGCGCAGAGCCGTGATCGCGTCATCTTCTCCGTCGGCTACGGGCGCACCCCGCACGGGCGGCTCCTGTCGAGCTTCGGCTCCCTCGGCGAGGCCGGCGGCGACCGGCTGCTCGCGGTGGGCATGACCCGGGCGCGGCGATCGATGGACCTCGTGTCCGCCTTCCGGCCAGACGACATCGACGAGGAACGGCAGTCGCACGGCGTGCTCGCGCTCGCCCAGATCCTCTCGCAGACCGAGGAGCGCGCCGACGACGACGACGGCGTCGCCCGGGAGTCGATGCTCGGCGACCTGGCGGCGCGGCTCGGTCGTCGCGGCATCCGGGTCAGCGTAGGTCACCGCGGCCGGCTCGCGCTCGCCGCCGCGCACGCCGGGAAGGCCGTCGTCGTCGAGACCGACGAGGCGTTCGCGGGACTCAGCCTGAGGGAGTCCCTACGGCTGCGACCCGATGTGCTGCGCCGCCTCGGCTGGCACTACCTGCGCGTGCACAGCTTCGAGCTCTTCGGCGACCCCGAGGCCGTCGCATCACGTGTCGCTGCCCTCCTCGGCAAGCCCGATGCGGAACAGACGGATGCCGCGGTCGCACCATGAGCGACGACTCTCGCCGGGACGATGAGCCGCGCCAGCGTGTCGAGCGCACCCCCGGACGCGTGCGTCGCGCACGGCTGACGCCGGCGCCCGGTTCCGACCCCTCGCCCGAGGGGGCGACGTCCGAGTCGGAGGCGCAGCACCCGAGTCGCACGAAGAAGCGGCCGCACCCCGATGATGAGCGCATCACCCGGGAGCGGCCGCCGCACTGGTGAGCTGGGTGTCAGACTCCGCCGGCAGAGGAGCCGCCGCCGGCCGACGAGGTCGAGGGCGTGCCACCGGATGAGTCCGAGCCGGATGAGCCCGAGCCGGGGCCGGAGCCGGATGAGCCCGAGCCGGAGCCGGAGCCGGATGAGCCCGAGCCGGAGCCCGACGAGCCGGAGCCGTCCGTTCCCGAACCCGATCCGCCCGACGATCCGCCCTCGCCCGCACGCGAGTCGGTGCGGTAGAAGCCCGATCCGTTGAAGGTCACGCCGATGGTGTTGAAGAGCTTGCGGAGGCGGCCGCCGCAGAGATCGCACACCGTGAGGGCGTCGTCGGTGAAGGCCTGGTGGATGTCGAACGCGTTGTCGCATTCGGTGCAGCGGTAGGAATAGGTGGGCATGGCGACTCTTCCGGATCGAGGGTGCGGCGTCAGAAGGCGATGATCCGCGTCGGGGTCACGACGCCGTTCACGGCCTGGTCGTGCACCTCGCGCGGCACTTGTTCGACGAATTCGCCGTCGAAGACGACGGCGTACACCGGAGGACATTTTTCCATCGAACCGAGGGTCTTGTCGAAATAGCCGCGTCCCCAGCCCAGGCGCATGCCCGTGCGGTCGATCGCCGCAGCGGGAACGAGGATGAGGTCGACGTCGTTGATCGCCATCGGCCCGAGCAGTTCCCCCACCGCCTCGGGCACACCGTGGACCCCGAGCAGCTCGGTCTCGTCTTCGCCGACGGTCCAGTCGAGCAGTCCGTCTTCGCGGGTGACCGGGAACAGGACCCGGATGCCGCGTGCCTCCGCCCAGTGCACGAACGGCCGGGTGTCGGGCTCGGTCGGCATCGAGAGATAGCACGAGAGCGACTCGGCGCCCGTCGAACCGACGAGCTCCTCGAGCCGCGCGGTGATGCCCTCGGTGGCCTGCTCGCGCTCGTGCGCGGGCATGTTCTGTCGACGCTCACGGAGTTCGGCGCGGAGGATGCGCTTCTGGACATCCGGGTCGTCGGGCATGGCTCACATCCTAGGACGATCAGCGGCGACGCCGGACGCTCGCCGGTGTGCGACATCCGGTTACGCTGAGTCGCATGACTCAACGCATCACGAAGGCCGTCATCCCTGCGGCGGGACTCGGCACGAGGTTCCTCCCGGCGACCAAGGCGATGCCGAAGGAGATGCTGCCGGTCGTCGACAAGCCCGCGATCCAGTACGTCGTGGAGGAGGCGGTCGACGCCGGGCTCTCCGACGTCCTGATGGTGACGGGGCGCAACAAGAACGCGCTCGAGAACCACTTCGACCGCGTCACCGAGCTCGAGGCGACCCTGGTGCAGAAGGGCGACACGGCGAAGCTCGAGAAGGTCAACGAATCCACCGACCTCGCCGACATGCACTACGTGCGGCAGGGCGATCCGATGGGTCTCGGGCATGCGGTCCTCCGGGCGCGCATGCACGTCGGAGACCAGCCGTTCGCCGTGCTCCTCGGCGACGACATCATCGACGCGAGAGACCCGCTCCTCACCCGCATGCTCGACGAGCACGAGAAGCGTGACGCGACGATCATCGCACTCCTCGAGGTCGACCCGTCGTCCATCCACCTCTACGGCGCGGCCGCGGTCGAGGCGACCGACGACCCCGACGTCGTTCGCGTCACCGGCCTGGTCGAGAAGCCCGTCGCCGAGGTCGCGCCATCCAACCTCGCCGTCATCGGCCGGTACGTGCTGAAACCCGGCGTGTTCGACTTCCTCGAGCGCACCGAGCCCGGCAAGGGCGGCGAGATCCAGCTCACCGACGCGCTCATGGAGATGGCGGCCGACGTCGAGGGCACCGGCGGCGTCTACGGCGTGGTGTTCCGCGGGCGCCGCTACGACACGGGCGACAAGCTCGATTACATCAAGGCGGTCATCCAGCTCGCGGTCGATCGCAACGACCTCGGCCCCGAGCTGAAGCCCTGGCTCGCCGAGTACGTCGGCGGATTCGACCGGACCTGACGATGGCGGCGGCCACGATCCCCACGCTCCGTGACGGGGACGTCACGTTGCGGCCGATCCGCGCGCGCGACGCGAAGCAGCTGGAGCGCGTGCTCCTCGACAACCGGGGCTGGCTGCGTCAATGGGAGGCCACATATCCCGGTGGCGGTTCGGTCATCGACACGCGCGCGAGCATCCGGAACCTCCTGGCACACGCGCGGAGCGGCAACGCGCTGCCGTTCGTCATCGAGCACGGCGGGGAGATGGTCGGGCAGCTGAACGTATCGTCGATCACCTTCGGCTCCCTCTCGTCGGCGTCGATCGGCTACTGGGTGGCGCAGTCCGTCGCCGGTCGGGGCATCACGCCCGCCGCGGTCGCGCTCGCCACCGACTACTGTTTCTCGGTGCTGCGACTGCACCGCATGGAGATCTGCATCAGGCCCGAGAACCAGCCCTCGCTCCGCGTCGTCGAGAAGCTCGGCTTCAGGTACGAGGGCCTGCGGCGCCGCTTCATCCACATCAACGGGGACTGGCGCGACCACTTCGCGTTCGCGCTCGTCGTCGAGGAGGTGCCCAGCGGCGTGCTCCGCCGGTGGCGGGAGGCTCGTGTGCCCGAGCATGCCGCACGTGTGAGCGCCGAGGACCGCGCCGCCGCAGCCCACCCCCTGGGTCTCACCGATCGCTGACACCCGCGCGCCGTTCGGGGGCACCCGCCCGTGGTGTCCTAGCGTTGTCGCATGGACGTGATCGGTGGGGGACTGCTCGTGGCCGTCGCCGCGCTGCTCTGGATCGCGTACCTGCTGCCGAGCTGGCTGCGGCGGCGCCAGTACCTCGCGACCGAGCGCAATGCAGTGCGGCTGCAGCAGACGCTGCGCATCCTCGCCGAGACCGCCGAGACGCCCGAGGCCGTGCGCGTCGAGGCGACCGCGCGCGAGGTCGCGACGCAGCAGCGCATCCTGCATGAGCACGAGCAGGCGGCGCGGCTCGCAGCCCGGACCGCCGAGCACCTCGCGATCGCCGAGCGGCGGGCCGCCGAAGAGGCAGCGGATGCCGCACGCGAGCTCGCGGCATCCGTGCATGCTCCACCGACCGAGCCGATTCCCGTGATGACGCCGTCGGTCCCGGTGGCGAACCGCGCGGATCCGGTGCGCGCACGCCGCGCCCTGCGGCGGAGGCGCGCGCTCTGCTCGCTCCTCCTGCTGGTCTCGCTCCTCACTGCAACCGCCGGACTCGTGGCGGCGATGTTCGGCGCATCGCTCCTGATCGCGGCCGGGGGCGGGGCCGGGATCGCCGCGGCCGTCACCGGCATCGTTCGGCTTGCGAAGGTGCGCGCGGCCGTGGCGGCTGCCCCGCCGGTGGCGATGCCCGAGGCCGTGCCGTTCGAGCCCATCGAGCTGCCGGAGGAGTCCTCGGGCGAGCACGGCTGGATGCCGCAACCGCTCCCGAGGCCCCTGCACCTCTCACGCGGCACGATCGCGGCGACGGCGATGGCGTCGATCGAGGCCGCCGCCGAGCTGAAGCGCGCCGCCGCCGAGGCCGAGCTCGCACGCCGCGCCGAGGAGCTCGAGCCGGCGGTGCCCACGATCGCGCCCGCCGCCGCGGCACCCGCCGCGGATGCCGCCACGTCTGCCGCGGCATCCGGTCGCCCTGCCGAGGAGCACGCGAGTCCGTATGCGCGCATGGGCGCCGTCGACGACGCCCGGCCCGGTTTCGGCGACCTCGACGCGGTGCTCCGCCGCCGCCGGCGGGCAGGCTGACCCGCCGGCCGTGGTTCGAACCGGCCTCCCGGTGATGATAGGCTCGTTGTCGCTCGGGCCCATGGCGCAGTTGGTAGCGCGTCTCGTTCGCAATGAGAAGGTCGGGGGTTCGAATCCCCCTGGGTCCACCGTGCGCACAAGGTTCGAATTCTTGCCATCAGTAGCGTTGGCTTCGGTTCGGGCCTTGTCGCCGTTGTGGGACTGAGGCCCGCTTGCGCAGGCCGGACTCCTGGAACTGGGCGACCGGATACGTCCGCCGACTGTTGGGGCGCCGGCTTCGGCTGGACGGGAAAAGCCGGCAGCCGCTGGTCACCGACGCGTGCGGTGGAGGCCAGGCGGCCGGTCGAGAGCTTGCTCCCCGGGCCGAGGTCGCCGGGTCCGCGACCTCGGCTCGCTAGCCGGGGCGAAGGTCTCGCGCCAGCGGGCGTGCCGGTGAGGATGAAGTCGCCGGGCTCGAGCGTGACGAGCTGTGAGAGGTCGCTGACGATCTCGGCGGGCGAGAAGATGAGGGTCGAGGTCGAGTCTTCCGGCACGAGCTCGCCGTCGCGCCAAGTGCGCACCTCGATCGCGGTGGGGCGCCGTTGTCAGCCCAGCGCAGGTCGAACACGATTACGAATCCGGTCCGCAAGGACTCGATGCACCCGGCCGGTCAGCGGCTGAGCAGCGCCGCGAGCTCGTCAGCTGCGGCCGCCACGAACTTGCCCCACTGCTCGCCGGGCGTTGACGTCACGCGAGGCAGCGGCGCCACCAGGCATATCGCCGCCACGATCTCTTCGCCGACGCGCACCGGCGCGCTGACCGACGCCAGACCCACCGTGCGCTGGGAGATCGACTCGATCCAGCCAGGGTCGGTGCCGTCGTCCTCCTGCTGCGTCGACTCTCCGGACAGGATGCGACCCGCGGAGCCTCCCTCTGCCAAGGGCAGCACCCATCCGACGGGGAGCGTGACACGGAGCTCCTGCGTCGCATCGGCCGACTCCTGGCAGACGCGCACGTCACCGCGCCGGATCCAGAGCTGCGCCGACTCCGCGGTCTGATCGCGCAGCTCGGCCAGGATCGGCCGTGCCGCGAGTGCCAGGCGATTGGTGTCGAACCGCGGGCCCGCGTGGAAGCGATTTTCGCCATCCCGCGCGAGCAGGCCGTGCTCGACCAGTGCCATCGCGAGGCGGTGGGTCGTCGACAGATTCACACCGAGTTTCTGCGCGACCTCGCTGGCGGTCATCGGCTGGAACTCGACCGCGTCGACGATCGCCATGGCCTTGTCGAGTACGCCGATTCCTGTTACAGTCCCTCTCATAAAGTAGAAGTTTACTCCCAATATATGAGAGTCACAAGATCGACACCCCGTCGATCGGCTCCGAGAAGAGGAAACCCGATGAAGCGTCTCCTAGCACCAGCCACCGCCCTGCTGGCCATTGCCGCCATTGCCCTCACCGGCTGCTCCGCAAGTGCGGCAGGCTCCGGCGACGACTACCCGAACCGCCCGATCAACTTCAGCGTCGGCTCCGAGCCGGGCTCCGGCTGGGACGCGACCGCTCGCGCCCTCGTCGAAGTGATCGAACGCGAAGACGCTGTGCCCGTCCAGGTGAACGTGCAGAACCGCCCGGGAGCGGTCGGCTGCGTGCTGCTGAACGACATGATCAATCGCCACGCCGACGCCGACAACGAGATCGCGATGACGTCGGTCCCGCTGCAGTCGATGGAGCTGCGCGGTCAATGCGATGTGCACTACACGGATGTCACCGTGATTGCCCGCCTGTTGATCGAGAACTTCCTGGTCGCGGTTCCGGCCGACTCCGAGTTCCAAGACCTCGGAGCGCTCCTCGATGCCATCGCCGCAGACCCGCAGTCGGTGCCGATCGCGGCGAGCGGCGACGACCAGCTGCCGTTGGCCCTGCTCGTCGACGCCGCCGGCGGCAACCCGTCCGCGATCAACTTCATCGAGTTCGAGAGCGGTGGCGAGTACCTCACCGCGTTGATGAACGGCGATGTCGTAGCGAGCGTTTCCGGTGTCACTGAGTACGGAGCGCAGATCGAAGCCGGCGAGCTCCAAGGCCTCGCCGTGCTCTCGGAGGAGCGACTCGAAGCACCACTGGCCGATATCCCGACTGCAGTCGAGCTCGGCTACGACGTCACGCTGAACAACTGGCGCGGCGTCTACGGCCCCCCGAACATGCCCGACTATGCGGTCGAGTACTGGCAGGCGAAGCTGCAGGAGTTGCTCGAGACGCCGTCCTGGCAGGAGATCGCCGACCGCAATCAGTGGGGCACGGCGTACCTTGCGGGCGACGAGCTGCAGACGTTCCTCGACGAGTCGTACGCGCAGCTGCAGACAGCGCTCGAGAGCGTCGGGGCGGCGGGCTGACCCGTGGCTGCCGAGAATCTCAAGCGGCGGCCGAAGGATGTCGTCGCAGGCGCCGTCGTCGGTGTCCTCGGAGTGGCGTACACGATCGTCGCGCTGCAGACGCAGCCGGATCCCTCGTCCGCCTCGGTCATCGGACCTGCTGTCTTCCCGACGCTTCTCGGCATCCTGCTCGTCGCGGGCGGAGCCGCACTCGCCCTCACCGGGCTGCGGTTCCGCCCCGCCACGGCGGATGAGACGGAGCCGCCCACGAGGGACGGCAGGCGACTCTGGATCACACTTGCGATGCTCGCCGCCTACGTCGTCGCGTTCATTCCCGTCGGCTACCTGCTCTCGACTGCCGCGTTCCTGATGGGGGTCACCTCGTACTTCTCGCCGCGGAGCTGGAAGAGCAACATCGTGTA
Organism: Agromyces sp. NPDC058484; assembly: GCF_042720415.1. NCBI lineage: Bacteria > Bacillati > Actinomycetota > Actinomycetes > Micrococcales > Microbacteriaceae > Agromyces > Agromyces sp. NPDC058484. Next base: position 23,267 of record NZ_JBHXMP010000003.1, on the reverse strand, counting down.
CGCGGTGGTGTTCCCGGTGATCGTACTGGTGGTCTTCGAATACCTGCTTCGGGTGCCGCTGCCTGAGGGGCTGCTCGCGGGAGTGCTGCCCTGATGGATATCCTCGGCAACCTCGGTGAGGGCTTCGCCAACGCGCTGACCCCGATGAATCTGCTCTTCGCCTTCCTCGGGGTGCTGATCGGCACGGTGGTCGGAGTGATTCCCGGCATCGGCCCGACGACGGCGATCGCCCTGTTGATCCCCGTCTCGTTCGGGCTCGATCCGGTCAGCGGGCTGATCCTCCTGTGCGGCATCTACTACGGCTCCATGTACGGGGGGTCGATCACCTCCATCCTCATCCGAACCCCCGGCGAGATCGGCACCGTAATGTCGACCATCGACGGCTACGAGATGACAAGACGCGGCCGTAGCGGGCCGGCGCTGGCGACCGCGGCGATCGGCTCGTTCGTCGCCGGCACGATCTCGACGATCCTGCTGATGCTGCTCGCGCCCATGCTGGCGCAGGTCTCGGTGGCGTTCGGATCGAACGTCTACGCCCTGCTGCTTCTGCTCGCGTTGATCATGCTGTCGAACCTTACGGGCGGATCCCGGCTCAAGGCCGGTATCTCGACGGTGTTCGGCATGGCGGTCGCGATGATCGGTATGGATCCACAGGCCGGGTTCCCGCGCATGACGCTCGGTGTACTCGAGCTGACCAGCGGCATCGACTTCGCGATCTTCGCGATGGCCCTGTTCGCCATCCCGGAGGCACTGGCCAATCTGACCCGTCGTCATGTCGGGCCGGCGCCGGAGGTCGGCAAGGTCAAGATCTTCATGACCAAGGAGGACTGGCGCCGCTCCACCGCCCCCTGGTTCCGGGGGACCTTCCTCGGGTTCTTCGTCGGGCTCCTGCCGGCATGGGCACCCTCGGCTCCTTCTTCTCGTATCCGTTGGAGAAGCGTCTGTCCAGGAAACACCGGGACGAGTTCGGCAAGGGCGCGATCGAGGGCGTCGCGGGCCCTGAGGCGGCGAACAATGCCGGTGTCGGCGGAGGCCTCGTTCCCCTGTTCACGCTCGGCATCCCCGGTTCGCCGACGCTCGCGCTGCTGTTCTTCGTGTTCACGATGTACGGATTGCAGCCCGGGCCCCAGCTGATGTCGGAGCAGTCCACCCTGATCTGGGCGATCATCGCCAGCCTCTACATCGGCAACGTGCTGCTGCTGGTGCTCAACCTGCCGCTCGTCGGGGCGTTCGTTCAGCTGCTGAAGATCCCCGACGCGAAGCTCTACTCCGGAGTGCTGGCCTTCGTCACGCTGGGTGCCTATGCGCTGGGCTTCGACCTGTTCAGCATGGGCACGATGTTCGTGTTCGGGGTCATCGGTTATGGCATGCAGAGGTTCGGATTCCCGCTCGCCCCCGCTGTCGTGGGGCTCGTGCTCGCACCGATGCTGGAGTCGAGCATGCGCCGGGCGCTGCAGATCTCGGGCGGCGATCCGCTGACGTTCGTCGACGGCCCGCTGGCCATCGCGCTGACGGCGTCGATTGCGTTGGTGCTCGCGGCGCCGTTGCTGTTGCACATCTTCCGGCGAACCGGGATCGTGGCGACCGGGCTGTTCTCGGCGCGTCAGGTGGCGACCCGCGAACTCGAGCACCCGGGATCCGATCTGGAGACGCCCACCGGCTTCGGATTCACGACCGGAGCCGTGTCCGCGCAGGACATCGATCATCACGCCTCCCGGCACGACGCAGAAGGCGACGACCCAGACGGCGACGACGTCGAGAGCGACGACGTCGAGAGCGAAGGCGCCGAGAGCGATCGGACGGCCGATGCCTAGTCCGACGAGAACGAGCGCACAGCGCATCCCGAGCATCACGACACCATTCGAAGGAGCACTCCCATGACGGCGACCGCACCACTCGCGGGGATCCGCGTGCTCGAACTCGGCAACTTCATCGCCGCACCGTTCGCTGCCCGGCTGTTCGGCGACTTCGGCGCCGATGTCATCAAGATCGAACGCCCCGAGACGGGCGACGAGCTGCGCGACTGGCGCAAGACCCGGGGCGGATCGTCGATGATGTTCCGCACGATCGCGCGCAACAAGCGCTCGGTCGCGCTCGACCTGCACACGGAGGAAGGTCAGGAGGCGGTTCGCCGCATCGCCTCGAACTGCGATGTTGTGATCGAGAACTTCCGCCCGGGCACGTTGGAGCGTTGGGGAATCGGACCCGAGGTTCTCAAGTCCCGCAACCCCGACCTCATCGTCGTTCGCATCTCGGGCTACGGACAGACCGGTCCATACCGTGACAGGGCGGGGTTCGGCAGTTCGGCGGAAGCGTTCGCCGGCCTGCGCTACCTGACGGGCGAACCGGATCGGCCCGCGGGTCGCGCCGCCGCGAGCATGGGCGACACGGTCGCCGGCCTGTACGGCGCCATCGGGGCACTCATGCTGCTGTTCGAGCGCGCGCAGGGCCACGATATCGCACAGCGGTCCGTCGTCGACGTCGCGCTCTACGAGGGAGTCTTCAGCCTGCTGGAGTCGCTCGTACCCGACTACGACGCCTATGGCATGGTGCGAACGCGCACCGGCGGCCGGCTGCCCGGCGTCGTCCCGACCGGCTCCTACGCATGCGGCGACGGTCTCGAGGTGGTTATCGGCGGCAACTCGGCGTCTGTCTTCGCACGACTCATGCGGGCGGTCGGCCGCGACGACCTCGCCGAGGACCAGTCGCTGCGAAAGACCGACGCCCGCAGCGCCCGGGAGGACGAGCTCAACGGCGTCATCTCCGAATGGACGGGCTCGCAGGCACTCGAACAGGTTCTCGACGCCCTGCACGAAGCCGGCGTTCCGGCCGCTCCGGTGTACGACGCGCCGAGCATCGCCGACGACCGCCACTACCTCGCACGCGGCATGGTCCAGACACACGAGGTCGTCGTGGACGGCGAGCCCGAGTCGGTACGATTCCCGGGCGTCGTGCCGATCATTGCCGGCACCGAGGGCACGGTGCGCTGGCTCGGGCCGGAGCTCGGCGAGCATACCCGTGAGGTGCTGACCGAAATCGCCGGCTACGCCGAATGGGAGATCGACCGGATCACCGGCACGGCGGCCGAGCACAACGCGCACGAGCCTGCTGGCGCGCGGGCGGGTCTCGGCGCATGAGCAGCGTCACGATCACGGACGTCTATCTGCGCGACGGCCTGCAGGACGAGGATGTCGTCGTTCCGACCGAGCTGAAGGTGCGTATCGCGGGCCTGCTGGCCGACGCCGGAGTGCCGGCCATCGAGGCGGCCTCGTTCGTCAACCCGTCGAAGGTGCCGCAGATGGCCGACGCAGACGCCCTGCTCGCAGGGCTGGCGGACAAGGGATTGCTGGAGCGGGCGGTGGTCAGCGGATTGGCCGTGAACGATCGCGGCATCGACCGCGCGATCGCCGCGGGCACGCCGGTCATCTCGATCGTCACGAGCGCCAGCGAGGCCCACAGTCGAGCGAACGCGGGACGCTCGATCGATGAGGCGCTCGACAGCCTCGAGTCCGCCGTTCGGCACCACCCGGGCGTGCGATTCCTCGCCGGCGTCTCCACCGCGTTCACCTGTCCCTTCGAAGGCGACATCCCTACGAAGCGACTGGCGCACGTCGTCGACCGCTTCATCGCGATGGGCATCACCGACATCGGCCTCGCCGACACCCTCGGCACGACGCCGACCGAGCGCGTGCTCTCAGCCCTCGCGACCGTCATCGACGCGAACCAGCATGCAGATCTGTCGCTGCATCTGCATGACGCACACGGCCAGGCCCTCGCAACAGCACTCGCAGCGATCCAGCTCGGCGTCACCCGCTTCGACGCCGCGCTGGCCGGCTACGGCGGCTGCCCGTTCGCACCTGGCGCCCACGGCAACCTCGCCACCGAGCACCTCGTGCGCACGCTGCATATGGCAGGGCACAGCACCGGTATCGACGAGGCGGCCCTCGCGATAGCGGCGGCGGCGGCCCGAGCTGCGGTGGAGCAATCACCGCGGCTTCAAGCAACAGGATCACGACAACGGCACAGCAATGCAGAGAAGAGAACAGGACAGCCGTGATGCAGTACAAGATCGCCGTCATACCCGGTGACGGAATCGGGCCCGAAGTCGTCGACGCAGCACTGACTGTGCTTGCGGATCGCGAGACACGCTACGGACTCGAGCTCGACTACGTGTTCCATGACTACAGCGCAGATCTGTACCGCCGGACGGGCAGGAAGATCACCGCTGTCGAGATGGATCGTATCGGCTCCACGGCGCACGCTGTGCTGTTCGGCGCCATGGGCCTGCCCGACGTGCGCGGGCCGGGAGGGCTGGAACTGGGCGCCCAAGTCGAGATGCGGGCTCACTACGAACTCTTCGCGAGCCTTCGGCCGGTTCGGCTCTTCGCGGGGGTCGAAAGCCCCGTGAAGGCGAACGACATCGACATGCTCGTCATTCGCGAAACGTCCGAAGGGATGTTCGCGGGACTTGCGGACGAGCACGAGCCGAGCAATGAGCGCGCGAGCGATCGCATGACCATCACTCGCGCCACGTGCGAGAAGCTCTTCGACCTCGCATTCTCGCAGGCACGATCTCGGCGCCAGCGCGGCACGCCGGGACATGTGACACTGCTGCACAAGTCGAATGCATTGCGAAGCAACGTGCTGATGGAGAAGGTGTTCGACGAAGTCGCTGCCAAGAACGACGACGTCGGAAGCGCGAAGTTCTACATCGACGTCGGTTCCATGTATATGATCACGGATCCGGGGCGATACGATGTCGTCGTCACCGAGAACATCTTCGGCGACATCGTCTCAGAGTTGGCAGCCGGACTCGTGGGCGGTCTTGGTGTCGCGCCCTCTGCCGACGTCAGCCTCACGCACGGCGTCTTCCAGCCGTCGCACGGCAGTGCGCCCGACATCGCAGGCCAAGGGATCGCAAATCCAACGGCGATGATCCTGTCGACCGCGATGATGCTGGATTGGCTGGGCGAACGCCACGGGGACGGCCTGTTGACGAAGGTGGCGGGGGACATCCAGGGCGCTGTCGAGACGGTGCTGGCAGATGGGCCTCGTACGCGCGATCTCGGTGGTACGTCGGGAACGCAAGAGGTCGTGGACGCGATTGTTGCGGCCTTGCCGGCATAGCCGGGACGCGACTCCAAGAGACTCAAGAAAGCGGTGCGTTCATGACCCACAAAGTACTCGTCGTCAACCCCCTGAAGGACTACGTCGATGGCCTCGAGCACTCGACGCCGCCAGGATTCGATCTGCAGGTCATGCCTCCACGGTCGGATGTGTCGGACCTCTGCCGCGAAGCCGTGGACGCCGACTTCCTGATCTCAGGCGTCGACGTGCCCGAGGCGGTGTTCCGGGCCGCCAACAACGCCAAGTTCATCCAGTACATGAGCTCCGGCTACGGCCAGCTTCCGATAAACGTCCTCAACGAGCTGCAGGTGCCGGTAGCGCAGATGAAGACCCATTCGATCTCCGTCGCAGAGCACGCGATCACGCTCATGCTCGCGGTGCTGCGGCGCATTCCGGCTTCACTGCAGATCATGCGCGAAGGCAAATGGCGCCCCGATCTGGACGAGACGTCGTATTCCGAGCTCTACGGCAAGACCGTCGGCATCGTGGGACTCGGCAACATCGGACGCTGGATCGGGAAGATCGTGCACCACGGCTTCGCTGCCGACGTGGTCTTCTACGACGACGCGGAGATCCCGTTGACCGTATCCGAGCTCATCCCGGCCCGCGCCGTCTCGTTGGAAGAGCTGATGACGGTGTCCGACATCGTCGCCCTGAGTCTGCCGCTGAACGCGCGGTCCAACGGATTGATCGGACGCGACCAGCTCGCGCTGATGAAGCGCAGCGGCGTGCTCATCAATGTCGGGCGCGGTGAGGTCGTCGATGAGGATGCACTCGTCGAACACCTGCGCGAGAGGCGCATCGCGGGGGCCGGGCTCGATGTCTACCGCAACGAGCCGCTCGAGATGGGGAGCGAGCTGCTCAGCCTGGAGCAGGTCGTGTGCACGCCGCACATGGCGGGCGTCGGCTGGGAGAACGTGCAGCGCAGGATCGCGACGGTGTGGCGGAACATCGACACGGTCCTGCGTGGCGGCATCCCGAGCGGCGTCGTCACAGAGACGAAGCGAATGGTGGGCCCGCCGGCCGACGCATGACCTCAACGGTCGTGCATGAAATCGCACGTACTCCTGTCAGTCCCGCCGAACACCGATTGCTTGTGGTAGACACCGCGTGACCTGCGCAACTTCACCGTGCTCAGGGCGAAGCAGGGGTTCTCAACCTCTCTACGGAGGCCCACATTCGAGAGGCCGGCGTCCATGCAGACGCCGGCCTCATCTCGTCCGCAGGCCCCGACGGGGCGAGGCATAGGGTGAGTGGGATGACGCACGCGCCCGAGACCCGGTCGATCCCGCTCCCCGAAGGCCATCGCTGGCGAGCGTTCTGGGTCTGCGTGGCGGTGGCAGGGCTCACGATCATGGACCTCACGAAGGTCAACGTCGCGCTGCCCGCGATAGAGGAGGGGCTGGGGGCGAGCTCGACCGAGCTGCAGCTCGTCGTCTCGGGGTACGTGCTCACCTTCGGGCTCACGCTCGTGCCGGCGGGTCGCATCGGCGACCAGTGGTCGAGGCGGTGGATGTTCGTGATCGGGCTCACGCTCTTCACGCTCACGAGTCTCGCCTGCGCGCTCGCGCCGACGGCGGGCGTTCTCCTGGTTGCCAGGCTCCTGCAGGGAGTGGCCGCGGGCATCCAGATGCCGCAGGTGATCGGCCTCATCCAGCATCTCTTCCGTGGTGCCGAGCGGGGTCGTGCGTTCGGGCTCTTCGGAGCGACCATCGGCATCGCGACCGCCATCGGCCCGACGCTCGGCGGGCTCGCGATCGCGATCGGCGGGCCGACCGACGGATGGCGGTGGGTCTTCTGGATGAACGTCCCGCTCTCGGTCGTGGCGATCGCACTCGCCCTCTGGCTGCTGCCCGAGACGCATACGCCCTCGACTCGCAAGCTCTCGCTCGACCCGGTCGGCGTGCTGCTGTTCGGCGTCGCGGTGCTGTCGCTGATGTGGCCGTTCCTGTTCACCACGGGCTCCCCCGACGACAACCCGGCCAGGTGGTGGACGCTGGTCGTCTTCGTCATCGCCGCCACGGCGTTCGTCGTCTGGGAACGGCACTACGCGGCATCCGGACGACCGCCGCTCGTGCCGGTCGGCATGTTCGGAGTCGCCTCGTACCGCAACGGCACCCTGCTCGCGAGTGCGTACTTCATGGCGATGCCGCCGATGTTCCTGCTGACGAACCTGTACCTTCAGCTCGGTCTGGGACTCTCCGCCGTGTACGCGGGAATGGTGAGCATCGGCTTCGCCCTGGCGAGCGCCGTCACGTCATGGATCGGCGGCCGGCTCGTCGACCGGTTCGGCCGGCCGCTCGTCGTGTTCGGCCTCGTGCTCGTGCTCGCGGCCGCAGGGCTGCTGGTGCTGATCGCCCTCGCGGTGCCCGATGCGGTCACGCCCTGGGCGATGGCGGCGGCTCTCACCGCCGGCGGCGCCGGCGGCGGCCTCGTGATCTCGCCGAATCAGACCCTCACCCTCGCCGAGATCCCGCCGAAGCAGGGCGGACTGGCGGGCTCGGTCGGGCAGCTGGGTCAGCGCATCGGCACGGCCGTCGGCACCGCCGTGGGTCTCTCGTTGTTCTACGCGACCATCTTCCGTGAGAACGGCTCGGTCGAATCGGCCGACGTCACCGTCTACCACCACGCCTACGGATTCGGGATGCTCTCGGTCGCGATCTTCCTGGCGCTCGCCTGCGCCGTGGGCGTCGCCGACCTCGGCGCGCGTCGCCGGGAGCGCCGGGCGCTCGCCTGAACCATCGCCGCGGCGGCGTCTCAGCGGATCGCGAGGATGCGGGTGCGATCACCCTTCTCGTAGTGCTCGATCGCGGCGCGAAGGGCGACGCGCGGCATCGTGGCGGCATGTCGCTCGACGAAGGCCGTGAGCCGCGCGCGATCGACGTCTCCCGCTGCCCGGAGCACCCACCCGAGCGCCTTCTGCACGAACGGCGCGGGATCGTCGGCCAGCCGTTCGGCGAGGGCGTAGGCGTCGTCGAGCTCACCGCGCTTCAGGAAGGCGAAGGTCGCGACGAGCGCCGTGCGACGCTCGGGCCAGAATCCGGATGCCGCGAGCCGGGCGAGCGGGCTGCGATCGCGCCCGAGCAGGTACCCGCCGACGACGTCGCGTGCGGCGAGGTCGACCAGGTCCCACTGGTCGATGCGATCGTGGCGTCGCAGGTAGAGCTCGTAGAGCTCTGCACGTCGCTCGTCGGCGGTCTTCCGGTGCGCCGCGGACCTGCCCATGATGCTGCAGGCGAGCGCGCGCACCTCGTGGGGCGGCTGCTCGAGCAGCGCCTCGAGCTCGGCGACGGGCAGGTCGAGTGCCGTCTTCGCGAGGTCGAACACCGCGCCCATCCGCACGCCGAGGAACGGGGCGTCCGGGTCGGGCGGGAAGTAGCGCGTGTACTTCTCGCGCTCCTGCGCGGTTGCCAAGCCCTCGAGCGTCGCGACCAACCCCGCGGCATCCGTCATCGCACGTTCCTTCTCGCCGTCAGGCGGCGAGGTGGGCGGCCGGCGCGAGCATCGCCTCAAGCTCGCCGGCACTCAGCTCGCGCCCGAAGGCGGGATGCCCGGGCTCGAGCGCGCGGCCATTCGCGAGCGGGCCGCCATCCACCGCGTCGAAGCCGATGTCGTCGATGACGCGCGCGATGACGGCACGCGCGCCGGCGTCGTCGCCGACGACGGCGAGTGCCCGGCGCAGCGGTGAGCCGGCGTCCATGCTGTCGTCTTCCATCTCGTGGTATCCGAGGTGGTTGAGGGACTTGACGACCCGGGCGAGGGGGCTGCGCGCGGCGTTGATCTCACTCGTGGTGCGCTCGTCGGCGTCGATCTCGGCGATGTGCCCGTCGACCGGCGGCCAGTAGTTCATGGCGTCGACGACGATGCGGCCGCCGAAGTCGATCCACGGCACGGTTCCGGCCTTGCCGAACGGCACCGCGACGATGACCACGTCGGACTCGGCGACGAGCTCGGCGGGTGTTGCGACGCGAGCGCCGGGCGCGACGACGGCGATGAGGAGGTCGAGCGCGGTCTGGCGCGGGGAGCCCGACATGAGCACGTCATAGCCGGATGCCACGAGGAGACGCGCGAGCGCGGTGCCCACCTTGCCCGCACCGAAGATCCCGATGACCGGTCGATCCGCCACCACCTGCATGCCTCCATTCTCGCCGATGCGCCAATCGTGCGTCTCGCATGTGCGTCTCGCGCTGATCGATGCGTCGACATCCATCGGAACGTTGCGCGGATCGGGTGCATTCCCGGGATCCCGCGGCCCACGCCGGCTCCCAGGCCCGCAGCGGAGGTCGCGGAGGTCCGGTCGACGGGAATAGTCTCGGCTCGACGGGGGTTTCGTGCAATACATGCGTACGAATGGAAGTGGAATGGGCTTCGACGTGCCGGAGCGTCACGAGTTCGGACTCGACACCTTCGGAGACGTGACGGCCGGGCCCGACGGGTTGCTCCTGCCACACGCCGAGGTGCTGCGGAACGTCGTCGAGCAGGCCGTGCTCGCCGACCGCCTCGGACTCGACTTCTTCGGCATCGGCGAGCACCATCGCCACGAGTTCGCCGTCTCAGCACCCGAGGTCGTGCTCGGCACGATCGCCGGTCGCACCGAGCGCATCCACCTCGGTTCCGCCGTGACGGTGCTGAGCTCCGACGACCCGGTGCGCGTGTTCCAGCGCTTCGCCACCCTCGACGGCCTCTCGAACGGTCGCGCCGAGGTCATCCTCGGGCGAGGCTCGTTCGTCGAGTCGTTCCCCCTCTTCGGATTCGAGCTGAACCAGTACCAGGAGCTCTTCGAGGAGAAGCTGAACCTCTTCGCGGCGCTGCTGCCGCAGGAGCCCGTCACCTGGTCGGGCGAGCTGCGCTCGGCGCTCGCCGACCAGCTCGTCTTCCCGCCCGTTGAGCACGGCCGACTGAAGACCTGGGTCGGAGTGGGCGGCAGCCCCGAATCGGTGGTGCGCGCCGCCCACTACGGGCTCCCGCTCGTGCTCGCGATCATCGGCGGCAGCCCTGCCCGCTTCGCTCCGCTCGCCGACCTCTATCGCCGGGCGCTCGATCAGTTCGGCAACCCCCTCCAGCCCATCGCCATCCACTCGCCCGGCCACGTCGCCGACACCGACGACGAAGCCCTCGACACGCTCTGGCCGCACTACAAGGTCCTCATCGACCGCATCGGGAAGGAGCGCGGCTGGGGCCCCGTGAGCCGCGAGCACTTCGAAGACGAGGCCGGCCCGAACGGTGCGCTCTATGCCGGGTCGCCCGAGACGGTCGCCCAGAAGATCGCCGCCGCCATGCGATCGATCGGCGCCATGCGGTTCGACCTGAAGTTCTCGAACGGCACGCTGCCGCACGAGGCGATGATGGGCAGCATCGAGCGCTACGCGACCGAGGTCGTGCCGAGGGTGAGGGAGCTCCTCGCAGCCGCCGACGCGGCCTGACATGCTCAGGCGGGCCCGGACGCGGGGCCCGAAGCCGGGCGCGCCACGGCGCGCTTGCGCACGACGGCGCGGAACCACGCGGCATCCGGAAGCCGCGAGAGGAACGTGCCGGCGATGATCGTGATGAGCACGTACGCGGTGGCGAGCGGGGCCAGCTCGGGTGCGGCACCCGCGCCGACGGCGAGCCCAGCGATGACGATCGAGAACTCGCCGCGCGGCACGAGCGACAGGCCCGCGCGCCATTGGCCCAGGGTGCCCACGCCCGCGCGGCGTGCAGCGTATGCGCCCGTGACGAGCTTGGTGAGGATCGTGACCGCGGCGAGCGCGAGGGCTGCCGGGAGCATCGTCAGGAGCGCCGAGGAATCGGTCGTGAGGCCGAAGAACAGGAAGAAGGTCGCAGCGAAGAGGTCGCGCAACGGCGTCAGCACCTGGCTCGCGTTCGCGGCCACCCGGCCCGAAAGCGCGATCCCCACCAGGAAGGCGCCCACCGCAGCCGACACGCCGACCTGGGCCGCGAAGCCTGCGACGAGCATCGTGAGCCCGAGCACGCCGAGCAGCAGCGGCTCGAACTCGTCCGCCGGGAACATCCGGGACACGGCGTGGCCGTGGCGCAGGGCGATGTAGAGGATGAGGCTCACGACGGCCACCGCGACCGCCACGGAGATCGCGCCCTGCACGAGGCTGAGGCCCACGACGAGGGCCGAGAGTACGGGCAGGTAGAACGCCATCGCGAGGTCCTCGATCACGAGCACCGCGAGGATCGCCGGCGTCTCACGGTTCGACAGGCGCCCGAGGTCGCGCAGGAGCTTGGCGATCACCCCCGATGACGACACCCACGTCACGCCCGCGAGGGCCACCGCTGCGATCGGCCCCCAGCCGAGCAGCAGGGCGGCAGCCGCGCCGGGGAGCGCGTTGAGCGCCGCGTCCACGAGACCGGCGGTCCGCGCCGACTTCAGGCTCCCGAAGAGCTCGGGAGCCGTGTACTCGAGACCCAGCAGCGCGAGCAGCAGGATCACGCCGATCTCGGAGCCGGTCTCGAGGAACTCGGAACTCGCATCGAGGGGGATGACCCCGCCCTCGCCGAACGCGAGGCCGATCACGAGGTAGAACGGGATCGGCGAGATGCCGATGAGGAGGGAGAGGCGCCCGAGAAGGCTCATGCCGAGAAGCAGCGCGCCGACTTCGATGAGGAGCAGCGTGGTCTCGTGCATGCCCGCCGCCTCAGTCTGGGCCGTTGGAGAGCAGGCGAGCTACTCCGTCGAGTCCTTCACGGGTGCCGACGGCCACGATGACGTCGCCCGCGCGCAGCACCTCCGCCGGCGTCGGCGACGGGATGACTGCTGCGTCGCGGACGATCGCGACGATCGATGCGTGCGTTCGCGTCCGCGCCTTCGTTTCGCCGAGAGCCCGATTCAGGTACGGCGAATCCGTCGGCAGCGCGATCTGCTCGGTGTAGAGCCCGGCGGTCTCGTCGCTGAGGCTCTGGAGCCTGCTGAGCGTGACGGATGCCCCGAGCACGTCGGCCAGCGCCGCCGCCTCGTCGTCGTTCAGCGGGATGCTGTCGCGGGAGGCGTCGGGGTCCTCCACGTCGAAGATGGCCAGGTCTCGCTCGCCGTCGCGGTGCGAGACGACGCTGATGCGACGCCCGCCCTCGGTGACGAGGTCGTGGCGCATGCCGATCCCGGGCAGGTCGACCTTCTCGATACGAATACCCACGTTCGCCATCGTAGTCCCGCCGACCGGTGGCCCTGCAGTGAGATGTCAGTGTCGGAGGCGGGCCTCGGTGGTCATCTCGAGCACGGGCGTGCCGCCGTCGTCGACGACGGCGAACCCGGGCAGCACCGCCGAGAGCTCCGCGAGTGAGTCGAGATGCGTTCCGCCGCACGGGATCCGGGCGGCGCCGCCCGGCAGGTCGCACACCCACCACCGCCGATCGGTGAGCAGTTCGCCGTCGCGGTCGACGCGCACCGGAGCGCCGGACGCGATCCACCGGTCGAGCTGGTCGATGACGGCGCGGTCGAGTCCATCGGGTCCGTCGGTGAGCGATGCGGTGTCGAATCCCGCGCGGCGGAGCGACGTGTTCAGGCGATAGCGGTCGACGGAGCCGTTCGCGACGATGCGCGAGGACTCGATCGCGATGCCGTCGAAGTCGGGGCTGCCGAGCGCGTCCTCACGTGCCGGCTTCGACCAGCGGTCGGCGAGCACGCGGTTCAGCGCAAGTGAGGCGAGGTGGCAGGCGGTGTGCCCGGCCGACAGGGCGCGACGCGTCGCGGCATCCGCTTCGATGCGCACCGGGTCGCCGTCGGCGACGGCTGCGCCGGCATCGAGCAGATGCGCGACGAGGAACGACCAGCCCTCACTGCCCTTTCGCACGGGGATGTCGGCACCGAGGTGCAGCGACGCGCCGTCGGTGGCGGCCACGATTGCGTCGTGGATGAGATGGGCCTGGTCGCCCACGTGCAGGGTGCCGGAGTCGGCGGGCTGGTCGGGCCATGCGGCGTCGACCGGATGGAAGCTCGTGTTCTCGGTGATCACCGCGATGCGGCCCTCGGCCGCGGGTGCGACGTGCAGCACGCGGCTGGACGAGGCGAGCGCGCCGTCGGGGTACAGGACCCGTGTGTCGACGTCGGGGAGCGTCATCCCGTGTTCAGGCGCCGTCGGAACGGCCGAGGATGTTCATCGGGATCGCGACGGCGAGGCTGCAGCCGAGGATGCCGCCGAAGAACGCAATCGCCTCGAACCCCGGCAGGCTCACCGAGATGCTCATGAGCCACAGGCCGAACACGAAGAAGCCCATGGCGATGAGGAAAGCGACGACGTTCACGAGGACCTCCAGATGCGAATGCGGCGGGCTGCGCCGCCCGTCAGTCTACTGCCAGCCGCGCTCGCCGGTACGAGCTCAGCCGTCGAGCGGGCCGAGCCACGCGGTCGCGACCGTCGAGTGGGCCGACTCGTCGTCGGACGGGTGGAAGATGCCCGCGAGCACGTCGCGGTAGAGGCGACCGAGTTCGGACCCCGCGAAGTACGTCGAGCCGCCCGAGACGCGCACCGCCTGGTCGACCACGTGCTTCGCGGTCTCGGTGGCACGCACCTTCACGCCCGCGAGCTTCGCGAACCAGAACCTGCCGTGGTCGGCGAGCCCGTCGAGGTCGCGGGCGATCGCCAGCAGTTGCGGCTCGATGCCGTCCTGCGCGAGCGCGGCATCCGCGATCCGCCACCGGATGTCGGGGTCCTCTGCGAGCGTGCGGCCGTCGTTCTTCAGGGAGGTGCGCCGGTGCGCGGCGGTCACCGCGAGTTCGAGCGCCCGGGCGCCGATGCCCGCGTAGACCGACGCGAGAAGCAGTTCGAATGCCGCGAAGATGCCGAAGATGAACGGGTCGGAGTTCGGCCCGGCGTCGAGGCGTCGCACGATGCGGTCGGATGCCGCGAAGGCGCCGTCGAGCACCGTCGTGCGGCTCTGGCTCGCCCGCATTCCCATCGTGTCCCAGTCGTCGAGGATCCGGATGTCGGGGTCTTCGCGGTCGATGAAGCCGTAGACGATCTTCGGCGCGTCGGGCGAGACGGAGTCGAGGCCCATCGTGCCGAGCCGTGTCCACGCCGGGGAGAGGGACGTGAAGATCTTGCGGCCGGTGTAGCGGTATCCGCCGCCGGGCTGCGGGTCGGCGTTCGTGCGCGACCCGAAGAGCATGAGGTCGTTGCCCGCCTCGCTGATGCCGAAGCCGAAGATCTCGCCGGCCGCGGACTCGCGGAGCACGAACTCGAGCCCGTCGTCGCCGCGGTCGCGGAGGATCTTCGCGACGCCCGTCCAGACGAGGTGCATGTTCACCGCGAGCGCCGTCGACGGGGCGGCGCCCGCGAGCCGCATCTGCGCCCGCACCGCCTCCTCGAATCCCCAGCCGAGCCCGCCGAGCTCCTCGGGCACGAGTGCGGTGAGGTACCCGGCGCCCTGCAGGTCGGCGAGATCGTCGTCGAAGAACGCGTTGTCTCGGTCGTACGCCGCGGCACGCTCGCGGATGCGCTCGAGGAGGTCGTCGGTCAGCAGGGTGTCTGGCGTCGCGCTCACGACGCCAGACTACGCCCGCGGGGCCACGTCACGCCCGGCATCCGCAGGGCGGCGACCACGCGCGGCGAGGACGACGATCGCGACGATGATCGCGCCTGCGACGAGAGCCGCGGCGAGCCACGGCAGCAGCACGCCGACCGCGACGCCGAGCCACGCCGCGAAGCCCAGGAGAGCGTTCCAGCCGGCGACGAGGCCGCTCCAGAAGTCGTCGGGCACGGGGTCGGGGGCGACGGCCGCGGTGACGAGCTCGACCGTGATCGTCGAGAAGTCGACCTGGTCGACGAGCCAGTCGCGTTGCTGGGTGAGGCTGTCGAGCTCGGCCTGCCGGGTCGTGAGCTCCGACTCGATCGCGATGAGGTCGGTGATCGAGGTCGCGGCGGCGAGGAGGTCGCGGAGGCGATCGGTCGACGCCGTGAGGGCGTCGATGCGGGCGTCGAGGTCCTGGCGCTCCTGTGTGACATCCGAGGCGTTCATCGAGACGGAGTTCACGGTGCCGAGCCCGCGGAGCTCATCGACGAACGCGTCGAGCCGGTCTGCGGGAATGCGCACGGTGAGCGACGCGCTCGCCGGCTGGGAATCGGTGCCGGGCGTCTCGGTGCGGTTGTCGACGCGGCCGCCGGCGCGCTCGGCGAGGTCGGCGGTCTCCTCGGCCGTGGCCACCGGGTCGTCGACCGTGATCGACATCCAGCCGGTCGTGATCACGCTGCGATCGGCGAACGGTGCGTCCGCGGCCCCGCCCGCGGCATCCTCGGCGACCTCCCCCTGGAGCTTCTCCTGCTCGGGCGCGACCGGGCCCGACGGGCCGACCGCCGGCACGCCGGAGTCGGAGGCGCCGCCCATCGAGCAGCCGGCGAGGAGCAGCGCGGTGATCGCGGCCGCTGCCGCCGCGGGTGCGAGTCGTCTCATGCGCTCACTGTATTGCCGCGCCGGAATGCGTGGTCTGAAGCCTGCTGGGAGTCCGGTCACGATCGGATTGCGCTTCGCTGTGAATCGAGAGGCGGCCACAACGAACCGTGCGAGCCGCTCGTTCAGCCGCGGTCCTCGGGCCCGCCGCGGGGTTCACGAGCCCGTCGAGGGGTCAGTCGAGATCGGGGTCGCGTCCGGTGCGCTCGCCCGTCTCGAGCGAGGCGATCGCGGCGAGGTCGCCAGGGTCGAGGGCGAAGTCGAAGACGTCGAGGTTCTCGCGGATCCGCTCGGGCGTGGATGCCTTCGGAATCACGAGGTTGCCGAGCTCGACGTGCCAGCGCAGCACGATCTGCGCGGGCGTGCGGCCGTGCTTGTCGGCGAGGTCGTCGAGGAGCGGCGTGCCGAGCACCCGCCCGCGGGCGAGCGGCGACCACGCCTCGGTGCGGATGCCGCGGCCGTCGTCGAACGCGCGCAGCGCGGTCTGCGGCAGCCACGGGTGCAACTCCACCTGGTTCACGACCGGCGCGACACCAGTCTCGGCGACGATGCGCTCGATGTGGTGCTCGTGGAAGTTCGCCACCCCGATCGACCGGACGCGGCCGTCGTGCTGCAGGCGCACCAGTGCACGCCAGGTGTCGACGTAGCGGTCGGTGGACGGCACCGGCCAGTGGATGAGGTAGAGGTCGAGCGTGTCGAGGCCGAGCCGGGCCATCGACCGGTCGAAGGCGCGCAGGGTGGTGTCGTACCCGTTGTCGTCCAGCCATACCTTGGTGGTGACGAAGAGCTCCTCGCGCGGCACGAGCGCCTCCCGCACGGCGCGGCCGACGCCCTCCTCGTTGCCGTAGAGCGCGGCGGTGTCGAGGCGACGGTACCCGGTGTCGATGGCGTCGAGGCAGAGGCGCGCGGCATCCGCCGCCGGCACCTTGTACGTGCCGTACCCGAGCTGCGGGATGGTCGCGCCGTCGTCGAGCGACAGACGCGGGGCTGGTGTGATCGGCTGCGACATCCGTCGACTCTAGCTCGGCTGCATCGGCACCGGTTCGGTGTCGGGGATCGGGCTCGCGTCGCGACCCCGGAGGTCGGGATGCCATCGCCGGCCGACCGCGGGCACGACGACGCCGAGCAACGCGAGCGCAGTCGCCGCCCAGAACGCGCCCTGCGCGCCGTACCCGTCGATGAGGAACCCGGCGAGGGCGGATCCCAGCGCGGCGCCGATGAGCTGGCCCGTGCCGACCCAGCCGTACGCCTCGGCGGTGTCGGAGAACTTCACGCTCGCCGAGACGATGGAGAAGAGCACGGCCAGGGCGGGTGCGATGCCGATGCCGGCGATGAAGAGCGTGACCGAGAGCCACCAGAAGTCCATGACGAGCGCCGCGAGCGCGGTGCCGGCGAACACGATGAACATGCGGCGGGCCGTCGACCAAGGGCCGATCGGGACGTGGCCGAGGAACAGGCCACCGGCGAGGCTCCCGACGGAGAAGATCGCGAGCACGATGCCGGCCATTGCGCCGTCGTGGCCGAAGACCGCCACGACGCCCGCCTCGACCGCCGCGGCGGCTCCGATCAGGAGGAGGCCCACGATCGTCGCGAGCATGACCGGGGGGCGGGCGAGCACGGCGCCGAGCCGTCGCTTCGAGCGGGGGATGCGCACGCGGCCGAGCTCGGGGGAGGAGACGAACCAGATGCCGCCGCCGACCATGAGCGCCGCGGCGAGCAGGATGCCCCAGACGGTGCCGATCTGCGTCGACACGAACGTCGTGACGACCGGCCCGACCACCCAGATGATCTCCTGCGCCGAGGCGTCGAGCGAGAACAGCGGAGTGAGCTGGCGGGAGTTCACCATCTTGGGATAGATCGTGCGCACGGCCGGCTGCACCGGCGGCGTGGAGAGCCCGGCGATCAGCCCGACGGCCATGTAGAGCGGCACCGTGAGCGGCAGCACGCCGATCGCGACGATCGCCGTCACGCAGACCACGAGGGTCGTGATGAGCACCGGACGCATGCCCAGCCGGCCCATCAGGCGACTCGTGAGCGGACCCGCGACGGCCTGGCCGATCGAGGTGGCGGCGAGCACGAGGCCGGCGGCGCCGTACGACCCGGTCTGCTGCTCGACGTGCAGGAGGAAGGCGAGGGAGAGCATCCCCGACGGGAACCGTGCGGTCAGCTGGGCGGCGATGATACGAGCGACGCCCGAGGTTCTGAGGAGATCGGAGTAGCTGCCCACGGTGCGTCAACTCTATCGACGCGGGATCGTCCGTCGTCGGATCGAAGTCGCGGCGCGGTACTCAGCCCGGCGTGCTACGCGAGCGCCTTCGCGATGCGCTGCGGCGAGACCGGCTCGGCGGTGCGGAGCTCCTGTGCGAAGAGGCTGACACGGAGCTCCTCGAGCATCCAGCGCAGGCGCACGAGGTGCACCGGCGCCTCGGGGTCGATCGGGATGCGCCCGCCGGCGGCATCGAACGCCGCGGTCGACGGCTCGAGCTGGTTCATGGCCTGCCGGTCGCGGCCGGGGTTGTCGGTGAGCCTTCGCACCCGTATGACGATCGCCTCGAGGTAGCGCGGCAGGTGACGGAGCCGGTCGAGACCGGTGGCCGCGACGAAGCCGTTCGGCACGAGTCCATCGAGCTGGGAGCGCACGTCGCCGAGCGCCGCCATCAGGTGGATGCTCGACGCGCCCGCGATCGCCCGGTCGGCCTCGCGTGCGGTGCGCAGGATCCGTGCGACGAGCGCGACGGTCTCGAACATCCGCTCGACGACGCTCGAGGCAATCGCGTCGCGCACATCATCGAACTCGGCACGGGTGCGCACGAGCCCGTCGGGGTGGCGGGCTCGCAGCTCAGCATCGACGCACGCCGCGAGGCAGTCGTCGAGCAGGGCCCGCGTTCCGGGGTACGCGCTGGCTGCGAGGGCGAGCTTCTCCTCGTTCGAGAGGTGCTCCTGCACGTACGCGACGGGCGTCGGCGTGGCGAGCACGAGCAGGCGACGGATGCCGCGACGCGACGCCCGGTCGCGCTCCTCCGCCGTGGCGACGAGCCGCAGCGCGACCGACGTCTTCTCGTCGAGGAGGGCGGGGTAGGCGCGGATCACGTTGCCCGCCTGGCGGGTATCGAGGTGCGCGGGGAGCTCGTCCCACTCCCAGGCCGTGATTCCCGTGCGCTCGGCCGGCGCCGGCGCAGCGGCGGCTCGAGCGGTCGCCGTCGCCTCCGGTGGTCGAGGTGGCGCAGCCGGCCTTTCGAGATCGCCCTCGCGCGAGCCCGCGAACGTCGACGCCACCGCCCGTCTTGCCCGCCCGGCCAGACGCGCCTGCAGCTCGCCGAGGTCCTTCGACGACCCGATCGCGCGCCCGCGCTCGTCGACCGCACGGAATGTCATCCGCAGGTGCGGCGGCACCCGATCCAGGTCGAAGTCGCCGGGATCGACGGGCGCGAACGTCAGGCGGCGCATCGCCTCCCCGACCGCGGCGACGAGCGGCTCGCGCGCCACGCCCGTCTCAGGCCCCCCGGGCAGCTCGGCGGCGATCCTCGCCGCCCACTCCGCGGCGGGCACGACCTGCCGGCGCAGCACCTTCGGCAGGGTGCGGAGCAGTGCCTGGACCAGCTCGTCGCGGAGCCCCGGAACCTGCCAGTCGAAGCCGGCCGGCTCGATTCGCGGCAGCAGGACGAGCGGCACGACCACCGTCACCCCGTCGTCGTCTGCGCCGGGCTCGAAGCGGTAGGCGAGTGAGAGCGTCTGGTCGCCCTGCCGCCACCGGTCGGGGAAGCCGTCGCCGCGATCGGTGTCGGCCGCCTCGCCGACGAGGTCGGCGGCGGTCATCGCGAACAGGTCGGGCCGCCGGCGGTGCTCGCCGCGCCACCAGCGTTCGAACGCGCGCGTGTCCGCGACATCCGCCGGCACCCTCGCCTCGTAGAACGCCACGACGGCTTCGTCGCCGGCGAGGATGTCGCGGCGGCGGGTACGCTCCTCGACCGCGCCGAGCTCACGACGCAGCCCCCGGTTCCGGCGCACGAAGTGGAAAAGACGCGTGTCGAGCCTCGTCGTGTCCCAGTCCTCCTCGACGAGCGCATGCCGGATGAACAGCTCGCGCGCGAGCGCCGGGTCGACGCGGGAGAGCTGGATGCGCCGCTTCGGCACGATCGGCACGCCGAAGAGCGTCACTTTCTCGTCGGCGACGGCCGCCCCCTGCCTGCGTTCCCAGCGCGGTTCGCTGAAGCTGCGCTTCGCGAGCGGGCCGGCGAGCTGCTCGGCCCACGCGGGGTCGATGGCGGCGTTGGTACGGGCGAAGAGGCGGCTCGTCTCCACGAGCTCGGCACTCATCAGCGCAGCGGGGGGCTTCTTCGCGAGCGCCGAGCCGGGGAACACCACGAACCGTGCGTTGCGGGCGCCGAGGAACTCGGCCTGAGCCCTGCGCCCCCGGCCGCCCGCAGATCCTTGCGAATCCGACGCTCCCTTCGACGGGCTCAGGGAGCGCTCGTCGCGAAGCCCGATCTGGGAGAGGAGCCCCGCGAGCAGCGCCCGGTGGATGCCGTCGGCGTCGGGCTCGCCTGCCCGCTGGGCAACGTGAAGGCCGAGCGGCTTGGCGAGCCGCACGAGCTGGCGGTACAGGTCCTGCCACTCGCGCACGCGCAGGTAGTTCAGGAACTCGGCCTTGCACATGCGGCGGAACGCACTGCCCGAGAGGGCGCGCTGCTGCTCCTCGAGGTGGTTCCAGAGGTTGAGGAGCGACAGGAAGTCGCTGGTCGGATCGACGAACCGCGCGTGGAATCCGTCGGCCTGTTCGCGCTTGTCGAGGGGCCGTTCGCGCGGGTCCTGGATCGTGAGGCCGGCGACGATCGCGAGCACCTCGCGCGACACGCCCTGTGCCTTCGACTCGACAACCATGCGCGCGAAACGCGGCTCGATCGGCAGCCGCGCGAGCTGGCGGCCGACTCGGGTGAGCTGCGGCCCGTCGCCCACACCGCGCTCATCGAGGGCGCCGAGTTCGCGCAGCAGGTCGAGGCCGTCGCGGATGCCGCGGGTGTCGGGCGGCGTGAGGAACGGGAACTCCTCGATGGGCCCGAGCCCGAGCGACGCCATCTGCAGGATCACGGCCGCCAGGTTGGTGCGCAGGACCTCCGGATCGGTGAACTCGGGGCGGCGCTCGAAGTCGTCCTCCGCGTACAGGCGGATCGAGATGCCCTCGCTCGTGCGGCCCGAGCGACCCGAGCGCTGGTTCGCCGATGCCTGCGAGATCGGCTCGATCGGCAGCCGTTGCACCTTCGACCGCGCCGAGTACCGGCTGATGCGCGCGGTGCCGGCGTCGACGACGTAGCGGATGCCCGGCACCGTGAGGCTCGTCTCGGCGACGTTCGTCGCGAGCACCACGCGGCGCTTGAGCCCGCCGACCTTCGACGGCTCGAACACCTTGTGCTGGTCGGCCGACGAGAGCCGGCCGTAGAGCGGCAGCACCTCGGTCGCGCCCACCCCGCCGCGCCGGGTCGCGTGCGCGCGCACGGCCGCCTCGGCGTCGCGGATCTCGCTCTCGCCCGAGAGGAACACGAGCACGTCGCCGGATGCCTCGCGCTCGAGCTCGTCGAGCGCGTCGAGGATGCCCCGCTGCACGTCCTTGTCCTCTGCGGCGGCGCCCTCGTCGTCGCTGTCCTCGCCCCCCGCCCCGGCACCGGACTCCGCGACCAGCGGACGGTAGCGCACCTCGACCGGGTACGTGCGCCCCGACACCTCGATCACGGGCGCCGGCCGCCCCGATGCATCCGCGAAGTGCTTCGCGAAGCTCTCGGGGTCGATGGTCGCGCTCGTCACGATCACCTTGAGGTCGGGGCGCTTCGGCAGCAGGCGCTTGAGGTACCCGAGCAGGAAGTCGATGTTGAGGCTGCGCTCGTGCGCCTCGTCGATGATGATCGTGTCGTAGCGGCGCAGCTCGCGGTCGCGGTGGATCTCATTGAGCAGGATCCCGTCGGTCATCACCTTGATGCGCGTGCCGTCGCTCACCCGATCGGTGAACCGCACCTGATAGCCGACGAGGCCGCCGAGTTCGACCCCGAGCTCGTCCGAGATGCGTTCGGCGATCGTGCGGGCGGCGATGCGCCGGGGCTGCGTGTGCGCGATCGACGCGCGGCCGAGTTCGAGGCAGATCTTCGGCAGCTGCGTGGTCTTGCCCGAACCGGTCGCACCGGCGACGATCACGACCTGGTGGTCGCGCAGGGCGCGCGCGATCTCCTCACGCTGCGCGGAGACCGGCAGCTCCGGGGGATAGGTGATCGCGGGAAGCACAGCCCACCATCGTAAGCCGTCGCGCCGTTCGGCAGCTGAACGGCGAGACACGGCGCCGCGCGGCGCGGAGAACCCGGCGCTCTGATGGCCTCGTCCATCTCCGCGGCCGCGGCCCAGAGCGCGGCCGGTGCGGCGGCATGACCTGCCGTGATGGGATGGTCGTATGACCCAGCCCGCCGTGCCCCGCATCCAACTGAACGACGGCTTCTCGATTCCCCAGCTCGGATTCGGTGTCTTCAAGGTCGATCCGAACGAGACGGAACGCATCGTCTCCGACGCGCTCGAGGTGGGCTACCGCCACATCGACACGGCACGCATCTACGGCAACGAGGCGGGTGTCGGCCGTGCGGTCGCGGACTCCGGTCTGCCCCGTGAAGAGCTCTTCATCACGACGAAGCTGTGGAACGACGACCAGGGCACGCAGTCGGCCTTCGACGCGTTCGACGCGAGCCTCGATCGTCTCGGGCTCGACTACGTCGACCTGTACTTGATCCACTGGCCGGCGCCGGCGAACGATCGATACGTCGAGACGTGGAGGGCGTTCGAGCAGATCCGCGAGTCGGGCCGCGTTCGATCGATCGGGGTCTCGAACTTCCTCGCGCCGCACCTCGAACGCTTGATCGACGAGACCGGCACGGTGCCTGCGGTCGACCAGATCGAACTGCACCCGCAACACCAGCAGCCCGAGACCGCGGCCTTCGCCGAGGCGCACGACATCGCCATCCAGGCCTGGGGGCCGCTCGGTCAGGGGAAGTACCCCCTGCTCGAGCTGCCAGAGGTGACGGATGCCGCGTCCACCCACGACGTGACGCCCGCCCAGGTCGTCATCCGCTGGCACCTCCAGCGCGGCCACATCCTGTTCCCGAAGTCGAATCGTCGCGAGCGGATGGCGGAGAACTTCGACGTCTTCGGCTTCGAGCTCACGAGTGCAGAGGTCGATGCGATCACTGCCCTCGAGCGTGAAGTGCGCGTCAGCTCGCACCCCGACGAGATGAACTGACCCCGACCGGGTCGGGTCATGGGAAACGAGGCCGATCAGGCCGTTCGTGGCGTGTCGCGTCGCCGGGCACCGGCGCGACACGCCCGGGATGCATGCGTGATTTGGTCGAGCCGCCGTGCCCACGTAGATTCTTACTCATCGCCACGGCGGTGCGGGAAGCGGAAGCGGCCCGGCCGAGCAGGCGAGATTCTTAGCCAAATAGCCTCGAAGTCGCATTGCGACTCGGTGATTTCAAGCCTAAGATGAAACTCCACTTCGTCAGGAACACGACGTTCGCGTCGTGATCGCGGGTTCGCCCGCGTCCGGGGTTGGTCCCTGAGCCTGCAGAGAAGTGGTACCATAGATAGGTTGCCCTGGGAGCCGGCCGTGAGGCTGTAACTCAGGGGTGTCCGTTTCTTGAGAACTCAACAGCGTGCACTATGTTCAATGCCAATTTTTGAACCCTGTCCTCTGCCTTTTGGTGGGGGTGGGATTCCTTTGA
>NZ_JBHXMP010000002.1:79016-222372 GCF_042720415.1 Agromyces sp. NPDC058484 | reverse complement strand
TCAAAGGAATCCCACCCCCACCAAAAGGCAGAGGACAGGGTTCAAAAATTGGCATTGAACATAGTGCACGCTGTTGAGTTCTCAAGAAACGGACAACCCCCGGTTCGGCGCCCCTCGAGGCACCTCATCCGAGGCTGTTTCGATCGTCCCATCCGGTCATCCCGAAGGAGGTGTCCGATTGCTTCAAGCCAGTCGAAGAGGTTCTCTTCGAGGGCTTGGAATCGTTCCGCTTGAGGCCGAGCAGCTCTTCCGCTTCTCTCGCGCCTTTGGGGCAACGAGTTATTACATTACGTGGATTGCGGGGGTCGCGCAACTCAGTGCTGCATCCCGGGCGTGTCGCGCCGAAACACGCGGTTCCGGGGATGGCGAAGGGCCCCGATCCGCCACCGAGGTGGAAGGATCGAGGCCCTTTGCCGTGGCATCCGCCGGCTACTCGACGAAGATGCCCGCGAGGGTCTTCTTGCCCCGACGGAGCACGGCCATGCCGCCGCGCGGCACGCGTCCTTCGAGGGTCGCCGTCTGGTCGTCGATCCGCACGTTGTCGAGCGAGACACCACCCTGGGCGATGGCGCGCCGGCCCTCGCTCTGGCTGGAGACGAGGCCGGTGTCGGCGAGGAGTTGAGCGATGGGGGCATCCGGGGACGTCGTGGTGTTCGGCAGCTCGCGGAGGGCCGCCTCGAGAGTGTCGGGATCGAGAGCGGTGAGGTCGCCCTGCCCGAAGAGCGCCTGTGAAGCGGCGATGACGGCATGTGTGGCATTCGGCCCGTGCACCAGTGTGGTGACCTCGTGGGCGAGCACGCGCTGCGCCTCTCGACGGAACGGCTCTCGCTCGACCAGCCCGGCGAGCCGTTCGATCTCGGCGCGATCGAGGAATGTGAACACCTTGAGCCGCGACACCACGTCGGCATCGTCGGTGTTGAGCCAGAACTGGTAGAAGCGGTAGGGGCTGCACATCGCGGCATCCAGCCAGATCGCGTTGCCCTCGCTCTTGCCGAACTTCGTGCCGTCGGAGTTCGTGATCAGCGGGGTGCCGATTGCGTGGACGCTCCGGCCCTCGACCTTGTGGATGAGGTCGGTGCCGCTGATGAGGTTGCCCCACTGGTCGCTGCCGCCGGTCTCGAGCACGCAGCCGTACTGACGGTAGAGCTCGAGGTAGTCGAAGCCCTGCAGGATCTGGTAGCTGAACTCGGTGTAGCTGATGCCGGCATCGGAGTTCAGGCGCGACGCCACCGCATCCTTCTTCAGCATCGTGCCGACGCGGTAGTGCTTGCCGATGTCGCGGAGGAAGTCGATTGCGGACAGGGCGGCGGTCCAGTCGAGGTTGTTGACCATCCGCACGGCGTTGTCGCCCTCACTCGAGAGGAATCGGCTCACCTGCCCGCGAAGGTAGCCGACCCATTCCGCGACGGTCTCCTTCGTGTTCAGCGTGCGCTCGGCGGTGGGTCGCGGATCGCCGATGAGGCCGGTCGACCCGCCGACGAGGCCGAGCGGCCTGTGCCCCGCGAGCTGCAGGCGCCGCATCGTGAGGATCTGCACCAGGTTGCCGAGGTGCAGGCTCGGGGCCGTGGGGTCGAAGCCGCAGTAGTACGTGATCGGCTCGCCCGCGAGGAGCTCCTTCAGCGCGGCTTGGTCGGTCGACACGTGCACGAGGCCGCGCCAGACGAGTTCCTCCCAGATGTCCTCGAAGGAGGCGTCGGTCTTCTGTGTTGCGAGGATCACGGGGTCTGACACGCCAGTAAGGTTATCAGCGGAAGAGTTATGGATTCATCATTAATGCATGGCTGGTTAATGCTGTATACTTACATCGCCATGGATGAATGAACCTCCGTGAAGGGAGGCACGATGATCGTCGTCACCGCCGATCAAGTCGCCAGTCGCACGCGCGCCGATCTCGCCGGAGCCGAACGCGACCGCATCCAGCGTGATCATGGCGAACGGCTCCTCCTTCCGGTCGCGCGTAACGCCGGCGACGAGATCCAGCTGCTCACGACGGATGGGCGGACCGTGGTCGATGTCGTCTTCGAATTGACTCGCGACGGTTCATGGAGTGTCGGAGTCGGCTGCGGCCCCGTGCGAGAACCGCTCCCCGCCGATATCCGCGAAGCGAGCGGCGACGCGTTCTTCGCCGCCAGGGATGCGGTCGAGCGCGCGAAGAAGAGCTCGCCACGACTCGCGATCCAGGCTGGAGCCACCGATGCCACCGACGTCGAATCCCTCTTCAGGTTGGCACTCATCCTGCGGGAGCGGCGGTCGGATCAAGGCTGGGAGGTCTACGACCGCATCGTCGCCGGAGCCCTGCAGTCGGACATCGCCGATGAGCTGGGTGTGAGCGCACCGGCCATCAGCTCACGCATGAAGTCGGCGAACATCCGCGCTGAACTCGACGCCGTGCCGGCGCTCGCTAGGCTGCTGGAGAATCTGGACGCCTCGACGGGAGCCCATTCATGAACCTCTTCGTGATCGCAGATGTCGTCAGCTGGTCGGCGCTCATGGTGTCGCTCACGGCGGCGACCGTGCTCTCGATCCTCGCATTCCTCAAGCCGCGCAGCACGTACCTGTGGTTTGCAGCGGGCACCCTGAGCGTCGCGCTGATTGCCGCGGCGACGATCTCCGGGCCCTCGGGCATGGGCTTCGCACCCCTGGTCACCATTCTCGGCTTCACCGCGGCCGTATTCGGCGGCAGCCCGGCCGCGTCGACCGCTCTCGACCTCGCCATGCGGGGCAGTGTCGCACCCGGAATCCACGGCGGCATCATCGTGACCGAACGGCTGTCGGCCGAGGAACAGCGGATGGGCGTCGTCACCCCCGCCCGCCGCGAGGTGCTCCGCGGGGGGCTCACGATCGGCGTCCTCGAGCGCATCGCATCGGCCGGGGCGATCATCGCGGGCTTTCCCGAGGCGCTCGCGATCGTCGTCGCCGTGAAGGGCGTCGGCCGATTCACCGAGCTCGAGGCGCCCGAGTCGCGCGAACGCTTCATCATCGGCACGTTCGCGAGCCTCATCTGGGCATGTGCGGCCGCACTCGTCGTGCACCTCGCGCTGCGATGAGCGGCAGGCCGTGCGTCAGTCGTGCGAGCGGGCGTGACGCCGGTACGGTGACACGGCCGAGTCGCCGGGCAGCCAGAACCGCCACGGGAACGCGGCTCCACCGCCGGCCCCGCTCACACCCGTGCGCGGACCGCTCGCGAAGTGGAGGGGCGAGGCCGGCACCTCGAGCGAGAACGGCGGCGCGAGCAGATCCGAACCCCCGGCCGACAGGGGCACGCCGAGCGCAACCGCGAGCCGCGCCGGCCCACGCGCGAGATCGCGATCGGATGCCCCGGGCCGTCGACTGCGGGCGAGCTCGATGCCGTCGACGACGCTCGCACCGCGAAGAAGGCATCCGGCGGATTCGCCGCGTCGTCCTGCCACGATGTTCAGGCACGTGTGCATGCCGTACGTGAAGTAGGTGTAGAGATGGGCGGCCTCGCCGAACATGACGGCGTTGCGCCGTGTCATGCCGCGGAACGCATGCGATCCGGGATCGACGCCGACCCCACGGTACGCCTCGACTTCCGCGATCCGGATCGCGACGCGCCCCGCATCGGTCGTGTACGAGAGCACCGCGCCGAGCAGCAGCGGCCCGAGCTCGACGGGGTCTCGCGCGAAGTACTCGCGCGAGACGGTGATGAGTCCGGCCGGCATCCGCTCGGTCAGTGATCGTCGGGTCGACTGGCCCTGCGCTCGCCCGACGAAGGCAGGCCCGCGACGAGATGCCGCACGCGGTCGGTGAGCCGTGCGAACTGCTCATCGACGCGCACGGGCGCTGTGCCGCCGATGCCGTCGCGGCTCGCAACCGACCCCTCGACGGTGAGCACGCCGCGCACTTCCGGAGTGAGGTGAGGCGAGATCGCCGCGAGCGCGACGTCGTCGACGGCGTCGAGCTCCAGCCCGTGCTCCTCGGCGTAGCGCACCAGCGAACCGGTGATCTCGTGGGCGTCGCGGAACGGCACCCGCCGTTTGACGAGCCACTCCGCGACATCCGTCGCGAGCGAGAAGCCGGCGGGGGCGAGCTCGACCATGCGCTCGGTGTGGAAGGTGAGCGTCGCGACCATGCCCGTGAACGCCGGCAGCAGCACCTCGAGGGTCTCGACCGAGTCGAAGACCGGCTCCTTGTCCTCCTGCAGGTCGCGGTTGTACGCGAGGGGCAGCGCCTTGAGGGTGGCGAGCAGGCCGGTGAGGTTGCCGATGAGCCGTCCCGACTTGCCGCGTGCGAGCTCGGCGATGTCGGGGTTCTTCTTCTGCGGCATGATCGACGAGCCGGTCGAGTAGCCGTCGTCGAGGGTGACGAAGCCGAACTCCCGGGTGTTCCAGAGGATGATCTCCTCCGCGATGCGCGACAGGTCGATGCCGATCATCGCGGCGACGAACGCGAACTCCGCGACGACGTCGCGGCTCGCGGTGCCGTCGATCGAGTTCTCGGCGGGGCTCGCGAGACCGAGGTCGCGGGCGACGGATGCCGCATCGAGGCCGAGCGTCGACCCGGCAAGCGCTCCCCCGCCGTAGGGCGAGACATCCGCTCGCCTCGTCCAGTCGACGAGTCGCTCGAGGTCGCGGGAGAGCGCCCAGCCGTGTGCAAGCAAGTGGTGGGCGAGCAGCACGGGTTGAGCGTGCTGCAGGTGCGTGCGGCCCGGCATGATGGCGGCGCGATGCGCATCGGCCTGCGCGGCGAGCGCATCGATGAGGTGCACGAGCTGCTGGCCGATCGCTGCCGCGTGGTCCTTCAGGTAGAGGCGCACCAGGGTGGCGATCTGGTCGTTTCGGCTGCGCCCGGCGCGGAGCTTGCCGCCGAGTTCGGGTCCGACGACGCCGATGAGCGCCGCCTCGAGCGCGCCGTGCACGTCTTCGTCGGCGTCACCGGCGACGATCGCGCCGGAGTCGATCCGGGTCTCGAGCGTGTCGAGTCCGTGGAGCATTTCGGCGAGCTCGGTCTCGCTCAGGTAGCCGGCCGCTGCGAGCGCCCGGGCGTGCGCGCGGGAGCCGGCCAGGTCGTACGGGGCGAGCTGCCAGTCGAAGTGCGTGGACTTCGAGAGCCGCTGCAGTTCCGGCGACGGGCCGGAGGCGAAGCGGGCGCCCCACAGCGCGCCCTCGTTCGTGCCGTGATCCCCGGCGCCTGGTGCGTCGCCCATCACGCGTCCTTCCGCTCGAGCAGCCACACGAGCAGCGCCTTCTGGGCGTGCAGGCGGTTCTCGGCCTCGTCCCAGATGATCGACTGTTCGCCGTCGATCACGTCGGCGGTGACCTCGTACCCCCGGTCAGCGGGCAGGCAATGCATGAAGACGGCATCGGATGCCGCGAGCGACATCAGCTCGGCGTCGACCTGGTATGCGCCGAACGTCGCGACGCGGTGCGCCTTCTCGTCCTCCTTGCCCATCGACACCCAGGTGTCGGTGACCACGACGTCGGCGCCGGCGACGGCCTCCGCGGCATCCGTGTAGAGCGACACCGAGCCCCCGGTGCCCACGGCGATGCGGTCGGCGTCGGCGACGACGGGTGCCGCGGGCGCGAACTCCTCGGGCGAGGCGATACGCACGTGCATGCCCGCGGTGACGCCCGCGAGCGCATAGGACTGCGCCATGTTCGACGCGCCATCGCCGAGGAAGGTCACAGTGAGGCCCGCGAGCTCGCCCTTGTGCTCGCGGATGGTGAGGAGGTCGGCCAGCAGCTGGCACGGATGGAAGTCGTCGGAGAGGGCGTTCACGACCGGCACCGTGGTGCCGGCAGCCATCTCCTCGAGCCCGGCCTGACCGTACGTGCGCCAGACGATCGCAGACACCATGCGCTCGAGCACACGCGCCGTGTCGGAGGGCGTCTCCTTGCCGCCGAGCTGGCTCGACGCCGTCGAGATGATGAGCGGCGACCCGCCGAGGTCGGCGATGCCGACCGCGAACGACACGCGGGTGCGGGTCGACGACTTGTCGAAGATCACGGCGACGGTCTGCGGACCGGCGAGCGGCTTCAGCGCCCAACGGTCCTGCTTCAGGCGGATCGCGAGGTCGAGGATCTCGGCCTGCTCGGCCGCGGTGATGTCGTCGTCGCGGAGGAAGTGGCGGGTCATGCGGTTCCGTTCGGTGTGTCTCGGGTCGCGGTCACGGGTGGATGTCACGGGTGGATGTCACGGGTGGATGTCACATCCTGGCGGCGACCGCGTCGAGCGCTCGGGTGAAACGCTCGGCGAACTCGTCGACGTCGGCGTCGTCGATGATGAGCGGCGGGGCGATGCGGATGGTCGAGTCGTTCGCGGCATTGACGATGAGGCCGGCGCGTATGGCCTCGTCGACGAGCGCGCCCGCGACCGGCTCGGTGAGGCCGATGCCGATGAGGAGTCCCCGACCGCGAGCGCCGGCCACGAGCGGCGAGTCGAGCTCCTCGACGCGGGCGCGGATCTGTCGCCCGCGCAGGGCCGCATTCTCGACGAGGCCGGCCCGTTCGATCTCGCCGAGCACCGCGTTCGCGACCGCCGTCGCAAGCGGGTTGCCTCCGAAGGTCGAGCCGTGCTGCCCCTTCGTGTAGAGCGACGACGCATGCCCGAACGTCACCAGGCCGCCGATCGGAAACCCGCCGCCGATGCCCTTCGCGACCGTGATCGCGTCAGGCGTGATGCCGGCGTGCTGGAACGCGAACCAGTCTCCGGTGCGGCCGGCGCCCGTCTGGATCTCGTCGACGACGAGGAGGGCACCGTGCTTGTGCGTGAGCGCCCGCGCGGCCACGAGGAACCCGTCGGGCAGTTCCACGACCCCGGCCTCGCCCTGGATCGGTTCGACGAAGAGCGCGGCGACCCCGTCGTCGACGGATGCCTCGAGCGCCTCGATCGTGGCGTCGATGTGCTCGACGCCCCCGGGGAGCGGCTCGAACGCCTCCCGCATGTGCGGCTTGCCGGTGAGCGCGAGCGAGCCCATCGTGCGGCCGTGGAATGCGTCGACGAGCGCGAGCACGCGCGTGCGGGCGCCGCCCGAGTTGTTCAGGCGGGCGAGCTTGAACGCCGCCTCGTTGGCCTCGGCTCCGGAGTTGCCGAACCACGCCCGCCCCTCGTCGCCCGCGCCGGCGAGTCGGGTGATGCGCTCGGCGAGTTCGAGTGCGGGCTCGGTCATGAAGTAGTTCGAGACGTGCGCGAGGCGCGCCGCCTGCGTCGTGACCGCGTCGACGAACACGGGGTGCGCGTGCCCCAGGGAGTTGACGGCGATGCCCGCCAGGAAGTCGAGGTACTCGTTGCCCTCGTCGTCCCAGACCCGGGCTCCGAGCCCGCGCTCGAGCTTTGCGAGGGGCATCCCCAGCGAACGCATGATGCGGCGGTCGACGCGGGCCCTCCAGCCGTCGAGGTCGGTCATGCGGGCACCACCTCGGTGCCGATGCCCGACTGCGTGAAGACCTCGAGGAGGATCGAATGCGGGATGCGGCCGTCGATGATCGCGGCCTTCGCGACCCCGCCCTCCACGGCCTCGAGGCACGCGGTCATCTTCGGGATCATGCCCGACTCGAGGCGCGGGAGCAACGCGATGAGCTCGGGCACACCGATCACCGAGACGAGCGAGTCGCGGTTCGGCCAGTCGCGGTAGAGCCCCGCGACATCCGTGAGGATCACGAGCTTCGCGGCCCCGAGCGCGACGGCGAGGGATGCCGCAGCCGAATCGGCGTTCACGTTGAGGGGCTGGCCCGGCGTGTCGCCGTCGGGTGCGATCGAGGAGACCACGGGGATGCGCCCTGCCTCGAGCTCGGCGCGCACGGCCGCAGGGTCGACCGCCACGACATCGCCCACGAGGCCGAGATCGACCTCGACGCCGTCGACGATCGCGCCGCGGCGGCGACCCGTGAAGAGTCCCGCGTCCTCTCCCGACAGTCCCGACGCGAGCGGCCCGTGCTCGTTGATGAGCGAGACGAGCTCACGGTTCACCTGGCCCGACAGCACCATGCGCACGACGTCCATCGTCTCGGGGGTGGTCACCCGATACCCGCCGCGGAACTCGCTCTCGATGCCGAGCCGGGCGAGCATCGCCGAGATCTGCGGTCCGCCGCCGTGCACCACGACCGGCTTGATACCGGCGTAGCGCAGATAGACCATGTCCTCGGCGAACGCGCGCTGCAACTCGGGGCTCACCATCGCGTTGCCGCCGAACTTCACCACGATCGTCTCGCCGTGGAAGCGCTTCAGCCACGGCAGCGAGTCGATGAGCACCTGCGCTTTCGCGGACGCTGAAGCGGGGTCGTCCGCGGCATCCGTCGCCCCGTTTCCTGAACTCGTCGAAGGATCTGCCATGCTCAACTCGCGTACGCGCTGTTCTCATGCACGTAGTCGTGCGTGAGATCGTTCGTCAGGATCGTGGCGGATGCCTCGCCCGCGTGCAGCTCGATGAGCACGTGCGTGGCGCGCGGCGTCAGGTCGACCAGGTCGCGCGGCGCATCGGGCCGGCCGGCGTGGCAGACGCGCACCCCGTTCATCGAGACGTCGACGAGGTACGGGTCGAACGGCGCCTGCGTGGTGCCGATCGCGGCGAGCACGCGGCCCCAGTTCGGATCGTTGCCGAAGATCGCCGCCTTGAAGAGATTGTTGCGGGCGACCGAGCGGCCCACCTCGACCGCGTCGTCTTCGCTGACCGCTCCGCGCACTTCGATCGTGATGTCGTGGCTCGCGCCCTCGGCGTCCTCCTGGAGCCGGCGCGCGAGCGAGCGGCAGGCCTCGGTGACGGATGCCGCGAACGCGACGGCATCCGGCGTGATGCCCGAGGCGCCCGACGCCATGAGGGTGACCTGGTCGTTGGTCGACATGCACCCGTCGGAGTCGAGTCGGTCGAACGTCACGCGGGTCGCAGCGCGGAGCGCGGCGTCGAGCGCCTCGGCCGGCACGTCGGCGTCGGTGGTGAGCACGACGAGCATCGTCGCGAGGCCGGGTGCGAGCATGCCGGCACCCTTCGCGATGCCGCCCACGCGCCATCCGTCGCCCTCGACGACGACCGTCTTCGGATGCGTGTCGGTGGTCATGATCGCGCGCGCCGCGTCGTCGCCCCCCTCGGCCGAGAGGCGCGCGGCGGCCGAGAGCACGCCCTCCTGCACCACCTCGCCATCGAGCTGCTCGCCGATGAGCCCTGTGGAGCAGACGAGCACGTCGCCGGACGAGATGCCGAGCGCGGCCGCCGCAGCCTCCGCGGTCTGATGCGTCACCTGGAAGCCCTCGGGGCCCGTGAAGCAATTGGCGCCGCCGGAGTTCAGCACGACCGCCCCGACCTGCCCGTCGGCGATGACCTGCTGCGACCAGAGGATCGGGTTCGCCTTCGCACGATTCGACGTGAACACGGCGGCGGCGGCGTTCGACGGTCCGCGATTCACGATGAGGGCGAGGTCGAGCGCGCCCGAGCGCTTGATGCCCGCGGCGATGCCGGCCGCTTCGAAGCCGGTCGGGGCGGTGACGGTCACGGTGCGACTCCGTTCACGGGAAGGCCGGTGGACTCGGCGAGACCGAGCGCGATGTTCGCCGACTGGATGGCCGCTCCGGCTGTGCCCTTCACGAGGTTGTCGACGGCGGTGACCACCACGACCCGGCCGGCGGCCTCGTCGACCGCGACGCCCATGAGCGCCGTGTTCGCGCCGAGCACGTCGGCCGTGCGCGGGAACTGCCCGGCCGGGAGGACCTGCACGAAGCGCTCGCCCGCATACGCGTCTTCCCACGCCGCACGCACTGCCGCGGCATCCGTGCCGGGAACGATACGAGCCGTCGATGTCGCGAGGATGCCGCGGGACATCGGCACGATGACGGGGGTGAACGAGATCGTCGGCTCGGCCGCACCCGCCCATCGCAGCGCCTGCGCGATCTCGGGGATGTGCCGGTGCACGCCGCCGACCGAGTACGGATTCGCAGAGCCCAGGATCTCGCTGCCGAGCAGGTGCGCCTTCAGGCTCTTGCCGGCGCCCGATGGCCCGACGGCGAGCATCGAGACGAGGTCGCGGCTCTCGATGACGCCCGCGCGGATGCCGGGTGCGAGTGACAGCGCGACCGTGGAGGCGTTGCAGCCGGGCGCGGCGATGCGGCGCGATCGCGTGAGGCGATCGCGCTGGGTTCCCGAGAGACGCGGCAGTTCGGGAACGCCATAGCTCCACGCCCCGTGGTGGTCTCCGCCGTAGAACGCGGCCCAGTCGGCAGCATCCTCGAGGCGGTGGTCGGCACCGCAGTCGACCACGAGCGTGTCGGGGTCGAGCTCGGCGGCGACGGCCCCGGATGCCCCGTGCGGAAGCGCGAGGAACACGAGGTCGTGACCGGCCAGCGTGGCCGCCGACGTCTCCTGCAGCGTGAGATGCGTGTACGTGCGCAGGTGCGGCTGCACGGCGACGAGCGGCTGGCCGGCGTTCGCGTGCGCCGTCACGGTGCGCACCTCGAAGTCGGGATGGTCTGCGAGGAGGCGCAGGATCTCTCCCCCGGCATAGCCGGACGCGCCGGAAACGGCGACGGAGTACGTCATGGATCCACCTTAGGGTCTGAGCGATCGGGGCGAAGTTCCGGCGACGCCCACGACGGCCCGACTAGGCCTCGGCAGGAGTCGCCGGGATTCGGCGCGCGTCACGACGTCGGCCGCCGGACTCGACGACACGCGAGCAACGTGCGGAGACGGCGGACCGGGCGATGGACATGCGATGACCCTAACCGCCACGCGGACGCCATGCAAACCGGCGAGGTCCACGTCATCGACGGTCATCGACCGTCATCGGCCGTCATCGAGGAGTGGTACCGGCCGGCGCCGCCTACGGTGAGGATCACCCACCGAGAAGCCAGGAGGACTGATGAGCACAGGAACCGAGACGGATGCCGCGTCGACGAAGCCACCGGAGGAGGCGTCGCAGTCACGACGGCGACGGTGGTACACCTCGTTCGGGCTGCAGATCACGATCGCCCTGATCGCCGGCGTCGGACTGGGCCTCCTGGCCCGGCAGCTCGGCCCCGGATCCGACGGTGGGCTGAACCCGCTCGCCGCCACGCTGGACGCGATCGGCAGCTCGTACGTGACGCTGCTGAAGACGGTCGTCGTGCCGCTCATCCTCACCGCGATCATCGCGAGCATCTCGAACCTCCGGCGCGTGCGGAACGCGGCGCGCCTGGCGGGCCAGACGCTGCTCTGGTTCGCGATCACCGCGCTCATCTCCGTCACGATCGGCATCGCGCTCGGCGCGGTGCTCCAGCCCGGCGCCCGCGCGGAAAGCGGCAGCCTGGAGACCGGAGACCCCTCGTACGTCGGCTCATGGTGGAACTTCCTGCTCGGACTGATCCCGCAGAACGCCCTCGGCCTGCAGGTCTCGAGCTGGAGCGACGAATCGGGCGCGATCACCTCGAACGTCGGGTTCAACGTGCTGCAGGTCATCGTCATCGCGGCCGCCGTCGGCATCGCGGCGCTCCGCGTGGGGCGTCGGGCCGAGCCGTTCCTCGCGTTCACCGAGTCGGCGCTCAAGGTCATCCAGCGCGTGCTCTGGTGGATCATCCGCATCGCCCCGATCGGCACCCTCGGCCTCATCGGCAACGCCGTCGTCGAGTACGGCTGGGAGAAGATCTCCTCGCTCGCCTGGTTCGTCGGCGCGATCTACCTCGGGCTCGCGCTCGTGCTCTTCGTGGTCTACCCGGCGCTGCTGCGCGTGCACCGGCTCTCCATCCGCCAGTACTTCACGGGCGTGTGGCCGGCGGTCCAGCTCGCGTTCGTGAGCCGTTCCTCGGTGGGCACGATGCCCCTCACGCAGCGGGTGGTCGAGCGCAGCCTCGGCGTCCCCCGCGAGTACGCTTCGTTCGCGGTGCCCTTCGGTGCGACCACCAAGATGGACGGCTGCGCGGCCATCTATCCGGCGATCGCCGCCATCTTCGTGGCGCAGTTCTTCGGCATCGAGCTCAGCCTCGTGCAGTACCTGCTGATCGTCGTCGTGTCGGTGGTCGGATCGGCAGCCACCGCGGGCACGACGGGCGCCACGGTCATGCTCACCCTGACCCTCTCGACGCTGGGGCTCCCGCTCGAAGGCGTCGGCCTGCTCCTGGCAGTGGATCCGATCCTCGACATGGGCCGCACCGCGGTGAACGTGGCCGGTCAGGCGCTCGTGCCCACCCTCGTGTCGGCACGTGAGAAGCTGCTCGACCGCACCCTGTACGACGCCCCGCGCGGCGACGGCCCGTTCGTCGACGAGGAGGAAGCGCCCCTCGACGACGCGCCGGCTGACGGCTCGGGTGAACGCCCCGCATCGGCCGCGGCAGAACCCGCCGGCGTGCGCTGATCGCACGCGGACACTGCGACGGCCGGGAAGCTCACCGCTTCCCGGCCGTCGCCGTGCTGAGCGCCGGGCTCGTCACTCACGGACGGTCGCGCCCGTGCGCCCGAGGGCGAGTGTCGCGCCCGCGAGCTTCGCGTCGCTCGCCTCGGCCGCCGTCAACGTGCGGTCGGGCGCACGGAAGCGCAGCGCGAACGTGAGGCTCTTCGAACCCTCGGGCATGCCGGCCCCGCGGTAGTCGTCGACCAGGTGGAGGTCCTCGAGCAGCTCCCCCGCGCCCTCGCGCACCGCGCCGGCGACGGCCGCTGCCGCCACACCGACATCGACGACGAGCGAAAGGTCCTGCGTCGCCGCCGGGAAGGTGCCGATCTGCCGAGCCTCGAGACTCGGATCCGTGAGCTGGACGACGGCATCGAGGTCGAGCTCGACGACGGCGACCACACGGGGAAGGTCGGCCGCTTCCGCGAGGGCGGGCAGCAGCTCGCCGGCGAAGCCTACCGTGCGCCCCGCCACGCGGAGCTCCGCAGTGCGGCCGGGGTGCATGGCCTGGTGCGCACCCTGCACGATCTCGATGTCGGCGCCGGTCGCGAGCGCGATCTGCCGCACTGCGTCGAGCGCGTCGACGATGCCGGCTGGCAGAGACGGCTGGGCGGGCTGCTTCGTCACGACATCGCCGACCAGCAGCACGGCCACGTGCCGGGGCTGCGGCGGGATGCCCGCCTGGAGCGTCCCGAGTTCGGCATTGCTCGGCTTCGCGTCGCCCACGGGCAGGCCCGGCGTGCCGTACTCGCGATCGGCCTCGGGCAGGAACACCAGCCCGACCTCGAAGAGCGACAGGTCGGCGAGGCCGCGCGACCGATTCCGCCTGGCCGCGGCGATGAGCCCGGGCAGCAGGGATCGACGCATGAGCGCGGTCTTCGCGTCGAGTGCGTTCGCGAGGCGCACGGATGCCACGGGCGTACCGTCGGGGCTGCCGTACACGCCGTTCTCCGCCTCGGTGGCGAACGGGAACGACAGCACCTCGGTGGATCCGGCCGACGCGAGGGTGTCGGCGACACGCCGGCGCACCCGCTGCGAGCGCGTGAGCCCCCGGCCAGGTGGCGCAACAGGCAGCACCGACGGGATGCGGTGGTACCCCGCGAGACGCGCCACCTCCTCGGCGAGCTCGGCCCTGCCGGTGAGGTCGGGACGCCACGAGGGCGGCACGACCTGGAAGCCATCGGCGGTGGGGGTGATGGCACCGCCGATCTCGGCGAGCGCGTCGTGCACCTCGTCGTCGGTGTACTCGACGCCGATGAGCTCGGAAACGAATCCGCTCGGAAGCGCGATGGCGTCGCGTGCAGGCGCCTCGTGGATGAGCGAGCCGCCCGCTTCGGCGGTGCCGCCCGTGAGGTCGACCATGAGCTGCGCGACCCGCGCGGCCGCGACCGCGGCGATCTGCGGGTCGACGCCGCGCTCGTACCGCTTCGACGCCTCGCTCGGGAGCTTGTGCCGGCGCGCGGTGCGCGCGACCGAAACGGGGTCGAAGTTGGCGGCCTCGATGAGCACGTTGCGCGTGGCATCCGACATCTCGGTCTCAGCACCCCCCATGACACCCGCGAGGCCGATGGCGCCGCGGTCATCGGTGATGAGCAGGTCCTCGCGGTGGAGCGCGCGCTCCTTGCCGTCGAGGGTCACGAGCGTTTCGCCGGCTGTCGCGCGTCGCACGACGATGCCGCCCCGCAGCGCGTCGAGGTCGTAGCCGTGGATCGGCTGGCCGAGCTCGAGCATGACGTAGTTCGTGATGTCGACGAGCACCGAGAGCGAGCGGATGCCGGCGAGCTTCAGCCGTGCGACCATCCACGCCGGCGTCGGCCGGGCGGGGTCGACCCCGCGCACGATGCGCGTGGCGAACACCGATGACCCGACACGGCCGCGGATCGGCGCCTCGTCGCGGATCGCGACGGAGAACACATCGGCTGAGCCGGCTCCGACCGGCACCGTCGCCGCGCTCGTCTGCTCGACGGGGTCGCGGAACCGGGCGCCCGTCGCATGGGCGTACTCGCGCGCGACACCGCGGATCGAGAACGCGTAGCCGCGATCGGGCGTGACGTTGATCTCGACGGCGGCGTCGTCGAGGCCGAGGAGCGCGATGGCGTCGGTGCCCACGGGCGCGTCGATGCCGAGCGTCGAGAGCCGCAGGATGCCCTCGTGGTCGTCGCCGAGGCCGAGCTCGCGCGCCGACGCGATCATGCCGTCGGAGACGTGCCCGTAGGTCTTGCGTGCCGCGATCACGAATGGAGTGGACGCAGTGGGCCCGGGCAGCACCGCGCCCGGCAGGGTCACGGCCACCTTGTCGCCGACGAAGAAGTTGCGCGCACCGCACACGATGCCGCGGATCGAGGGCTCGATCGAATCGGTCCCTGAGCTTGTCGAAGGGTCGGGCGCGACCCGCACCTGGCACCAGCGGATGGTCTTGCCGTTGGCCTGAGGCTCCTCGACGAACTCGAGCACCTCGCCGACCACGATCGGGCCCTCGAGCTCGAACGTGTGCACGTCCTCCTCTTCGAGACCCACCTCGACGAGCGCGGCGTGCACCTGTTCGGGCGTCGTGCCCGGCACGAGTTCGACGTACTCGGCCAGCCAGCTGAGCGGCACTCGCATCGTCTAGACCACCATTCCGAACTGCTGGGAGAAGCGGATGTCTCCCTCGACCATTTCGCGCATGTCCTGCACGTCGTTGCGGAGCATGAGCCCGCGCTCGATGCCCATGCCGAACGCGAAGCCCGTGTAGACGTCGGGGTCGATGCCGGCGGCCTTCAGCACATTCGGGTGCACCATGCCGCAGCCGCCCCACTCGATCCAGCGTGGACCTTCTTTGAAGGTGGGGTGCCAGAAGTCGAGCTCGGCGCTCGGCTCGGTGAACGGGAAGAAGCTCGGCCGCAGGCGGATCTTCGCCTCGTCGCCGAAGATCGACTTCACGAAGTGGTCGAGCGTGCCCTTCAGGTGCGCCATGGTGAGCCCCTTGTCGACGGCGAGGCCCTCGAACTGCATGAACACGGGCAGGTGCGTCGCGTCGAACTCGTCGGTGCGGTACACGCGCCCGGGTGCCAGCACGTAGATCGGCACCTCGCGCTCGAGCATCGAGCGCACCTGCACCGGGCTCGTGTGCGTGCGAAGCACCAGGTGCGCCTCGGGCGGGTCGACGAAGAACGTGTCCTGCATCGCCCGCGCCGGGTGGTCGGCGTCGAAGTTCAGCGCGTCGAAGTTGAACCACTCGCTCTCGACCTCGGGGCCCTCGGCGATCTCCCAGCCCATGCCGATGAACACGTCGCAGACGCGGTCTTGCAGCAGGGTGAGCGGATGCCGCGCGCCCGCCGTGTACCGCGAGGGCAGCGCCGTGACATCCACCGTCTCCGCCTGGAGCTGTGCGACCGCCTCGGCCTCGCCGATCTCCGCCTCATGTGCGGCGAACGCCTGGTTGACCCGGCCGCGGGCTCCGCCGACGAGCTTGCCGAGCGCGGCCTTCTGCTCCTTCGGAACGTTGCGGAGCGCGGCGTTGAGCTGCGCGAGGGTGGACTTCTCCCCCGTGTGCTCGGCTCGGACGGTCTTCAGCGCTGCAGAGTCGCCGGCCGACGCAATGGCCGCGAGGGCCGCGTCGACGGCCGATTCGACGGCGTGCTCGGTGATTTCGAGGGGCTCGGACACGAGAGACGAGTCTACCGGCGCGAGCCGATGGCTCGTGTCGGGTTCGAACGGCCTACGGCCTCGGCCCCCGGCTCTCGGACTGACGCGCCGCCGCGTTCGCCTCGGCGACGAGCACCGCCTGGCCCGGATCCTCGGGATCGAGGCGCTTGCCCGACGACCTCGACGCCGTGCGCTTCGACAGCCACCTCGCGAACCACGACAGCGCGAGGTTCATCGCGAGATAGAGCACCCAGGTGATGACGAAGAGGGAGAAGAGGTATCGGTTGCCGAAGAAGCTCGCCAGGTTGTTCAGGGTGACCCGGAGCAGCTCCTGGTAGCCGACGATGTACCCGAGCGACGTGTCCTTCAACAGCACCACGAGCTGCGCCACGATGATCGGCAGCATCTGCCGGAACGCCTGCGGGAACTCCACGAGCATCTTCGACTGCAGCGGACGCATGCCGAGGCTGAGTCCAGCCTCTCGTTGCCCCCTCGGAAGGGAGGCGAGCCCCGCGCGGAGTGCCTCTCCGATGAGCGCGCCGTTGTACACGGCGAGCGCCCAGACGACCGCCCAGTATTGGCCGGTCGATCCGACCAGGAGGATGAAGAGCATCATGAGCAGCACCGGCATGCCGCGGAAGAACTCGATGACGACGGCGGTCGGGATGCGGATCCATGCGGTCTCGGAACTCCTGAGAAGGGAGAACACGACGCCGAGGATCACGGCGAGGATGGCGGCGATGATCGCGGCGCGAAGCGTTCCCCAGACGCCTTCGAAGATGATGAACCGCCACACCTCGGGGTCGGCGTAGATGTCCCATCGACTTTCGTCGAACATGCCGGGCAGGGTGATGCCACCGGACTCGCGCGGGGCATTCAGCGTCAGGAGGATCCATGCGAGCCCCGCGACGATGAGGACACCGGCGATGATCGAGAGGATCAGCGAGAGTCGTCTGGCCTTCGGCCCGGGTGCATCGAAGAGGACGTTCGCGCCGGTCATCGCTGCACCACCCATTTCCGTTCGAGTTGTGCCGCGATCAGCCCGAGCGGGACGGTGATCGCCAGGTAGAACGTGGCCACGCCGAGGAGGACGGCGATGACCGCATCGCCATGCGCGTTCGCGAGCTCCTTGCCGATCGTGAAGAGCTCGACGACGAAGAAACCGCCGGCGACGGAGGTGTTCTTCGTCAGGGCGATGAAGACGTTGATGAGCGGCGGGATCGTCATGCGGAACGCCTGCGGGAAGATGACCAGTGTGACCGCCTGACCGAAGCCCAACCCGAGACTCCGAGCGGCCTCGGCCTGCCCGACCGGTACCCCGTTGATGCCCGACCGGAGCGCCTCGGCGACGAACGGTGACGTGTACACCGCGAGCCCGATCGTGGCGGCGACCGGATAGGGCAGCCGCGATCCGAGATAGGGAAGGATCAGCGCGCAGAAGAACAGCACGAGCGTGAGCGGCGTGTTGCGAACGAGCTCGGTGTACACCGTCGCGAATCCGCGGAGGGTGCCCACCGGTGAGATCCGCATGGCTGCGATCAGTGTGCCCAGCACGAGTGCGGCGAGGCCGCTCACGACGAGGAGCAGGAGCGTCATGCTGAAGCCGTCGAGGTATCGGGGGATGTTGTCGATGACGACGTCCACGCCTGTCCTTTCGATGGGAACGATGGGGCCGGACGTGGTCCGGGCGCGTCATGCGCCCGGACCACGAGCGATCAGTAGCGGTCGACGGCCGGCGGCTCGACGAACGGCAGCACCGTTCCGGCCGTGGACTCCCACGCCTCCTCGTAGCGGCCGTCCTCGTAGGCCGCCTCGAGCACGTCGTTGATCCACATGCGGAACTCGGTGTCGTCCTTCGCGAGACCGATGCCGTAGGGCTCCTCGGTGAAGGGCTTCCCGACGACCTTGAACTCGCCCTCGTTCTGGGCCGCGAGGCCTGCGAGAATCACGTTGTCGGTCGACACCGCGACGACCTCACCCGCACGCAGCGGCTCGAGGCAGTTGGTGTACGTGTCGGTGAGCACCGGAACGGCGCCGATCTCGGCGAGCTTCGCGGCCGGAGTGGATCCGGTGACGGAGCAGACCTCCTGGCCTTTGAGATCGTCCTCGCTCTTGATGTCCTCGTTGTCGGCGAGCACCAGGATGGACTGGCCTGCCATGTAATACGGCCCGGCGAACGAGACGACTTCCTTGCGCTTGTCGTTGATCGTGTACGTCGCGACGACGTAGTCGACCTGCCCGTTCTCGATGAACGGCTCACGGTTGGCCGAGACGGTCTCGACCCACTCGATGTTCTCCTCGTCGATGCCGAGTTCCGACGCGATGATCTTCGCGATCTCGACGTCGAATCCCTCGGGAGTCCCGTCAGGGCCGACGAGGCCGAAGAGCGGCTGGTCGAACTTCGTGCCGACCGTGACCTTGCCCGCCTCGGCGAGCTCGGCCATCGTCGTGCCGGCCTCGAACGTGGGCGCCGGCTCGGCGGTCGGCTCTTCCGCAGTGTCGCCGCCACCGCCGGCACAGCCGGCGAGCGCGAGTGCCGACGCCGCTGCTGCCGCGACGAGTGCGATTCTCATGCGTTTCATATCTCTGCCTCTTCTCTGTGGGTGTTCCCTCGCCGCCCCGACCTCGGTGGTACGGTGCAGCGCAGGTCTAGTGCTCGAGGATCTTCGAGAGGAAGTCCTTCGCGCGGTCGGACTGCGGGTGGTCGAAGAACTCGGCTGGGGTCGCCTCCTCGACGATCTTGCCGTCGGCCATGAAGAGCACGCGGTCGGCGGCCTTGCGGGCGAAGCCCATCTCGTGCGTCACGACGATCATCGTCATGCCGTCCTGGGCGAGCCCGACCATGACGTCGAGCACCTCGTTGATCATCTCGGGGTCGAGCGCGCTCGTCGGCTCATCGAGGAGGATGAGCTTCGGGTTCATCGCGAGCGAGCGGGCGATGGCGACGCGCTGCTGCTGGCCGCCCGAGAGCTGCGCCGGCATCTTCTTCGCCTGGTTCGCGACCCCGACACGCTCGAGCAGCTCCATCGCCTTCGCGTCGGCGTCTCTGCGCGACATCTTCTTCACGCGGATCGGTGCGAGCGTGACGTTCTCGAGCACGGTCTTGTGCGCGAACAGATTGAACGACTGGAAGACCATGCCGACGTCGGCGCGCAGCTTCGCCAGCGCGGCCCCCTCTTCGGGCAGCGTCTGGCCGTCGATCGAGATGGTGCCCGAGTCGATGGTCTCGAGGCGGTTGATCGCGCGGCACAGCGTGGACTTGCCGGACCCCGACGGGCCGATGACGACGACGACCTCACCGCGGTTCACGACGGTGTTGATGTCGTTCAGCACGTGCAGGTCGCCGAAGTGCTTCTCGACCTTCTCGATGACCACGAGCGGTTCGCCGCGCCGCACCGAGATGTTCGACGTCGGGGGCGCAGGCTGGGTTGGCTCCATGTCCTCAAAACTACGGCCAGCGGATGCCGCGCGCCAAGGCGCGGCGCGGTGGTTACCTATTCGTGATGCGCGCTGCGCTGGGCGAAGGCGCTCTCGTAGAGGCACACGGATGCCGCCGTCGCGAGGTTCATCGACTCCGCATGCCCGTAGATCGGCACCGTGACCACTCGATCGGCGAGGGCGAGCTGCTCGTCGGGCAGGCCCCGCGCCTCGTTGCCGAAGAGCCACGCCGTGGCCCCGGCGAGCGCTCCCTCGTTGCGGGCCGTGAGCAGGTCTTCACCCTTCACGTCGGCGGCGAGCACGGTGAGGCCCGCTGCCTTCGCTCGTTCCAGCACATCGGCGAGTTCGGCGCCGACGGCGACGGGCAGATGGAAGATCGAGCCGGTCGATGAGCGCACGACCTTCGGGTTGTAGAGGTCGACGGCACGGCCGGTGAAGACCACGGCATCGGCGCCGGCGGCATCCGCTGCTCGCACGATCGTGCCTGCGTTGCCGGGGTCGCGCACCTCCTCGAGGATGGCGACGAGCTTCGGGGATGTCGCGAAGACGTCTTTCATCGCCGTCGGGAACTGGCGGCACACCGCGACGAAGCCCTGGGGCGTCACGGTGTCGGCCATCGAGTCGAGCACCTCCTCGGTGACGAACTCGACGTCGACGCCTGCGTCGGTCGCGGCTTCGGCGATCTCGGGGTAGCGCTCGAACGCCGTCGGGGTGGCATAGAGCTCGACCAGGAGGCTCGGCCGAAACGTGAGCGCCTCGGCGACTGCCTGCGGGCCCTCGAGGAGGAAGAGTCCGCTCTCGGCGCGAGCCGACTTCTTCGCGAGCTTCGCTACTCCGCGCACACGCGGAGACCTCGGATTCTCGAGCATGCGGCCAGTCTATGGCGACGACGACGAACGGCTCGGCACCGCCTGGGTGCCGAGCCGTTCGTCGTCGGATGTCGCGCTTTACGCGGCGTTCTTCGGGGCCGAGGTGTCGGCCGGGAGTGCCTGCTTTGCGGACTCCACGAGGGCCGCGAAGGTCGCGGGCTCATTCACCGCGAGCTCCGCGAGGATGCGCCGGTCGACCTCGATGCCCGCGAGACCGAGGCCCTGGATGAGGCGGTTGTACGTGAGGCCGTTCTGGCGGGACGCCGCGTTGATCCGCTGGATCCACAGACGACGGAAGTCGCCCTTCTTCTTGCGACGGTCGTTGTACGAGTAGACGAGGGAGTGGGTGACCTGCTCCTTCGCCTTGCGGTAGAGACGCGAACGCTGGCCGCGGTAACCCTCGGCGCGCTCGAGGATGACCCGGCGCTTCTTGTGGGCGTTGACCGCCCGCTTCACTCTTGCCATGATGCTGTTTCTTTCCTTGACGGGTCTCGCGGCTCAGCGGCCGAGAAGCTTCTTGATGACCTTGGCGTCGGGGGCCGACACGACCTTGTCCTGGTTCAGGCGCGCCTTGCGCTTCGAGGGCTTGACCTCGAGGTTGTGGCGCATACCGGCCTGCTGCTTCCTGACCTTGCCGCCGCCGGTGATCTTGAAGCGCTTCTTGGACCCGGAGTGGGTCTTCTGCTTCGGCATCTCGTGTTTCTCCTTGGTTCTGCCGCCACGCGTGGCGGACGGGGGTGTTGGCCTAGGCCTCGGCGGCTTCGGCCGTCCGCGACTCGCCGCCCGCGGCATCCGCCGCCGGCCGCGCCTTCGCCGCAGCACGTTGTGCGTTCGCCTCGGCCTTGGCCTCGGACTTGTTCTTCAGGGGCGCGATGACCATGACCATGTTGCGGCCGTCGATCGTGGGGTTGTGCTCGACCGTGCCGAACTCCGCCACGTCTTCGGCGAACCGCTGCAGAAGGCGCACGCCCATCTCGGGACGCGACTGCTCGCGTCCGCGGAAGAGGATCATGGCCTTCACCTTGTCGCCGGACTTCAGGAAGCCGACGGCGCGCTTCATCTTCGTCTCGTAGTCGTGCTTGTCGATCTTGAGACGGAACCGCACCTCTTTGAGGATCGTGTTCGCCTGGTTGCGCCGGGCCTCTTTCGCCTTCTGCGCAGCCTCGTACTTGTACTTGCCGTAGTCCATGATCTTGGCGACCGGCGGCTTCGAGTTGGGTGCGACCTCGACGAGATCGAGGTCGGCCTCCTGCGCGAGCCG
This sequence comes from Agromyces sp. NPDC058484, assembly GCF_042720415.1. Classification (NCBI taxonomy): domain Bacteria; kingdom Bacillati; phylum Actinomycetota; class Actinomycetes; order Micrococcales; family Microbacteriaceae; genus Agromyces; species Agromyces sp. NPDC058484. The sequence continues at coordinate 200,872 of NZ_JBHXMP010000002.1, read as the reverse complement.
CAGGGCCACCTCGATCTTCACGACGCCGACCTGCTCACCGCCAGGACCCACGAGGCGGACCTCGGGAACGCGGATACGGTCGTTGGTACGGGGATCGCTGATGCGTGTACTCCTCTACTCAAGCTGTTTCGCTCGAACGGGAGGCGGATGCCGCCCGTCGACGAGAGCGGAGAATTCACGCAGGCACGTACGGAATCACACCGTTCTGCACTGCGGCACCCTGTCTACTTCCTCGTCGTACGACGCGGAAGCGGAGTGCAATCGACCCGGTAACCTTGTTGAAGCGGTATGCGCGGGTGGGAGAATCTCCACTTTCGTACCGGGGACTGGCCCCGGGCCCGCAGTAGTCTAACAGAGGAAGTCTGTGATCAACAGTTCAGACGAGTCCACAGCCGTGCCCGACGCCCATGCCGCCGTCGACGAGGCCACCCGCGACATCGCGGAGGTGCCCGCAGTCGAGATCATCACGACCGCCGCCGTGCACCTCATGAGCGCCGCCGCGGTGAAGGTGGGGCTCGCCGACGATCCCGGCGAGCAGGTCGACCTCGACGAGGCGCGCAAGCTCATCAACGCCCTCGCCGGGCTCATCACCGCGGGCGCGCCCGAGATCAGCGACATGCACGCGCGCTCGCTTCGCGACGGCCTGCGTTCGCTGCAGCTCGCGTTCCGAGAGGCATCCGTGATCCCCGACCCGATCGGCCAGGGGCCCGGCGAGAAGTGGACGGGCCCGGTCAGCTGATCGTGCGGGTGCGCGTTCAGCGCTGACAACTCGGGCACCACCAGGTGTCGCGGAGTTCGACGTCGTTTCGCCCGAGACGACCGTGCTCGATCCGCGTGCCGCAGCGCCTGCACGGCTCGCCGCTGCGCGAATAGACCCAGAGCCGCTCGCCACGACGGTCGTTGCCGGTCGTCGTGCGCGAGATGCGATCGCGGTTCGCACGGATGACGCGGCTCGCGAGGTCGACGAGCGGTGCGAGCTCGACCTCTCCGACCGGCCGCGTGGGACGGATGCCGCGCAGGAAGCACAGCTCGTTCACGTAGACGTTACCGAGCCCCGCGAGGTTGCGTTGCTCGCCGAGGGCGACCGCGATCGGGACATCGGGTGCTGACGCGATGCGCCGCACGGCTTCGGCTGCGTCCCAGTCGGGGCCGAGCAGGTCGGGGCCGAGGTACGCCATGCGGTCGTCCTCCTCGGCGGCGGGGAACACCTCCACGAGACCGAGATCGAAGCCGACGGCCACCGCCGGCGCCGTCTCGATGACGACTCGCGCCTGCCAGCCCGGGCGCCGCCACTGCTGCCCCGGCCGGTACACCCGCCACTCCCCCTCCATCTTCAGGTGCGAGTGCACCACGGCCTCGCCGATGCGCATGAGCAGGTGCTTGCCACGGCTGGTGACCGAGTGCACCGTCTCGCCCGCAAGATCGGCGTTCGCATAGGCGGGCACGCGGAAGTCGCTTCGGCTCACCACCTGCCCGGCGAGCGCGTCGTCGAGCCGCTGCGCCGCCTGATAGACGGAGTCACCTTCCGGCATCGACGTCACCCCTCGGCATCGACGTCACCCTCGGCATCGCGTCACCTTCGGGCATCGCATCACCTTCGGGCATCGCGTCACCTTCGGGCATCGCATCACCTTCGGGCATCGAAGCGCAGCCCTCTCGGCGATTCGCGGAAGCCGGCTGCACGCAGCGGCGCATCGAGCACGCTGCCGTAGACGCCTGCACCGTTCACGGTCTCGATGCGAAGTCGCGGCGCTCCCGCGCGGGCGAGGGCCTCGGCGAGCGCGGATGCCGCGGCCGCCAGCGTGTCGGCGTCGTCGCTGAACACGAGGGTCGTTCGCCCGCCCCGCTCGAGGTAGAACACCGCCTCGCCGTCGACGATCGCGACGAACGCACCCGCCTTGCGGGCGGGCCGGTGACCGCCGTCACCGGTGTCGGGCCAGTCGAGCGCCGCTCCGAACGGGTTCGCGGGGTCGGTCGCCGCGAGCGCGACGGCGCTGCCGCGGGGCGCGCCGCGGAGGCGGTCGACCGCCGCGCCCGACGCGAACTGCGCCCCGCCCTGCCCGTCGACGAAGTAGCCGCGCCGCGCCCGGCCGGACTCCTCGAACGTCGACAGGGCCCGATAGGCGAGCGCGAAGCCGCCGAGCACGCCCTCTGCGACGACCGAGCCGCGTGTCACGACCCCGTAGCGCTCGAGGAGCGTCTCGCCGAGCGCATGGGCTCGCGGGGTGGCCTGGGAACTCGCGAGCGGCAGGATCGCCCATCGGCCCGTGACCTTCGGCGGGTTCGCCCGCACGGTGGCTGCCCGCCCCTCCTGAACGCGTACGGCGAGCGCGCGCCGTGAGAGGGAGCCTCCGCGCAGGCGAGCGCGCGGCGTCGAGCGCACCGTCTTGTGCGCCCCCCGCCCGGCGACCAGCCCGCGCAACGGGGCGAGGGTGTCGTTCGTCACGAGCCCGGCCCAGGCGAGACGCCACAGGGCGTCGACCACGTGTTGGTCGTCGGCGGCCCCGACGGCGTCGACGAGCTGACGGAAGAAGTACGCGCCGCCACCGCCGAGCGTCGCCAGCAGCTCCGTCTCGAGCGGATCGAGCGGGGCGGCGGCTGGGACAGGCAACGTGAGCCCTGCGGTGTCGGCGAGATGCAGGCTCACCCACCCGTCGTCGCCTGCGAGTGAGCCTGCGCCGGCCCACAGCACTTCACCCGAGGTCGTGAGCTCGTCGAGCATGTCGGGCCGGTAGTCGGCGACACGCGCCGGCAACACGAACGACTCCCACGCCGACGCCGGGATGCGCGCGCCCTCGAGCTGCTCGATGACCGCGGCCACGCCATCGACGCCGCGAAGCCTGCCGCCGACGTGCTGCCATTCGGGAAGGAACCGCGCGAATTCGCGCGGAGCCACCGGCTCGACCTCGTTGCGGAGCGCAGCGAGGGAGCGACGGCGGATGCGACGGAGTACCTCACTGTCGCACCACTCCCTGCCCGCACCGTGCGGCAGGAACTCACCCTCGACCACGCGCCGATCGCCGGCGAGGCGCGCCAGGGCCGACGCGGCGACGACCTGCCCGATGCCGAATCGCTCGGCGACGGCGTGCACCGTGAATGGACCGTGGGTGCGGGCGTACCGGCTCACGAGGTCCCCGAGCGGATCGCGCACAGGTTCGCCGAACACCTCCGGCAACCCCGGCGGGATCGGCACGCCGAGTGCGTCACGGAGCCGGCTCAGGTCTTCTACCGCCGCGAACCACGTGCCCCCCGCGAAGCGCACCTCGGCGACGCGTCGCGCCGCGGTCAGCGCCGAGAGGGCGGCCGCGGCATCCGTCGCATCCTCTGTGCGCTCGCGAACCTCTGCCGCCGTGAGCGGGCCGAGCTCGCGGAGGAGGTCGGCGACGCCCTCGTCGCCGCGGGCGGCGCGTTCGGGCACGAGCCGCTGCAGCATCCGCTCGGTCTCGGCGACCACCTCGGGGTCGAGGAGCTCGCGCAGCTCGATGGTGCCGAGGAGCTCGGCGAGCAGGGCCGGGTCGAGCGAGAGCGCCGCGGCACGTCGCTCTGCGAGTGGCGCGTCGCCCTCGTACATGAACGCCCCCACGTACCCGAAGAGCAGGCTCGAGGCGAACGGGCTCGCCGTCTCGGTCGTGACCTCCACGAACCGGACCTCGCGCCGGGCGATGCGCTCGGCGAGTCGCGTCAAGGAGGGCAGGTCGTAGACGTCTTGGAGGCACTCGCGCACCGCCTCGAGGATGATCGGGAACTCGGGGAAGTCGCGCGCGACCTCGAGGAGCTGCGATGCCCGCTGTCGCTGCTGCCACAACGGGGATCTGCGTCCGGGGTGCAGGCGCGGCAGCAGCAGCGCTCGGGCGGCGCACTCGCGGAAGCGCGAGGCGAAGAGCGCGGAGTCGCCGACACGCTCGGTCACGAGCTGGGCGAGCTCGGCCGGCTCGAACGCGAAGAGCTCGGCGCCGGGCGGCTCGTCGGCGGTGTCGGGCATGCGCAGCACGATGCCGTCGTCGCTCGCGATCGCGTTCGCGTCGACGCCGAACCGTTCCTGCACACGGGCGCCGGCGGCGAGCGCCCACGGCGCGTGCACCCGCATGCCGTAGGGGGAATGCAGCACGATCCGCCAGTCGCCCAGCTCGTCGCGGAACCGTTCGATCACGAGGTTCGTGGCGTCGGGCACGACCCGGGTCGCGGTGCGCTGGTCGGCGATGAAGGCGACCAGATTGGATGCCGCGCGTTCGTCGAGTCCGGCGGTGCGAGCACGGGCGACGCCCGCGTCAGGCGGGGCGTTCGCGAGCTCGGTGATGAACGCGCCGATCGACTCGCCGAGCTCGGCGGGACGTCCGATGCCGTCGCCCTTCCAGAACGGCAGGCGACCCGGCTCGCCGAACGCCGGTGCGACGAGCACGCGATCGTGGGTGATCTCCTGGATGCGCCAGCTCGTCGCTCCCAGCGCGAACACGTCGCCGACGCGCGACTCGTAGACCATCTCCTCGTCGAGCTCGCCGACGCGCCGACCCGGACCCGCCTCACCGATCATGAACACGCCGAAGAGCCCGCGGTCGGGGATCGTGCCGCCGCTCGTGACCGCGAGTCGCTGGGCGCCGCGCCGCCCGACGATCGTGCCGGCGTCGCGGTTCCACACGATGCGCGGCCGGAGCTCCCCGAACCGGTCGGAGGGGTAGCGGCCGGCGAGCATGTCGAGCGTCGCATCGAAGGCCGAACGCGGCAGCGACGCGAACGGAGCGGCACGTCGCACGAGCTCGAACCACTCCTCGACGTCCCACTCGTCGACCGCGGACGCGGCGATCGTATGCTGGGCCAGCACGTCGAGCGGGTTCGTCGGCACGCGCATCGCCTCGATCGCACCGGCGACCATGCGCTCGGCGACGACGGTGGAGTGCAGGAGGTCGGCCCGGTGCTTGGGGAACACGACGCCCTTCGACACCTGACCCGCCTGGTGCCCTGCTCGGCCGATGCGCTGGAGGCCGCTCGCGACCGACGGCGGCGACTCCACCTGCATCACGAGGTCGACGGCGCCCATGTCGATGCCGAGCTCGAGGCTCGACGTGGCGACGACGCAACGCAGGCGCCCGGCCTTGAGGTCGGCCTCGACGAGGGCGCGCTCCTCCTTGCTCACCGAGCCGTGGTGCGAGCGTGCGAGCACCGGTTCGGCCCCGGCGGTGATGCCCGAGGCACCGGGGAGCTCGGCCGGCGGCCTCGTCGTCTGCACGAGCCCGTCGTCGGCGCCCACGGCGACCCGCTGCGGCACCCGCTCGGCCCAGAGCTCGTTGAGGCGGGCGGTGAGCCGCTCGGCGAGACGACGCGAGTTCGCGAACACGATCGTCGATCGATGTGCCAGCACCTCGTCGAGGATCGCCGCCTCGACATGCGGCCACACAGAGCCCGAGCCCGACTCGGTCGCGAGATCGGAGAGGTCGTCGACCGGCACCGTGACCCTGATGTCGAAGCGCTTGCCGCTCGGCGGGGCCACGACGCTGACGGGCCTCGTACCCGACAGGAACCGCGCCACCTCTTCATGCGGGCGCACGGTGGCCGAGAGCCCGATACGCTGCGCGGGCGCCGTGGTGATCGCGTCGAGCCGCTCGAGCGACAGCGCGAGGTGCGCGCCGCGCTTCGTGCCGGCGAGCGCGTGGATCTCGTCGACGATGACCGTCTCGACGCCGCGCAGGGTCTCGCGCGCGGCCGAGGTGAGCATGAGGAACAGCGACTCGGGCGTGGTGATGAGGATCTCGGGCGGATGCGTCACGAGCGATCGCCGCTCGGCGGGCAGCGTGTCGCCGGACCGCACGCCGACGCTCACCTCGGGCACCTCGAGGCCGTGCGTCGCAGCCGTGCGGGCGATGCCGACGAGGGGCGCACGGAGGTTGCGTTCGACGTCGACGCCGAGCGCCTTGAGGGGCGACAGGTAGACGACCTTCGTGCCCGATGTCGCCGCATCGGCACCCGACGCGCGAAGCCGGTCGATCGCCCAGAGGAATGCGGCGAGCGTCTTGCCCGACCCGGTCGGCGCCACGACGAGCGCGTGCTCGCCGCGGGCGATCGTCTGCCAGGCCTCGCGCTGCACGCTCGTGGGCTCGGTGAAGGACTCGGTGAACCACGCCCGGGTCGCGGGCGAGAATGCGCTCAACGGGTCCGCCATGGTCCCATTCAATCGGATGCCTCCGACATCGAAGGACGCCGGGCGCTACTCGACCACCGCGGCGACGGCACGTTCGACGGCTGCGACCGTGCGGCGCACCTCTGCGGCATCCGTGCCCCAGTTGCTCACCGAGAACCGCACGACCGACCGGTCGCGCCAGCGCGACGTCATCGCCAGCACCTCGCCCTCGTGCCACAGCCGCTCGCTGAGCGCCTCTGTCGCGGCATCGTCGTCGAGCGCGAGGCAGACCTGCGTGAAGACGACGTCGTTCAGCACCTCGACACCGGGCAGCTCGGCGACGCCGTCGGCGATGCCGCGCGCGGCATCCGCAAGCCCCTCGACGAGACGGGCGACGCCGGTGCGCCCCAGCGACCGCAGCACCGCCCAGGTCGGGATGCCCCGCGCCCGCCGAGACAGCTCGGGCACCTTCTCGTGCGGGTCCGCGCCGACATCCGTGGCCTGGAGATAGCTCGCGTGCATGCTGAGCGCACGGTGCATCGGCCTGCCGTCGCCGACGATCGCGATGCCGCAGTCGTAGGGCACGCTCAGCGTCTTGTGGGCATCGGTCGACCACGAGTCGGCACCCTCGACTCCGTCGACGAGGTGGCGGAGCCTCGGCGACGCGCCCGCCCAGAGGCCGAACGCGCCGTCGACGTGCACCCAGGCTCCCGCCTCGTGGGCGACCGTGATCGCCGCGCCGAAGTCGTCATACGCTCCCGAGTGGATGTTGCCGGCCTGCAGCAACACGATCGCAGGGCCCTCGCCCGCCGCGAGCGTCGCGCGCAGCTCGTCGACGCGGATGCGACCCTGCTCGTCGGAGCGCACGGCGATCGGCGTGCCGAGGCCGAGGTAGCGGCCCGCCAGGTCGACGGTGCCATGGCGCTCCTCGCCGACGATGAACCGGACGGCGGGGCCGCCGGCCATGCCCGCCGTCTCGACGTCCCAGCCGACCCGCGCGAGCACCGCGTCCCGCGCGGCGGCCATGCACGTGAACTGCGCCATCGTCGCACCGGTCGTGAACCCGACCTCGCTTCCGGTGGGCAGTCCCAGCAGGTCGACGAGCCACTCCCCCGCGAGCTCCTCCGCGGCGACCACGCCCGGGGTGATGTTGCGGAGGCCCGTATTCTGGTCCCATGCGGCGGCGAGCCAGTCCGCGGCGAGCGCGACCGGCTGCGTGCCGCCGATGACCCAGCCGAAGAATCGCGGTGAACCCATCGCGATGAGGCCCGGCTCGGCTTCCTCGGCGAGGCGGGCGATCACGTCGGTCGCGGGCTCCCCGGGATCGGGCAGCGTCCGCCCGAGGCGGTCCTTGACCTCCTCGACCCCCAGACGCGGCGGGATCGGTCGCTCACGGATGCCGGACAGCCACGCCCGCGCGTAGCCGTCGGCGGCATCGAGCACCTCGTCGTATGAGTCCGTCGGATTCGCCTGCTGGTCGTCTTCATCAGCCATCGCACACCTGGATTCCGCGCGACGCACGCGCGTTCTCGATTCTGCTCCGAGCGCGGCATCCGGTCAACGACCCCGATCACGGGTCGCACATGACTTCGGCGGCCGGCGCCACTCCGTCGACGGGGCACCGCCCGACGGTCGCAGCGACGCACGCCTTCCCTTGTTCCGGTATTCACTGGTGTTCCGGTGTCACTGGCGCACAGGACGAACGTGAGCCCCGTACTGGGGGTACATTCCGCGTCGCGCGGCGCACACCGCTCTCGGCCATGTATCACAGGGATTTCGGCTGTCCGAAGGGGGTGAATGTGCCCCGAACGCGGGGGTCCGTATGGGGGACACGACTGCTTGCCACGTGTCGTGCGCCGCGAAATACTGGCAACTGCGGCGCTCACCGGGATGGATCCGGCGGCAGCGTCGCTGGGGAGGGGCGGATTCCGGAATGTCATTCGCGTCTGCGTACGTTCTCGCTGTCGACATCGGCACAAGCCGAATTGCGGCGGCGACGGCCCGAGTCGAGCAAAGCGGAAGCATCAGCACGACGCCCTTCGCGCTGGGCCGCAAGGGTGACTCCGTCGCGACTGTCGTCTTCGTCTCGGACGACGGTGATCTGCTGTTCGGCGATGCCGCCGAGCGGCGCGGCGTCGCACAACCCGAGCGGCTCGTGCGCGAGTTCAAGCGCAACATCGGCGATGACGTCCCCCTCGTCGTCGGCGGCCGCTCCCTTTCCCCGGAAGAGTTGTACGCGCAGACCTTCGCATCGGTCGTCGCCGCCGTCACCGAACGCGAGGGCTCGCGCCCCGAGGCGATTTCGCTCACGCATCCCACGGCGTGGGGCCCGCATCGCCTCAGCCTGATCCAGGCGGCGCTTCGCCGTCTCGGCATCGACGACGCATCCATGATCACCGAGCCCGAGGCTGCCGCGCGCCACTACGAGGCCGCACGGCCATTCGAACCAGGCGGGTCGCTCGCGGTATACGACCTGGGCGGCGGCACCTTCGACGCCGTGGTGCTGCGCAAAGGCGCGGACTCGGACTTCACGGTGGTCGGCGATCCCGTGGGCCTGGAGGATCTGGGCGGGGCAGACTTCGACGATGCCGTCTTCCGGCACGTCATCGCGACATCCCGTCTGGATGTGTCCGCCTTGTCGGTCGACGATCCCGATACCCGCCTTGCACTCTCCCAACTGCGCCGCGAGTGCATCGATGCGAAGGAAGCGCTGTCGTTCGATTCGGATGCCACGATCCCGGTACTGATACCGCCGAGCCGATCGAGTGTGCGCCTGACGCGCTCCGAGTTCGAGCACATGATCGACGGAGGGCTCGACAGAACGCTGGACGCATTCGAGAACGCGATCGACTCCGCCGGCCTCACTCCAGATCAGCTCGAGACGATCCTGCTCATCGGGGGATCGTCGCGGATCCCGCTCGTTGCGCAACGCCTCTCCGAGCGGTTCGACCGCCCACTGGCGATCGACGCCGACCCCAAAGCCGCCATCGCCCTGGGTGCGGCGCGTTCCGCGCTCATCCAGCAGATCGAACACCGGCTTGCCGAAGCGCCGACCGCGCTGGCGGCGTTCGACGCCGCACAGGCGGGTACCGGCGTCGACGCGGAATCCGCGGCCACCGCGAGCGACCTCGTACTCGCGCGAACCGCCGGCGCCCTCGCTCCGTTCCGTCGCACGCAGAACCCCTCCGAGAAGCGGCACAGGTCGCCCATTCTGATGGCCGGCGCGGTCGCCGTGATCGCCGGAGCCATCGTCTTCACCGGCACGATCGCCGCGGGTTCGCGGCAGCCTGACGAAACTCCCGATTCCTCTACCAACGGGCCAGCCACGTCGGACTCGCCCGGAGCAGCGGCGTCCCGCCCGGCCGATCGGATGGCGAATGCGCAGCCCCCGGCCGCGAAGGCACTGACCCCGGTCGTGCCGGTCGTCGATTCGGAGCCGGTCGATAGGGTCGACGACACCGGCGATTCCTCGCGCCGGTCGAATACGCCCCGCCGCGCGGCCGATTCGCCTCCGGCTCCGCGGCCGGTGGCGCCGCGCAACTCGCCGCCGCCCGCTTCGAGCCCCTCGCCGCGGCCGGCCGACCCGTCCACCCCGCCGACCACCGACCCCACACCCGACCCCACACCGACCCCAACGCCTGACCCCACACCAACACCCACACCGACCCCAACGCCCGACCCCACACCGACCCCAACACCCGACCCCACACCGACCCCAACACCCGACCCCACACCAACACCGACACCAACACCCGACCCCACACCAACACCAACACCCGACCCCACACCAACACCCGACCCCACCGCCCCGCCCACCACTCCACCGACGACGCCCTGATTGCGGCATCGATGATCGAGCCTCTGCCATGACTGTCCTACAGGTGTCGCGCACTCCGCTCCCGGAAACCGAGCCGTCGTTCGTCTGGGAGCGCCAGATGCGTCCGGCCGTGGACTCGATCGTCGCTCCTGGCGTCGGGCCCACTCGGGCGATGGTCGTGGGCAACGCCGGCTCCGGCAAGTCGACGGTTCTGCGCCATCTCCACCGGAAGCTCGCCGAATACGATCGCGACGCGACTCTGCTGACCGACGGCGAGATGGATGTCGCGAAGGTCCCACGCTCGCACGTGCTGCTCGTCGACGACCTGCACCTGATGGACGCCGAGCAGTTGGAACGCGTCCGCATCCGTTCGGAGGATCCCGAGGGCGCGCTCGTGGTGACCAGCCGCCCATGGCCTCCATCTGATGCCATGACCACGATCACGCGGCGGCTCGAGCGGACACGGCCGGCGCTCGTGCTCGGCCACATCTCACGGTCGGACATCCTCACCCATCTGCAGAGCCGGGACCAGCTGATCCCGGGCGCCTGCGTGGACCACATTCTCTCGGCGACCGGTGGCGTGTCCTGGTTGGTGTCCGAGGCGCTGATGGCCCACGACGAACGGGACTGCCTCGACGATGACGCCCACGGCGAACTTGCCCGCGTGCTCGAGGAGCGGATCGCGCACCGGCTCGACACCCTCGACTCCGATCTCCGCCGCACGATCGAGGTGCTCTGCGTCGCGCCCGGCCACGCGCGGCCGTCTCTCGGCACGCCCGAACACAGCGACGACAGCATCATGCAGGGGTACGCCGAAGGTCTGCTGATGCGCAACGGCCGACCGGTGCCGCTCGTGCGCGCCGCCGTCAGGGCGACCATCCCCGTGCGCCGCCTCATCGACGTGAGCAGCGGACTGGCGGAGGTCATCGCTCGCTCCGCCGAGACCGGGGATTCCGACGACCACGAGTGGGTGCGCCTCATCCGCGATCCAGAGGTCGGTGCAGCGCTGTTGCGGCATGGCGATGGAATGCTGGCGTCGCACCCGCGACGCGCGACCGAGCTGTATCGGGCCGCGATCGAATCCGGCATCGATCCGGCGACGGTCACCGCGCGCCAGGCACAGGCGGCATGGGCGGCAAACGATCTCGACGCAGCTGCTGCGCTGATCGATGCGATACCGATCGGTGCGCGCGAAGTCGACGGCGACCGGCTGGCCGATGTCGCGGCAGCCACATGGGCCGCGCGCGGGATGTTGGAACAGGGTGCTGCTGTCTATCAGGCCGCACCCCCAGACAGCCCCGACTCGGCAGTACGGGCGATGATCGCAGAGTTCGGCGTGGGCGCGGCCAACGCAGCCGAGCACGCTCAGAAGGTCGTTGCAGAACGGGCCGGCGCGCCGTCCGCGATGAGTGTCTCGATGCAGCTCCTGCGTCGCGGGCTCGAGGCATCGCTTGCCCCCGAGGGCTCTCCGACGATGCTCATCGACCTGGTACGTGCCTCGGAGATGTACACCTCTTCACGCACGTCCATGCCGATCCCCGAACTGCCGGCCGTGATCGCAGCGACGGTCGCAATCAACCTCGGGGACCTCGCTACCGCGCATTCCGTGATCGACGATGCGATCGCCGGCGGGCACGGCGGCGGGTGGGCGATGGCGCGACTGCTGTTGTGGCGCGCGTGGATCGCGGTGCAACGGGCACGCCCCACCGAGGCGCGCGAGTCACTGGCCAGTGCACAGGAGTGCTCACCGAACCCTTCCCGACGCGATGCCCTGCTCGCCAGCGCCGTCCAGGTTGCGATTGCGCGCCGATACGAAGACGCGGTGGGCCTGCAGGCCGCGTGGCGTCAGGCCCGGCCAAGCATCCTGCGAACCGAGGTGGACCTGTACCTTCTGCTTCCGCTGGCCGAACTCGTCTGCTCGGCGGCGAAGGTGGGCGACACCGACCACATCCAGCCGCACTTCGACCGCGGCCTCGAGATCCTCGACGCGCTCGGATCTCCCGCGCTCTGGTCGGCGCAACTGCGCTGGGCGGGCATCCAGCAGGGCATACTGCTGAACCGGCCCGAAGACCTCGTTCCGCACGCGCACGCGCTGGTGTCGGCAGCCCCGGCGAGCCGTATCGCCGCGATCATGGCCAAGGCCGGCAGAGTGTGGACGTCGGTGCTGGCCGGCTCCGTGGACGCCGATACCGTTGAGACCTCCGCACGAGGCCTGGCATCGGTGGGGCTCGTCTGGGACGCGGCACGGTTGGCCGGGCATGGCGCCGGCCGTACCTCCGACCGCAAGGTCGCGGCGCGTCTGTTGGCCTGCGCGCGCGAGCTGCACCCCAACGACGCCGCGCGACGGCCCGCGGCATCCGGAAGCGAGGATTCGCAGGCGCAGACTTCGACGGCGGCGACCGAGGTGTTGAGCGAGCGTGAGCTCGAAGTGGCCAAGCTCGTGCTGCAGGGCAAGACGTATGCCGAGATCGGCGAGGCGATCTACATCTCTCCCCGCACGGCGGAACACCACATCGCACACATCCGTCGCAGGCTGGGTGCATCGTCGCGTTCCGATGTGATCGCCAAGCTCCGCTTGCTGATCGAGGAATCCGCGGCCGCGGGAGACGTTCTGCCCGCCGGCGGCAGGAGATCGGACGGATCCCCGTAACACCCCCGTGCGGCATCGGGGTAACCCCCGATGCTGGGCCAACTTCAACTGAATACCCTAGAACCGACGAGTATCTCGCGAACGCGTAGATCTTGCATTTCGACCGCTGAGGAGCTTTCCATGAACACACCGGTGGCCACAATCGCTGACGCGTTGATCGCATTCATCCTGAGCCTTCTTCGCGACCCGGCGGCGGTCGAGGAGTTCAATGCCGAACCGCAGGCGATGATGGCGAGCAATGGCTTGCAGGGGGCCTGCGCAGCTGACGTGAAGGCGGTCGCCCCGGTGATCATCGACCACCCCGCGGTGACCCCGAAACCTGACGGGCCCGCTGACCCCCCTGCGTCTGGTCCCTCCTCGCCGCCCGACGAGGTGATCAAGGAGATCAGCCGCATCGTCAATCAGTTCACGACGATCGACAATCGTTCCACGATCATCGACCAGTCGACCAACCAGAACATCTGGGCTCAGGGCGACGTGACGCAGATCTTCGACCAGGAGGCGAACGTCGCCGTGGGCGACGGCTCCGTCGCCGCGGGCAACGACGCCGACGTCGACAATTCCGACAACGAGGTCACGGTCGGCGGCGATGTCTCGGTAGGCAACACCACCGGCTCGCACAACACGACCACGACGGGCACGCCGCCCGACGTTGCCGCCGGCACGCCGCCCGAGGCGCCGGTCGACCCGGCCGCGGGCACCGGAACCGACCCCGCCACCGACGCGGTCACCGCCGGGACCGAAGCGGCCAGCGCTGCAGCGGATGCCGCGACCGGCACCGTGGAGCAGGCTGCACCGGCACCCGAGCCCGAGCCGCTGATGACCGACCTCACCGCGGCGGACTCGTACGACACCGGCGAAACCCTCACCGCTCCCGAGCCGGAACCGTACCCCGAAGAGATGGCCGAGGAGCAGTAAACTGACCCACGTGACCGAGCAGACGGATCCGGCCGCGGGCCGTAAGAAAGAGCGGCCGGAACGTCCGCCGGTGGCGAACCCGAACGCCGCCCCGGTGCTCGTGAAGCTGACCCCGCCGTTCTCGGTGCGGATGAGCCAGTTCTGCTGGATTCTCAGCTTCGCCGTCGGCGGGTTCACCGCGGTGTACTTCTTCCTCATCCGACAAGACCAGTTGCCCCTGATCGCTGACGTCGTGCGCGGCGTCAGCGAGGGGCGCAGCGATGAGACCTACGAGACCGCGGCCGACATCGTCTTCTGGGTGGTGTTCGGGCTGCTCGTGGCCGTCCTGCTGACGCAGATCACGCTCCTGGTGTCGTTCATGAGCCGCCGTCCGAACATACGCTGGTGGCAGTTGGGGACGCTCGTGGTGCAGCTCGCGGTGCTGCTGTTGTCGCTCGAACTCGTCGCGATCGGCGAGCAGGGCCGGCAGTTGCGGCTCCTATTGGCCGCTGAATGCGGCCTCGTGCTCCTCGCTCTGCTGTGGAGCGTGCTGCCCGGCGCCATGGCGTGGACCGCCCGACAGCACGACATTCGCCGCGGGCCCCAGGTCTGACGCCATCTCGTCGAGGCTGCGGATCACCACCCTGCAGGCACCGACCGCGGCGCGGTCGGTCAGCGGAGACTCGCTGAGCCGACGCCAGTAGTCCAGGAGTGCATCAACGCGTTCGCTGCGCGTACGGGTGTCGGCGCTCTCGGGAAGTCCGAGACGTATGTGGGTCGGCGTACCATTCGCCCCGATGATCGTCTGCGCGGCGGCGGCGTCCTGCGCCGACAGGGGCAGCCCTTCCGAGCGTGCAGTCGCCAACAGCGAGAGCTCGCGCAGCGCATGTGCGCCGGCGGCGATGCGCTCGATGCCGCCACGGATCTGTTCCGTGCCCTCGCGCGGACTCTGCCGCATGAGTCGCTCGAGCCCCAGCAGCACGCCGCGCACCTTGAGCGTCGACGCGCGCGTGTGGAACTGGTTGCGCACGAACTGCTGCAGCTCGATCAGCCCGCTCTGCTGCACCATCTGCTCCGACAGTTCGGACGAACTCACGATCCCGCCCCGGATGAGGGCAGTCGCCAGCCGGACGCCGAAGAGCCCGAACCGGCCGAGCAGGTTCCGGCGTTCGGCGGCGCTCAACGTCGTGGCATCCGAATCCCTCGTGAACCGGTCGGCCGACATGAGCAGACGCTCACGGTCGACTCGTTCGAGACCAGCAAGCGCCCGGAAGGCCGCGTACTCGGTCTCGCGAAGCGTGCGGGCGCCCTCTGCGACGAGCCCGGCAACCGGGATGACGCTCAGCACCAGCGAGGCCAGGTCGCCGTCGAGCTCGTACCGCCTCGCCACCTTCTGCGCCGAAAGGAGCGAATCGATGCGGCCGGACCCGATCTCGTCCGAGCGCGAGAGCACCCCGACCGCGCAGATGGTCTGCGCGGCCCCGGCGGCAGTATCGCGAAAGGCCTCGAGGAACTTGACGTCCGACGCGTGCAGGTGCCGCATGAGATAGACGACGGCATCCGCAGACGACGGTGCGTCCTCGGGCATGAGGAACTTCGTCGTCCGTTCCGAGGTGCTCTCCGACAGCGAGGCGATGCCCGGCGTGTCGATGAGGATCATCGACTTCAGCCTGATCAGCGGCCAGCCGACGTCGATCCATGCCACATCGTCGGCAGATGTGCCGTCGAGATCGAGCACGAGTCGTCCCCGATCGCGTCGCACCGGCATCCGCCGCGGCTCGCCCTCCTTGGGGTGGAGCGTGACGGTCGGGGTCGCCGAGTATCGGTACCACGTGACGACCCGGGTGCACTCCCCGGCGTCGGTCGGAGCGATCTGCTCGCCGAGCAGGGCGTTCAGCAGGGTCGATTTTCCCGCCTTCACCATTCCTGCAACGGCCAGCCGCAGTGGTTCGCTCAGGCGCCGCTCGAGTTCGTCGATCGTCACCTGCGCCGCAGGATCGTCATCATAGACGGCACGGGCGGTACGCAGCAGACCCGCTGCGTCCTCCCGCACCGCAGCCGTCACTGCTGCACCGCCTGGATCCGCATCGGCGGCGGCTCGGGGATCTCGGCGCGAAGCGTCTCGAGCTGGTGGATCTGCGCCTTCAGTTGGGTCACCCGGTGGTCTCGCTTGGACGTGTAGGTGGTGGCTGTCTGCTTCGCAGTGGCGAGCGCCTCCGACAACGAGCGGTGCATCTCTTCGGCCATGGTGCCGAAGTGGTCGCGCGCGGCACGCTGCACCAGGCGCAGCCGGTCTTTGAGCTGCTTGCCGACCTGGAAGTTGACCTCGTCGATGTAGCGGCGCACATTGCCCTTCGCCTCATGCTGCCGGCGTGTCAACCGTTGGCTCATGTCTTCGCGGTATGCTCGTCTGCCGACCAGCACGCCGGCGAGCAGCGACAGCGGATTGATCAGCGTCATTCCGATCAGTCCCGTGGCAAGGCCCACCATCAGCACGCCGCCGTAGGACCCGCGGACGCCGATGTAGATCTTCTCCGCCGCGCCGAGACGACCCGAGTCGAGCGTGGAGAGGTCCTCCACAGGGTCGAGTACGCCCTGGATGTCTCTGACATCGATCGCCGGAATCTCGGATTCCCCCTTGCTGAAGAGCTCGGCCACCTCTTCCGACAGCCATCGCGAGCGCTCATCGGTCCACACGAACGTCTCCGATACCGCGGTGGTCACACGCTGGTCGATCCATTCGGTGATCTGGTCCCAGATGGGTCCGGGGTCGCCCTCATCAATGGCGACCTCGGCCTCGCGCTGCACCTTGCGCAGGCGGTCTCGCAGGTCGTGCTCCATATCGGCGATGAGATCGGCGATGCCGTCGGTGAGGGTCACCTGCCAGCGCGCGGAGCGCCCCCGGAATTCATCGGCGCGCGCCTTGGCCACCTCCAGCTCGGCGATCATGCGTGGCGTATCCTCAGGGTGCAAGATCGCGTTCAGCTCCGAGCGCAGTGAGATCGTGAGTTGCTCGACCACCGACACGAGGTCGTGCACGGCGCTTCGCTCGTGAATCACCTCGGCGCGGCCCAGCACCTCGCGGCGCAGGTGCGCGACGAGCGCGGGAAAGCCCGACTCGTCGTTGATCACTCGATCCTGCAGTTCGGCGGCAAGCAGGCGCAGGTCGCTCGAGACGGAGAAGATCGGCACGTCGCCGGCGTCCTGGAGATGTCCTCGGTTGATCTGCTCGATCTCGCGCCACGATGGATAGAGGTCTGTCTTGGCGAGCACGGCGGCGACGTTCGGCGAGATGCGCATGGCGTGCTTGAGGAACCGCACCTCGGGTTCGGTGTACTCCTGCGATGCATCCGACACCAGCAGCACGGCATGCGCCGTCGAAAGCGCCGACAGCGTCGCCAGCGCATTGGACGAGTCGAGGCCGCCGACGCCAGGCGAGTCGACCAGCTTCAGCCCGCCCTTGAGGATCTCCCTCGGCAGCAGCACCTCGGCTGACATGATGCGACGTTCGTTGTCGGGGTTGCCTCGCTCCGACACGAAGTCGGCGATCTCTTCGAGGTCGATCTGCCGGCGCTCGAGAGAACTCGCGGTGGTCGCGATGGTCGCGGCATCCTCGGGCTGCACGACCACCCACGCCGAGGGCTGCTCAGCGTACCCCACCGATGTCGGCACGCTTGTGGCGACATCGTCGTCGACGGGGCATACCGGGGCGTTCACCAACGCATTGATGAGTTTGCTCTTGCCCTGCTTGAACTCACCGATCACGATGACCCGGATGTCGGGGTCGCGCAGTCGCGCCTGCGTCTGCTCCAGCCGCCTCGCCAAGTCGGCTCGCCCGGATGAGGCGGCGAGCCGCTCGACATCGCGGACGACCTCCAACATGGCCGATGCCTCGCTCCGGGGCTCCGGTGCGTGCGGCGTATTGTCCGGTGTCGAGGCGCGCTCGCGCTCGACGACGACTGCAGGCTTCTCGGTGTTTGCTGCTTCCGGCACGGATACCCCCCGACTTTCGTTCCATGGTGGCAGAGGATGGGGCGGAGTGCACCCCCGCCCCGTGTACGCGCCGATCTCAGAGAGGGAAGTCGAGTCCCAGGCTCCCGCCGTCGACGATCGCGTCACCGCCATCCTCACCCCAGATGAGTTCGGTGTCGACATCCCAATCGGATGCGTCGACGTTCTCGATCTCCGCGGTGAAGAGATTCGCTGCGGTCGGGTCTCCCGCGGTCGGGTCGGAGAGCGCGTCTGCGAGACCGTCGGTCCACCCGGCGTCGAGCACCTCGTCGGTGCCGTCCGGCTGCTCGGTCGGCTGCTCCGGCAAGTCGTGCATCGGCACGGGATCTCGCCAGCTCGGGGCTTCGTCACTGGACATTTCTGACGCTTTCAAGGTTGGGGGAATGCATCGTCAGCCACGGCTGTCCGGATCTGGATGGTGGTGTGCCCGGCCGCCCCTCACGGGCGGCCGGGCGGGACTGCAGGATCCTACAGCGTGATGTCGTCGACCTGTACGGCGACGGCGTCGGGGCTGAGGATGTTGGCGTTGTCGACGTCGATGTCGATGTCGGTCGAGTAGTCGTCGTTGAACGAGTCGTTCACCTCGACGTCCCAGTTGGTCTCGGTGTTGTACGAGTCCCACGTGTTGCCGATGGAGACGTCGCCCACCTCGATGTCGGTGCTGGAGTTGTCGACCCAGGCGTCGTGTCCCGCGGCGACCGAGCCGTCGCCCGAGGCGACGTTCGCCTCGTTCCCGATCGCCTGGTTGACGTTGCCGCCGCCGGAGCCAACGCTGCTGCTGGCTTCAGGGTAGCCACCGCCGCCGCCGCTGGCCGAGATGTTCTGGTTGACGGACTGGTCGACCACCGTCGAGCGGTTGTCGATGCTCACGTCGGTGTCGCCGCCCCCATAGCCGTGACCGCCCCCGCCGCCGACGATGTTGAGGTCGTCGAAGCCGACGTTGTACTGCCGGATGCCGGCGTTGACCGAGTTGTCGGTCTCGTTGAACGAGTCGCTGATGTGCACCGAGTGGTCGGAGTTGTCGTTGTGCGAGTCGTTCGTCGAGTTGTCCGAGTTGTCGGAGTTGTCCGAGTTGTCGTTGTACGAGTCGTTCGTCGAGTTGTCCGAGTTGTCGGAGTTGTCCGAGTTGTCGTTGTACGAGTCGTTCGTCGAGTTGTCCGAGTTGTCGGAGTTGTCGTTGTTCGAGCCGACGTTGTTGTCGTTCAGCGAGCCGACGTTGTTGTCGTTCAGCGAGCCGACGTTGTTGTCGTTCAGCGAGCCGACGTTGTTGTCGGTGATCGGTACCGCCACGTTGGTGTTGAAGGAGTCGCGAACGCGATTCCACACGTTGTTGCCATCGAAAGCCATGAGCGTGTTCCTTCACTCTTCGGGACGCATTCACGCCCTGCTGTTGGTTGTGTATCCCACCGTACGAGCCCGACGTCCTCGTCGGCATCGGGGGCTATCCCGAGCGTTCATGGGGACGGTGTGGGGATCTCCGATCTCCGGTCGGGGAACGATAGGGGATGTGGTGGCGCCGCTCCTCCCCTGGGCGCCACAGCTCGCAGATGAGCGGGAAATCGATCGTCCCCGCTGTCGTCGCCGCCCACAACCGCCCCGGACAGTAGCGTGCCCGGCAGCCCCCGAGGGGGCGGCCGGGCACGATGTTCGAATGAACCTACAGGGTGACGTCGTCGACCTGTACGGCGACGGCGTCGGGGCTGAGGATGTTGGCGTTGTCGACGTCGACGTCGATGTCGGTCGAGTAGTCGTCGTTGAACGAGTCGTTCACCTCGACGTCCCAGTTGGTCTCCTCGTTGTACGAGTCCCACGTGTTGCCGATGGAGACGTCGCCCACCTCGATGTCGGTGCTGGAGTTGTCGACCCAGGCGTCGTGGCCTGCAGCGACCGAGCCGTCACCCGAGGCGACATTGGCCTCGTTCCCGATCGCCTGGTTCACGTTGCCGCCACCGTAGCCGCCGCTGGTCGAGATGTTCTGGTTGACGGACTGGTCGACCACCGTCGAGCGGTTGTCGATGTTCACCTCGGTGTCGCTGCCGCCGTGGCCGCCGTGGCCGCCGTACCCGGCCGCAGCCGCGCCGCCGCCACCAGCAACGATGTTGAGGTCGTCGAAGCCGACGTTGTACTGCCGGATGCCGGCGTTGACCGAGTTGTCGGTCTCGTTGAACGAGTCGCTGATGTGCACCGAGTGGTCGGAGTTGTCGTTGTACGAGTCGTTCGTCGAGTTGTCCGAGTTGTCGGAGTTGTCGGAGTTGTCGTTGTACGAGTCGTTCGTCGAGTTGTCGGAGTTGTCGGAGTTGTCGGAGTTGTCGTTGTTCGAGTCGTTCGTCGAGTTGTCCGAGTTGTCGGAGTTGTCGTTGTACGAGTCGACGTTGTTGCCGTTCAGCGAGTCGACGTTGTTGTCGTTCAGCGAGTGGACGTTGTTGTCGTTCAGCGAGTCGACGTTGTTGTCGCTGATCGGAATCGCCACGTTGGTGTTGAAGGAGTCGCGAACGCGATTCCACACGTTGTTGTCATCGAAAGCCATGAGGTGTTCCTTCGCTATCCCGGACGCTCTCGCGCCCTGCTGTCGGTTACATGGCCCACCGTACGAGCCGGATGCAACCACCGGCATCGGGGGCTAACCCGACGTCGGCGCGGGGTCCGTAGGGGCCTCTCGCACCAGATCGGGGGAGCGATAGGGGTGCAGCGGCGAACTCAGTGCGGATCCGTGGCGACCAGCCGCACCGTGAGCGAGTCGACCAGCGTTGCGATCGCGTCATCCGCGGCCCATCTCGCGGCGAGCCGCTGGAGCACCGCATCGAGTTCGCGGCGTGTCAGGCCGCGCACC
Source organism: Agromyces sp. NPDC058484 (assembly GCF_042720415.1). Classification (NCBI taxonomy): domain Bacteria; kingdom Bacillati; phylum Actinomycetota; class Actinomycetes; order Micrococcales; family Microbacteriaceae; genus Agromyces; species Agromyces sp. NPDC058484. The sequence continues at coordinate 180,555 of NZ_JBHXMP010000002.1, read as the reverse complement.
AGGGAGAGCTTCACGACGAGCTCGGGACCGGCGAGCCGGGCATCGGGATCACCCGCCGCCAGTTCGACGTCGTGCACTGCGAGTTCAGTGCCGATCGAGCGACTGAACGCTTCGCGTACCTCGGGAGAGTCGAACGGCGGATGCCACGCCCGCGACTGTGCGATCGCCCACACCGCCGGCCGCCGCACGACGAACTCAGTGTCCGAACCCGGATCGAGCACGACGAGGTCGGTACCGTCGTCGGCCGCCGCGAGCGCGACCCGCACGCCGTCGGCCGGCACCGGACGGGCTACCGGGTTCCACCGGGCCATCGCATCGACCGATGCGAAGACCGGCAGTACCCGACGCCCGTCGGGACCCTCGACCGTGACGATCGACAACTCCTGGCTCTTGTCGACGGCCAGGCCGTGCGCGCCGGCGATGGTCCCTGAGCCTGCCGAAGGGTCGCCGAGATCGGCCAGGAGCGGGATCAGGAGGCGCGACCGCGCGAACGCGGCGACGACGTCGCCCTGCCCACCGTCGCCGGAACGGAACCGCGCAAGTGCCGCCATGAGTGCTTCGGGCGCACGTCCGTCATCGGCGGCGTGCGGGTTCGGCTCGAACGAGCGACCGGCCCACGGGACCCCCGCCGAGTCGGCGGCAGCGTCCGGTGCAGCCCGACGCGCGGATGCGGCATCCGCCGACGAAGCTTCGCGGCCCTGCTCAGTACCCGGCGACATCCAGCGCCTCGGCCAGCGTGAAGGCGCCGGCGTAGAGGGCCTTGCCGACGATCGTGCCTTCAAGGCCGAGCGGCACGAGTTCCCGGAGCGCCGCGATGTCGTCGAGGCTCGAGACGCCGCCCGAGGCGACCACCGGGCGATGCGTGCGGTCCATGACCTGCCGGAGGAGGTCGAGGTTCGGCCCCTGCAGCGTTCCGTCCTTCGTGACGTCGGTGACGACGTACCGCGCCGCGCCGGCCTCCTCGAGGCGGTCCATGACCTGCCAGAGATCGCCGCCGTCCTGCGTCCAGCCGCGCGCCGCGAGGGTCGTGCCACGCACGTCGAGGCCGACGGCGATCGCTTCGCCGTATTGCGCGATGACGGATGCCGCCCATTCGGGGTTCTCCAGCGCCGCAGTGCCGAGGTTGATGCGCTTGGCACCGATCTCGAGCGCGTGCTCGAGCGACGCGTCGTCGCGGATGCCGCCCGATAGTTCGACGTTCACGCCGCGCACCTGGCGGATGACCTTCTTCAGCACGCCGGCATTCGAACCGCGCCCGAAGGCCGCGTCGAGGTCGACGAGGTGGATCCATTCCGCGCCCTGGTCGGCCCAATCGGCCGCGGCGTCGACGGGGTCGCCGTAGTTCGTCTCGGTTCCGGCCTCGCCCTTGGTCAGGCGAACGGCCTTGCCGCCCGCGACGTCGACTGCGGGAAGCAGCACGAGACGGGGGGTCTTGTTGAACTCACTCATCACTGTCCTTGAATCGGTGGCTGCGATACGCCACGTCGGCACAGTCACAACATCCTAGTCCGCTCGAGCCCCGACGGCTCGGGGTCGACGCCACTCGTTCTGCCGGGCGGTCCTCGTTCACTCGAGCGATCCCAGCCAGTTCGCGAGGAGCCGGATGCCGGCGTCCGACGACTTCTCGGGGTGGAACTGGGTCGCCGACAGCGGGCCGTTCTCGACCGCGGCGAGGAACCTGCCCCCGTGCTCGGCCCAGGTGAGCCTCGGAGTGGGGAACGGCGGCAGCACGTCGAGCAGCCACTCCTGTGCCGCGAACGAGTGCACGAAGTAGAATCGCTCGTCTTCGATGCCGTCGAAGAGCACCGAGCCGGGGTCGGGTTCGACCGTGTTCCAGCCCATGTGCGGCAGCACCGGTGCCGGCAGTTCGGTGACCACGCCCGGCCACTCGCCGAGGCCCTCGGTGTCGACGCCGCGTTCGACACCGCGATCGAAGAGCACCTGCATGCCCACGCAGATGCCGAGCACCGGGCGTCCGCCCGCGAGGCGGCGATCGATGACCTCGTCGCCGCGTACCCCCCGAAGCTGATCCATCACGGCCTTGAACGCGCCCACGCCGGGCACCACGAGTCCGTCGGCCTCCAGTGCTGCGTCGCGATCGGCGGTGACCTCCACCTCGGCGCCCGCGCGTTCGAGCGCCTTCGCCGCGGAGTGCACGTTTCCCGATCCGTAGTCGAGCAGCACGACGCGCCTGGGGTTCGTCACAGGGCGCCCTTGGTGGACGGGATGCCCGACACAAGCGCGTCGAGCGACTTCGCCTGCCGGAACGCGCGGGCGAAGGCCTTGAACTCCGCCTCGGCGATGTGATGCGGGTCGCGCCCGCCGAGCACGGTGACGTGCACCGTGAGTCCGGCGTTCAACGAGATCGCCTCGAAGACGTGCTGCACCATCGAACCGGTGAAGTGGCCGCCGATGAGGTGGAACTCGAACCCCGCGGGCTCTCCGGAGTGCACGAGGTACGGGCGGCCCGAGATGTCGACGACGGCCTGCGCGAGCGCCTCGTCGAGGGGCACGAGCGCGTCGCCGTAGCGGGAGATGCCGCGCTTGTCGCCGAGCGCCTCGCGGATCGCCTGGCCGAGCACGATACCCACGTCTTCAACGGTGTGGTGCACGTCGATCTCGATGTCGCCGCGGGCGCGCACGCTCAGGTCGGTGAGCGAATGCTTGGCGAACGCCGTGAGCAGGTGGTCGTAGAACGGCACGGATGTCTCGATGTCGCTCACGCCCGAGCCGTCGAGGTTCAGCGACAGATCGATGCTCGATTCGCTCGTCTCGCGCTGCACGCGGGCGGTGCGCGGTGCGCCGGGTGAGGTCATGACGTCAATCCTATTCGGCGGCCGCGGGAGCGAACACGGCGATCGCCTCGAGGAATGCGGTGGTCTCGGCCTCGGTGCCGGCCGTCACCCTGAGGCATCCGGGCAGGCCGATCTCACGGATCAGGATGCCGCGGTCGAGGAGCGCCTCGAAGACCGCGCTCGGGTCGTCGACGCCTCCGAAGAGCACGAAGTTCGAGCCGCTCCGGTACGGACGGAAGCCGAGGCGAGCGAGCTCAGCGGAGATCCGGTCGCGTTGGGCGCGGATCTCGTCGACCATCGCGAGCATCTCGCCGGAGTGCGCGAGGGCGCCGAGCGCAGCCGACTGCGTGAGGGCCGACAGGTGGTAGGGCAGCCGGACGAGCCGGAGCGCGTCGATGGCGGCCGGATCGCCGGCGAGGTAGCCGACTCGCGCGCCGGCGAACGCGAAGGCCTTGCTCATCGTGCGCGAGACGAGCAGGCGAGGGCGACCTTCCAGCAACGTGAGGGCGCTCGGCGTGCCGGGGTCGGCGAACTCGAAGTACGCCTCGTCGACGACGACGATGCCGCGGGCGGCATCGGTGACCGAGGTGATCACGTCCAGCGGCAGCGGAGTGCCCGTGGGATTGTTCGGCGCGCAGAGCAGCACGATGTCGGGGTCATGCTCGCGCACTGCGGCGACGGCCGTCTCGGTGCTGAGCTCGAAGTCGGCGTCGCGTTCGGCCGTGACCCACTCGGTGCCGGTGCCCGACGCGAGGAGGCCGTACATCGAGTAGGTCGGCGCGAACCCGATCACCTTCCTGCCGGGGCCGCCGAAGGCCTGGAGGATGTGCTGCAACACCTCGTTCGAGCCATTCGCGGCCCAGAGCTGCTCCGCCTCGAGCCCATGGCCCAGGTAGCCGGCGAGCGCATTGCGAAGGGCGGTGAACTCCCGGTCGGGGTAGCGGTTGAGGCTGAGAATGGCCGCGGCGACGCGGGCGACGATGTCGTGCGCCACGGCTTCGGGGATCGGGTGCGTGTTCTCGTTGACGTTCAGGGCGACCGGTACGGACTTCTGAGGGGCGCCGTAGGGCGCACGACCCCGCAGGTCATCACGAATGGGCAGGTCGTCAAGGCTCGTCACCCGTCCATGCTAGCCACGCACCGGGTGCCGCTCTGGCGCGCGCGTCTCACGGAACGACCGGAAGTGCCAGGCGCTGCCCCGGTTGGACGACGACGTCGTCGAGGCCGTTGAGTCGAAGGATCTCGTCGATCACCACGCGAGGGTCGCCACTGGGCGCGATCGACTCGGCGATGGCCCAGAGCGAGTCGCCCTGGTACACGGTGACGTACTCGAATGTGCGAGCCCCGAGGTTCGCGCCGGAATCGGCGGCGGCGCCGCCCGACCCGAGCACCGCGACGAGCGCCCAGGCCACGAGCGGCACGGCGCACAGGCTCGTGACAACGGCGCGACCGCGGCGCGTGAGACGGAGCCGCGTCGGCGCAGACGTCGGTAGCGGCGTCGCCGCAGGCGTGGGCGCAGGCGTCGATGCGGCTCCGCGCGGATGCTTCGACGTGCCGAATCCGTCTGACGCGATCACTGCACTCATCTCTCACACCTCCTGTGGGAGCCGCATCCGACCCTCGGCCGGGAGGGCCGGATGCGAAGCTCTGTTCCGAATGTATCTTCGATTCTTCGAAGCTGCAAGGGTCCGTTCGGCATTTCCTGCCGAGATTCCCGCGACACACTCGAATGAATGTTTGCCGCACCGACATCGGGCGGATACAGTTTCGAATGTCAGAAGACAGTCGATCAGACACCACCGACATCCGGCCGCGACGGCCGCAACGAGGGGCGGAGACCGTGAGCACCGACATCGACGACGTGCGCGAAGGCGGCAGGGTACGCCGCCGCAAGAGCCTCAGCGCGAAACAAGTCGCCATCCTCGAGGTCATCCAGCGCTCGGTCTCGAGTCGGGGCTACCCGCCGAGCATGCGGGAGATCGGCGATGGCGTGGGGCTCTCATCTCTTTCGAGCGTCACCCATCAGCTGAACCAGCTCGAACTCGCCGGTTATCTGCGGCGTGATCCGAACCGCCCCCGCGCGCTCGAGGTGCTCATCGAACTGCCCGACTCCGCCGAGCGAGCGCCATCGGCCGGCGAGGCCATCCCCGTCGGCGACGCGGCGATGGTTCCGCTCGTCGGGCGCATCGCCGCGGGCATCCCCATCACCGCCGAGCAGCAGATCGACGAGGTCTTCCCGCTGCCCCGCCAGCTCGTCGGCAAGGGCGAGCTGTTCATCCTGAAGGTCGTGGGCGACTCGATGATCGACGCGGCGATCTGCGACGGCGACTGGGTGGTGGTGCGCTCCCAGCGAACGGCCGAGAATGGCGAGATCGTCGCCGCCATGCTCGATGGCGAGGCGACGGTCAAGGTGTTCCGCCAGCGCGACGGGCACACCTGGCTGCTCCCGCGGAACAGCGCATTCGAGCCGATCGTCGGCGATCAGGCCGAGGTGCTCGGCAAGGTCGTCGCCGTGATGCGGGCCGTCTGAGCTCGCACGCGCACGCTCATGCTGCGCGTGCGCTCGCCGGCTCGGCGCCCACCCGCGCGTGCTGACGCAACCAGTCGATCACCGTGTTCATGAAGCCCGCGTGGTCGTCGCGGAACACCGTATGGCCGGTGCCGGCGACCGTCTCGACCGTCATGCCCTGATGGCGGAGCTGCGCCGCGACCCGCTCGGTGATGAGGAGGCTCTTCTCGGCGAGCACGACCAGCGTGGGCGCGACGAGCCGTACCGGCGGCACGAGTGGCCGGGTGTCGGCGAAGCCGAGGATGGTGCGCTTGTCCCAGTCGCGCAGTGTCGCGAGCTCGATGTCGACGTCGGTCGCGCTCCACTTCGGGTTCATCCGCACGAGCGCCGAACGCCGCGGCCGCGGTGCGATCGCGAAGAAGGCCTTGAACGCCCAGCCCCGGATCCCCGCGGGGAAGGAGAACGCCGGGTCGACGTAGATCGCAGCCCGGGGTGCCATGCGGTCGGCCACGAGGCTCGCCACGAGCCCGCCCAGCGAATGCCCCATCACGACGTCGGGCGGGCCGTGGAGCAGCGGTTCGAGCGTCTCGACCACGTCGTCGGCCCAGACGGCCGGAGAGTAGCGACGCGCCCGCGGGCTGCGCCCATGGCCCGTCAGGTCCACCGCGAGCACCCGGAATCCGCGGCCCTCGAGCTCCGCCGTGACTCGATGCCACGCGCGCGAATCGGACATGATGCCGTGGATGAGGATCGCGGTCTTCGCGCCACCGCCGGATTCGTGTACCGCGAGCTGCATGCACCGACGGTAGGTCACGTGTCTGAGGAATCGCCGCGAGCGGATGCCGCAGACGGCAGCGGGCGGATGCCGCGGGCCACGCGACATCCACCCATCCCCTGTCTGTTCCTACTCGGCGAGCACCGGCTCCGAGAGCTCGGCACGCACGGCCCGCGTCGCCTCGATGATGTGCTCGAGGGAGGAGACCGTCTCGTCGTACCCGCGGGTCTTCAGGCCGCAGTCGGGGTTGACCCACAACCTCGACGCAGGGATCTCGGCGACCGCGCGCTCGAGGAGCGCCTGCACCTCTGCGGCACTCGGCACGCGTGGCGAGTGGATGTCGTACACGCCCGGGCCGATGCCGTGGTCGAAGCCGCTCCCCGCGATGTCGTCGACGACCTCCATGCGGCTGCGCGCCGCCTCGATCGACGTGACGTCGGCGTCGAGGTTGCGGATGGCGTCGATGACCACGCCGAACTCCGAGTAGCAGAGGTGGGTGTGCACCTGCGTCGCCGATGCCGCGCCGCCGGTGGCGAGGCGGAACGACCCGACCGACCAGTCGAGGTACGCGGGCTGGGCGGCGAGCTTCAACGGCAGGAGCTCGCGAAGCGCGGGCTCGTCGACCTGGATGATCCGGATGCCCGCCGACTCGAGATCGGTGATCTCGTCGCGCAGCGCGAGGGCCACCTGGCGGGCGGTGTCGCCGAGCGGCTGGTCGTCGCGCACGAATGACCACGCGAGGATCGTCACCGGGCCGGTGAGCATTCCCTTCACGGGCTTCTCGGTCAGCGACTGGGCGTGGGTCGACCACTCGACGGTCATCGCCGCCGGCCGCGAGACGTCGCCCCACAGGATCGAGGGGCGCGTGCACCGCGAGCCGTACGACTGCACCCATCCGTGCTGGGTCACCGCGAAGCCGTCGAGGAGCTCGGCGAAGTACTGCACCATGTCGTTGCGCTCGGGCTCGCCGTGCACGAGCACGTCGAGACCCAGCTCCTCCTGCAGGCGGATGACGCGCTCGATCTCCTCGCGCATGAGCGCGCGGTACTCGGCATCCGTCAGCTCGCCCTTCACCACCCGGGCGCGGGCGCGGCGGATGTCGGCCGTCTGCGGGAACGAGCCGATCGTCGTCGTCGGCAGCTCGGGAAGCTCGAGCGCCTCCTGCGCCGCGACGCGCTCGTCGTAGGCCGCGCGGGTGAAGTCGCGGTCGGCGAGCGCGGCGAGGCGTCCGCGCACCTCGGGCACTCGCACGCCGGGGGCGCCGGCGCGGTCGGTGAGGGCATCGGATGCCGCATCGAGCTCGCCCTGGATCGCGGCGCGCCCGTCGGCGAGGCCGCGGGCGAGGGTCGCGACCTGGGCGACCTTCTGGTCGGCGAACGCGAGCCAGCTCGCGAGGCGGGCGTCGAGCGCGGTCTCGTCGTCGACGTCGTGCGGCACATGCAGCAGCGAGGTCGAGGTCGACACGGCGACATCCGACGACAGCGAGCGGAGCGCGTCGGCACGCTCGAAGGCGCGGGCGAGGTCGCCGCGCCAGATGTTGTGGCCGTCGACGACACCCGCTACGAGGGTCTTCGACGCGAGCGACTCGCTCGTCGCCGGATCGAGGCGCTCGGGAGCGGCGCCCCGAACGAGATCGAGGCCGATCGCCTCGACGGGGGACGCCGCGAGGGCGGGAAGCGCGTCGTCGAGAGCCGCGTAGGGGGCCGCGACGAAGATCCGGGGACGGCGCTCGGACGCGCCGAGGGCGTCGTAGGCGAGGCCGATCGACTCGATGACGCGCTCGCGCGGCTCGTCGATGCTCTCGCTGACGAGCGCGGGCTCGTCGAGCTGCACCCAGGCGGCGCCGGCCGCCTCGAGCTCGGCGAGGAGCGCCGCGTACACGGGCACGAGGTCGTCGAGGCGGTCGAGCGGGCGGAAGCCCACCGGGGCGCCGTCGGCGGCCTTGGCCAGCAGCAGGAACGTGACGGGGCCGACGATGACCGGCCGGGTCAGGAACCCGGCCGCCTTCGCCTCGGCGAACTCGGCGAGGATGCGCTCGGCGTGCAGCGCGAACGCCGTGTCGGGACCGATCTCGGGCACGAGGTAGTGGTAGTTCGAGTCGAACCACTTCGTCATCTCGAGCGGCGCGTCCTCGGCCTCGCCGCGGGCGATCGTGAAGTACCCCGCGAGGTCGACACGACCCGAGTCGTCCTGCAGCCGGCGGAACCGCTCAGGCACGGCGCCCACGGCGATCGCGGCGTCGAGCACCTGGTCGTAATACGAGAACGACTCGGGAATCGACGAGTCGTCGCGCCCGAGCCCGAGGGCGGCGAGCCGTTCACGGGTCGCGGAGCGCAGCTCGGCCGTGCGCGCCTCGAGCTCGGCGGCATCGATCGTGCCGGCCCAGAAGGCCTCGACGGCGCGCTTCAGCTCACGGCGGCGCCCGATGCGCGGGTAGCCGAGGATCGTGCCGTTGGGAAAGGCGTGTGCGGTCATCGTTCTGTGGTGTTCCTCTCATTGACGAGTCGGTCTTGGGAGCCGATTCCGAGCCGGTCGACGACGTCGAGCACGGCTTCGTGGCGGTTGAAGGTGTACAGGTGCAGCCCCGGGGCTCCGCCGGCGAGCACGGCGGCGGCGAGCCGTGTGGCATGCGCGATGCCGAGCTCGGCCTGTGCGTCGGCGTCGGGCTCGATCTCGAGGTCGATCGAGAGCTCGGCCGGCGGCTCGACGCCGGTGAGCTCGGTGAGCCGCGCGAGACGGGCCGGGGTCGTCACGGGCATGATGCCGGGCAGGATCGGGATCGTCACGCCGTCGGCGCGGGCCCGCTCGACGAACCCGAGGTAGTCGTCTGCGCGCCAGAACAGCTGGGTGATCGCGAGGTTCGCGCCGGCGATCTCCTTCGCAAGGAGGGTGTCGACGTCCTGCGCGATGCCACGCGAGCGCGGATGCCCCGTCGGGAACGCAGCCACCGCGACGCGTTCGGGCCGTGGTCGCTCGCCGATCTGCGTGACGCCGGGCAGACCCGGGATGCCCACCTGGCCGAACGGCTCGCGCTCCTCCTGCACCCGGTGGATGAGCTGCACGAGCTCGGCGGCGCTGCCGAGATCACCGATGCCGGCGTCGGGGTCGGATCCGGCGGGCGGGTCGCCGCGAAGCGCGAGGAAGCTCGTGATGCCCGCGTCGAGGAACTCGCGCACGAGCCGGTTCGCCTCGGCGTGCGACGAGCCGACGCAGGTGAGGTGCGCCATGGGCTCGACGTTCGTGTGATCGAGCATGTAGCGGAGCACCGTGAGCGATCGGTCGCGTGACGAGCCGCCCGCGCCGAACGTCACCGAGATGAACGCCGGGTCGGCCTCGGCGAGGCGGTCGATCGTACGCCCGAGGGCGAGCGCCGCGGCATCCGTTCGAGGCGGGAACAGCTCGAACGACACGGACGGACAGTCGGCGCCCCCTGCGGCCTGGGCTCCGGTCTGGGCCATGGTGCTCCTGCGTGGCGTACCGTGCCGGTTCGGCGGGGCACGCGAGCCGCGCTCCCCCGGCCCGATCGGCGGGTGGATGTCGCGGGCGGGTGCCGGGCTCGGCTGTCGCTCCAGGTGCCCGGCATCCGGCCGTGCACCGACGATCACCAGCGACGATACGCCTTCACCGGGCCGATCGTCGCTCTGTGACGCGCTGTGACAGGCGATCGGGACGTTCGGGCACACTCCATCGAGCGGTTGCCAGGAGGTCAGGCGTGCGCTGATGCCGCGGCGAACTCGGCGAGCTGCGCGGCCTGCTCGGGCGAGGCGAGCGCGCGGATGCGCGTGCCGTCTTCGACGTACCCGACCGAGAGCACGCGACCGGTCTCGTGGAGCAACGAGACCACGTCGCCGCGGTCGTACGGCACCAGCAGGTCGACTTCGACGGCGGGGTCGGGGAGCATGCGGGCGATCGCATCGAGCAGCTCGGGCACACCCTCGCCCGTTCGGGCGGACGCGAAGATCGCGCCAGGCTCGAGACCGCGCAGCACGAGCCGATCCTCGGGCGAGATGAGGTCGGCCTTGTTGAAGACGACGAGCTCGGGGATGTCGCGCGCGCCGACCTCGCCGACGACGTCGCGCACGGTGGCGATCTGCCCGGCAGGGTCGGGATGCGCGGCGTCGACGACGTGCACGATCAGATCGGACTCGCCGACCTCCTCGAGCGTGGAGCGGAACGCCTCCACGAGTTGGTGCGGGAGGTTGCGCACGAACCCGACGGTGTCGGCGATCGTGTAGACGCGGCCGTCGGCGGTCGTGTTGCGCCGCACCGTCGCGTCGAGGGTCGCGAAGAGGGCGTTCTCGACGAGCACGCCCGCACCCGTGATGCGGTTCAACAGGCTCGACTTGCCGGCGTTCGTGTAGCCGGCGATCGCGACCGACGGCACCGCGTTGCGTCGACGGTTCGCGCGCTTGGCTTCGCGAGCCGGCTTCATGCCCGCGATCTGCCGGCGCAGCTTCGCCATGCGCGAGTGGATGCGGCGGCGATCGAGTTCGATCTTCGTCTCACCCGGGCCACGCGAACCCATGCCCGCCCCGGCGCCGCCGACCTGGCCACCGGCCTGGCGGGACATCGACTCGCCCCAGCCGCGGAGCCGCGGGAGGAGGTACTCGAGCTGCGCGAGCTCGACCTGCGCCTTGCCCTCGCGGCTCTTCGCGTGCTGACTGAAGATGTCGAGGATGACCGCCGTGCGGTCGATGACCTTCACCTTCACCACGTCTTCGAGGGCGCGGCGCTGGCTGGGCGCGAGCTCGGTGTCGGCGATCACGGTGTCGGAGCCGAGGGCTGCGACGACGTGCCGGAGTTCTTCGGCCTTGCCGCTGCCGAGGTAGGTGCTCGGATCGGGATTCGGCCGGCGCTGCAGCAGGCCGTCGAGCACCCGGGCGCCCGCAGTCTCGGAGAGGGCGGCCAGCTCGCGCAGCGAGTTCTCGGCGTCGACCTGCGAGCCCTGCGAGTACACGCCGATCAGCACGACGTTCTCGAGGCGCAGCTGCCGGTACTCGACCTCGGTGACATCTTCGAGCTCCGTCGACAGGCCGCTCACCCGGCGGAGCGCCGCGCGCTCCTCACGGTCGTACTGCTCACCGTCGGTGGAGGACGGGACGGCGGCATCCGTCTCGTGCCGTTGGATCGCGGTGGCGTCACCGGCGCCGAATCGGGCCACGCCAGCCTTGGACTCGGCGCTGCGCAGCACCCGCTCGACAGCGTCGTCTGCAGTGCTCTGGTCGGCTTCGTTCATCGTCTCAACCCTACTTCTCTTCGCGTGCGATAGCTTTCCTGCATGGGCTCCGACCACTACTTCTCCTCCTCGCCTCGGAGCGACTCCAGCACCCGCACCATCCGTGTCCGACTCGCCGGCCGCGAGCTCGAACTCGTCACCGCGAGCGGCGTCTTCAGCCCCGAGCATCTCGACCAGGGCACTCGTGTCCTGCTGGATTCGGTGCCGCCGCCGCCACCGTCGGGCCACCTGCTCGATCTGGGGACCGGCTGGGGGCCGATCGCGCTCAGCCTCGCGCTGCAGTCACCGGATGCCACGGTGTGGGCCGTCGACGTGAACGAACGCGCCCTCGACCTCACGCGACGCAACGCCGCACGCCTCGGCATCGGCAATGTCAACGCCGTCGTGCCCGGCGATGTTCCCGACGGCGTGCGATTCGCCGCCATCTGGTCGAACCCGCCGATCCGCGTCGGCAAGCGGGAACTGCACGCCATGCTCGCGCACTGGCTCCCCCGCCTCGACGCTGATGCCTCCGCGTGCCTCGTCGTGGCAAAGCACCTCGGCGCCGAGTCGCTGCAGCGCTGGCTCGCCGATGAGCTCACCCTCGACGTCGACCGCGTCGCGAACTCGAAGGGATTCCGCGTGCTCTCCGCGCGCCGAGCGCCGGAACGAGGCTGATTAGGCGAGGCTCAGCACGCCGTCGAAGACGAGCTCCGCCGGGCCCGAGAGCACCACGCGTTCGCCGCGGCCGTCGTCGACGACGCGAACGCCGAGCACGCCGCCCGGGACCTGAACCCGCCAGTCGTTCGGTGCACCCGCGCCTGCCCAGTGCCGCACCGCGAGCGCTGAGGCGACCGCGCCGGTGCCGCACGAGAGCGTCTCGCCCGATCCGCGCTCGTGCACGCGCATGCGGATGCGGCCGACGCCGTCTTCGACGAGCGGCTCGGCGGGCACGACGAACTCGATGTTCGCGCCCGCCTCGGGCACGGGGTCGACGATCGGCTGGAACGCGAGGTCGAGGCCGTCGAGCTCCTCGTCGTCGGCGAGGGCGACGACGATGTGCGGGTTGCCCACGTCGATGCCGAGTCCGGGCCGGGCGACGGGCAGGCTCCTGGCGCGAACGAGCGGCTCGCCGCCGGCGAGCCGCCACGGGCCGAGATCGGCTTGGAACCCGCCGGCGCTTCGGCTCACGGTGCGCACGCCGGCACGCGTTCCGATCGCCATCGACTCCCCCGGGTGCAGATCGGCGAGACCCTGGTCGAGGAGGTACTTCGTGAAGACACGGATGCCGTTGCCGCACATCTCGGAGACGGTGCCGTCGGCGTTCCAATAGTCCATGAACCACGTCGCCTTCGGGTTCTCGGCGAGTGCGGAAGCCCCGTCGTCGAGGTTCGCGGAGCGCACGGCGCGGATGACGCCGTCTGCCCCGACCCCGAACCGTCGATCGCACACCGCAGCGATCTGCGTGGGCGTGAGCTCGCTGTCGCCCTCGGGGTCGCTGAAGAGCACGAAGTCGTTGCCGGTGCCCTGCCCCTTGGTGAATCGCAGATCGAAGGACATTCGTTCAGTCTAGGGCCGCCTGGCGGGCGAGCTCCGCGCCGCGGGCGGCTGCATCGTCGGCGTCGATCGTGGTGGCGGTGCGGTACCTCCCGAACCATCCGACCTGACGCCGCGCGTACGTGCGCGTGAGCTGCTGCGTCTCGGCGACGGCGTCGTGCCGCGGCATCCGGCCCTGCACCTCCGCGAGCGCCTGCGCGTAGCCGATGGCCTTGCGCGCGGTGACCCCGCGCTCCAACCCCAGCGGCACCAGGGACCGCACCTCGTCGACGAGGCCGGCCTCCCACATGCCCGCCGCGCGCGCGTCGAGGCGCTCGACGAGCCGGGCCCGCTCGCTCCGCAGGTGCACGACCCGGTGTTCACGCCACGGCACCGGCTCGTCGGGGAGTCGGGCGGCCTTCGGCTCGCCGGTCAGCTCGATGACCTCGAGGGCGCGGACGATCCGGCGACCGTTCCTCGCGTCGACGCTCGCTGCCGTGTCGGCGTCGATGGAGCGGAGTCGGGCGTGCAGGAGCCCGGGTCCGAGGTCGGCGAGCTCCGCCTCGAGGCGTGAACGGATCGCGGCATCCGTGCCCGGAAACCGGAAGTCGTGGATCACCGAGGAGACGTAGAGCCCCGAGCCGCCCACGAGGAGCGCGACACCCCCACGCGCGAGGATTCCGTCGATCGCCGCCCGAGCGTCGCGCTGGTAAGCGGCGGCGGATGCCTCTTCGGTGACGTCGAGCACGTCGAGGAGGTGGTGAGGCACGCCGCGCCGCGCCGTCGGCGCGAGCTTGGCCGTGCCGATGTCCATGCCTCGATAGAGCTGCATGGCATCGGCGTTCACGATCTCGGCGACCCTCCCGGCGCGCGCGATCGCCTCGGCGAGGTCGAGCGCGAACGCGGACTTGCCCGTGCCGGTCGCCCCGACGATCGCGATGAGCGTCACGTCAGCGCTGGGCGTCGCTCGGGTCGTAGATCGGCATCGTGCCGACACCGTGTGCGACGCGCGGCTCGGTGCCGCGCGCGCGGAGGGTGGGCAGTCCGAGCGAGACTCGACCGGCGACGGATACCCCGGGGTCGCCCGGCACGGCGCAGCTCTCGGCCTGGGCGCGATCCCACGCGTCGCCCGCACGGGTTCGGCGGATGACCAGCGGCGCGTCGCCGAGCGAATCGGCGAGCAGGTGGAAGGGCGCCGCCCGGGTGATCGTCACGGACACGAGATCGCCGGGCCGCGGCACCTCGGAACCCGCCGGCACCTCGAAGTGCACGAGCCGGCTGTCTTCTGCGCGCCCGCTCAGGCGGTGCGTCTCGGCGTCCTTCTTGCCCTCACCCGTGGAGACGAGCACTTCGACGGCGCGGCCGACGAGTTTCCGGTTCTCCTCCCACGAGATGCGCTCCTGCAGGTCGATGAGGCGGTCGTAGCGGTCCTGCACGACCTCCTTCGGCACCTGCTCGTCCATCGTCGCGGCGGGTGTGCCGGGACGGATCGAGTACTGGAACGTGAACGCCGAGGAGAATCGCGCCGCCTCGACGACGCGCAGGGTCTCGCGGAAGTCCTCCTCGGTCTCGCCGGGGAAGCCGACGATGATGTCGGTGGAGATCGCCGCGTTCGGGATCTTCGCGCGGACGCGGTCGAGGATGCCGAGGAACCTCTCGGAGCGGTAGGAGCGGCGCATCGCCTTGAGGATGCGATCGGAGCCCGATTGCAGCGGCATGTGCAGCTGCGGCATGACGGCGGGGGTCTCGGCCATCGCGTCGATGACGTCGTCGGTGAACGCGGCGGGATGCGGACTGGTGAAGCGGATGCGCTCGAGCCCGTCGATCTCGCCTGCAGCCCGGAGCAGCTTGCCGAACGCCTGCCGATCGCCGAACTCGACTCCGTAGGAGTTGACGTTCTGGCCGAGAAGCGTGACCTCGACGGCACCGTCGTCGACGAGCGCCTTGATCTCAGCGAGGATGTCGCCGGGCCGACGGTCCTTCTCCTTGCCGCGAAGCGCGGGCACGATGCAGAACGTGCAGGTGTTGTTGCAGCCCACCGAGATGGACACCCACCCGCTGTGGGTCGAGTCGCGCTTGGTCGGGAGCGTCGAGGGGAAGACCTCGAGTGCGTCGAGGATCTCGAGCTGCGCCTCGTCGTTGTGGCGTGCGCGTTCGAGCAGACTCGGCAGCGACCCCATGTTGTGGGTGCCGAACACGACGTCGACCCAGGGCGCTTTCTCGAGGATGACGTTCTTGTCCTTCTGGGCGAGGCACCCGCCGACGGCGATCTGCATGCCGGCGTGGCGGCGTTTCACCCCGGCGAGGTGGCCGAGGTTGCCGTAGAGCTTGTTGTCGGCGTTCTCACGCACCGCGCAGGTGTTGATGACGACGATGTCGGGCTCGGCGCCGTCGGCCGGCACATAGCCGGCAGCCTCGAGCGAGCCGCTCAGACGCTCGGAGTCGTGCACGTTCATCTGGCACCCGAAGGTGCGGACCTCGTAGGTCCGCGGCGCGGGAGCCGTGGCATTGGCCTCTGCAGACGAGACCTCGTGGAGGGTGCTCATGATCGCACCAGTTTACGAGCCCTCGATGGGCAACGCCGCCGCCACCGCCTCACGCACCACGTCGCCGGGATAGCCGCGCCGCTGCAGGAACGCCGAGAGCCGACGCTCGGCAGTCAGCCGGTCGAGCCCGACGAGCTGCCGCGCCCGGCGTTCGGCGACATCCAGCGCGTTGCTGCGCTCGACCGCGGGATCGAGCTCCTCGATCGCTGCGCGGGCAGCGGAGTCGTCGACTCCGCGTCGCACGAGCTCCTGCAGGATGGCGCCGCTTCCGCGGCCGCGCCGGGAGCCGTTCACGTGCACGAGCTGTTCGGCGAGACGCGCGTCGTCGAGGTAGCCGAGCCGTTCGTACCGCTCGATCCACTCGTCGACCTCGGTCTCGTCGAGGCCGTGCTCAGTGAGCACCGAACGCACCTCCGCGATCGAGAGCGCGGAACGCCGAAGGCGGGAGACGACGAGCCGGTCGATGCGTTCGTCGCGCTCGGATCCCGTCTCGTCGGCGCTCCCATCGCCGATGACGGCGAGCCGGCCACGACGACGTGATCTGCCGGGTACGTTGCCTTCGGCGCCCGGTTTCACCCACGGAAGGTAGGAGACCGGGGCGAGGTGCTCCGATGCGTTGCCCATATCGCTCCCCTCCCCGGTCTCACCCAGCACGCGGTCAGGCGCCCTTGCGGCCCAGCTTGCCTTCGATCGACTCGACGTTCGACGGCACCGGAGCGGCACCCGCCTTGCCGATGCCGAGCTTGACGAGGATCTTCTGCTCGATGTCGGCGGCGATGTCGGGGTTCTGGAGCAGGAAGTTTCGAGCGTTCTCTTTGCCCTGCCCCAGCTGGTCGCCGTCGTAGGTGTACCAGGCGCCCGACTTCTTCACGATGCCCTGGTCGACGCCGTAGTCGATGAGGCTGCCCTCGCGCGAGATGCCGACGCCGTAGAGGATGTCGAACTCGGCCTGCTTGAACGGCGGGGCCATCTTGTTCTTCACGACCTTGACGCGCGTGCGGTTGCCGACCGCGTCGGTGCCGTCTTTCAGCGTCTCGATACGGCGGATGTCGAGTCGCACCGAGGCGTAGAACTTCAGCGCCTTGCCGCCTGCGGTGGTCTCGGGGCTGCCGAAGAAGACACCGATCTTCTCACGCAACTGGTTGATGAAGATCATCGTGGTGTTCGTCTGGTTCAGGCCGCCCGTGAGCTTGCGCAGCGCCTGCGACATGAGGCGCGCCTGGAGACCCACGTGCGAGTCGCCCATCTCGCCCTCGATCTCGGCACGCGGCACGAGGGCGGCGACCGAGTCGATGACGATGAGGTCGATCGAACCGGAACGCACCAGCATGTCGGCGATCTCGAGCGCCTGTTCGCCCGTGTCGGGTTGCGAGACGAGCAGCGAGTCGATGTCGACGCCGAGCTTCTTCGCGTAGTCGGGGTCGAGGGCGTGCTCGGCGTCGACGAATGCGGCGATGCCCCCCGCCCGTTGCGCGTTGGCGATGGCGTGCAGGGTGAGCGTGGTCTTTCCGGAGGACTCGGGACCGTAGATCTCGATGATGCGGCCGCGCGGGAGGCCGCCGACGCCGAGTGCGACATCGAGTGCGATGGACCCGGTGGGGATGACCTCGACGGGAGCGCGCTCCTCACTGCCGAGGCGCATGACCGACCCCTTGCCGAACTGGCGATCGATCTGGGCGAGTGCGGTCTCGAGTGCTTTCTCGCGGTCTGCAGGTGATGGCATGTGCTGGGCTCCCTTGTGCTCGATGCTGCTGCCTCTAGGCTGTCGTTCCACGTTGCGGGCCGTGACCCGCGGCGTCTCCGACAAGGCGGTTGCGGTGTGTTCCGACGCTTCGACCGTATGGCCGCCCACCGACATCCGTCGCTCTGAGAGCGGGAATGGGGACAGGTGCGCCGTTCCTCCTGCTGTTG
The DNA here is from genome assembly GCF_042720415.1 of Agromyces sp. NPDC058484. Taxonomy (NCBI): domain Bacteria; kingdom Bacillati; phylum Actinomycetota; class Actinomycetes; order Micrococcales; family Microbacteriaceae; genus Agromyces; species Agromyces sp. NPDC058484. The sequence continues at coordinate 163,268 of NZ_JBHXMP010000002.1, read as the reverse complement.
AGGACGAGCCTAGCCGAGCATCCGAACGCATGTTCGAAGACACGCCCGCGCGGCGGAGACGTCTTCGGCGCGAACGACGGGCGCCTCGACTGCGCCGGAACAACCCGCAGGGCGCTCAGGCCCGGGCGGAACGACCGCCCGGCTCCCTCCGGCCGACGCCGTGCCGGCGTGCGGGCGGGACATCCGTCGCCTCGCAGAGCGCGAGCCACACTTCGCGGGGGGCGACACCCGCGGCCAACGCCTCCCGTGCCGTGCGGCCGCCGACGGCCGCGAGCACGAGGTCGTTCACCACCACGCCCCCGTAGCCTCGCCCGAACTCCTCGTCGACCGCGATCTGGAACTCGCTCAGCTTCATGGATCGTCTCCCGGACATGGCATCGGCCGGTCCGAAGACCGGCCGATGGGCTGCGATGATCTGGATCAGCGGACCATCATGTCCGCATCGAACTCCGCCACGAGCTCGTCGGGCAGGCTGTCGGGAACGACCGACAGTCCTTCGATGACCGCGATGCGGTCGCCGACCTCGTGCATGATGACGGAGATGGGAGTGTCGAGCGCGTCGGCGACCGACGCGAGGATCTCGGATGAGGCCTCTTTCTGGCCGCGCTCCACCTCGCTCAGGTACCCGAGCGCGACGCTCGCCTTGGACGCGACCTGACGGAGGGTGCGGCCCTTCTGCAGGCGGAAGTCCCTCAGCACGTCGCCGATCTCCTGTCGAACAAGAACCATCGGGGAACCTCCTTCTCTGCCTGCGACTCCGCCGGAATCGGAAACGGGAGCGTCAGTCTACCTGACTCTCTGTGCTTCCGAATCTAGCCTGGCACACTGTGGCTTTCGTGTGAACTCGACACGTGTAACAGGGTGCTCACGAAACCTATTCCATGGTCGGGGCGAGTCTTGCGAGCACCGCGTCGACCGCCGCTCGCACCGTCGACGAACGGATCCGATGGCGGTCGCCCGAGAGCTCCAAGGAGATCGAGACCACCTCGTTCCCCGTCGCCACGCCGACGAAGACCGTGCCGGGCGCCTGGCCGTCCTGGCCGTCGGGGCCGGCCACGCCAGTGGTCGCGAGGCCGACATCGGCCGGCCTGCCGCCGACTGCCAGTGCGCGGCGCACACCGTCGGCCATCTGCCGGGCGACCTCGGGATGCACGGCGCCCTCGCGTGCGAGCAGTCGGGCGTCGACGCCGAGGAGCGAGTGCTTCACCTCCGTGTCGTAGGCCACGATGCCGCCGCTCACCACGGCCGACGCGCCGGGAATCCGCGTGAGCTCCGCCATCACGAGGCCCCCCGTGAGGGACTCGGCGACGGCGATGCGCAGGCCGCGACGCGTGAGCTCGGCGATCAGCGTGGCGGTCGGGTCGTCGCCCGCGTGCGGCATCCGCTCGCCCTTGTCAGCGTCCATCGGGCGTGGCGCGCGCGAGCCGCACGGCGTCGCGCACGTACAGCAGGCCCGACCACAACGTGAGGAGGACCGCGACGGTCATCAGCACGCCGTTCACCCAGTGGATCCAAACGCCCAGCACCGTCCACAGCGGCACCAGCGCGAACGAGATGGCGACGGACTGCATCACCGTCTTCAGCTTTCCGCCGGATGACGCGGGCACGACGTTGCCGCGGCGCAGCTCGACGAGACGCCACACCGTGATCCCGACCTCGCGTACGACGATGATCGCCGTCACCCACCACGGCAGCTCACCGAGGATGGAGAGGCACACGAGTGCGCCGCTCGTGAGGAGCTTGTCGGCGATCGGGTCGAGGATCTTGCCGAGGTCGGTGACGAGTCCTCGCGAGCGCGCGATGTGCCCGTCGATGCCGTCGGTCGCGATGGCGACGATGAAGAGGGCGGCGGCCACCCAGCGGAGCCACCCGTCGGCGCCGCCGTCGGCGAGGAGCATCCAGAAGAACAGCGGTGCGATCAGGATGCGTGCGAGCGTGATCGCATTCGGGAGATTCCAGTTCGCCGATCGCGCGGGGCTTCCGGCGGAGGAGGTCATACGCCCAAGGATAGCGGTGACGGATGCCGCGCCCGCGGTTCACTCGCGACCCGTGAGCCCCCACGCGTCCTCGTCGGCGTCGCCTTCGACCACCGGGAGTCCGGCCGTCGCACGTGCGACGGCGTCGTCGTCGTAGCGGTCGTCGGGTGCCCGGTAGGGATCGACGGGCGGCGTTGCGGCCAGCACGCCCGGCGCCACCGCCTGAGCGTCGGCTGCATCGGCGGGCTCCTCGCCACGCAGGCGGGCCAGCACGCCCGGCAACTGCTCGGCCGTCACGAGCACGTCGCGGGCCTTGGACCCCTCGGACGGTCCGACGATCTCGCGGGACTCGAGGAGGTCCATGAGCCGGCCGGCCTTCGCGAAGCCCACGCGGAGCTTGCGCTGCAGCATCGAGGTCGAGCCGAACTGGGTCGAGACGACCAGCTCGGCTGCCGCGAGGAGCAACTCGAGGTCGTCGCCGATGTCGGAGTCGATCTCTTTGCGCTGGGCGGCGGCCGCGACATCCTGCCGGTACTCGGGGCGGGCCTGGCGAGTGACGTGGGTGACGACCTTCTCGATCTCGGCCTCGCTCACCCACGCCCCCTGCACGCGGATCGGCTTCGACGCGCCCATCGGCAGGAAGAGGCCGTCGCCCTGGCCGATGAGCTTGTCGGCACCCGGCTGGTCGAGGATGACCCGGGAGTCGGTGACGCTCGTGACCGCGAACGCGAGGCGCGACGGCACGTTCGCCTTGATCAGGCCGGTGACCACGTCGACCGACGGCCGCTGCGTCGCCAGCACCAGGTGGATGCCCGAGGCGCGCGCGAGCTGCGTGATGCGCACGATCGAGTCCTCGACGTCGCGCGGGGCCACCATCATGAGGTCGGCGAGCTCGTCGACGACGACCAGGAGGTAGGGGTACGGCTTGAGCTTGCGCTCGCTGCCGGCGGGCAGCACGATCTCGTCGTTCACGACCGCCGCGTTGAAGTCGTCGATGTGCCGGAAGCCGAACGACGCGAGGTCGTCGTAGCGCATGTCCATCTCCTTCACGACCCACTGCAGCGCCTCGGCTGCCTTCTTGGGGTTCGTGATGATGGGCGTGATGAGGTGCGGAACGCCCGCGTAGGGCGCGAGCTCGACGCGCTTCGGGTCGATGAGCACCATGCGCACGTCGGCCGGCTTCGCCCGCATGAGCAGCGACGTGATCATCGAGTTCACGAAGCTCGACTTGCCGGAACCCGTGGAGCCTGCGACGAGCAGGTGCGGCATCTTCGCGAGGTTCGCGACGACGTAGCCGCCCCCGACGTCTTTGCCGACGCCGATCGTCATCGGATGCTTCGCGTTGACGGCCGCGCCCGACCGGAGCACGTCGCCGAGCGTCACGATCTCGCGGTCGGCGTTCGGGATCTCGACGCCGATCGCGCTCTTGCCGGGGATCGGCGACAGGATGCGCACCTCGTTCGAGGCGACCGCGTACGCGAGGTTCTTCGAGAGCGCGGTGACCCGCTCGACCTTGACGCCGGGGCCGAGCTCGATCTCGTACTGCGTGACGGTCGGGCCGCGCGAGAACCCGGTGACCTTCGCGTCGACCTGGAACTGGTCGAGCACGCCGGTGATCTGGCGCACGACGTCGTCGTTCGCGGCGGAGCGCGCCTTCGCCGGCGCTCCCGCCGCGAGGGTCGACGCGGCCGGCAGGTGGTACGGGTGCACCGGTTCGGCGCCGTCCTGAGCCTGTTGAAGGGATGCCGCGGCGCCGGCGTCGCCCGCGAAGGCGGCGGCCGCGGCATCCGTCGGCCCCGACTCGCCGTCGCCCGGCGGGTCGAATACGGCCAGCACGTTCGTGGCGGCGCCGTCGTCGCCGCGGAGCCCGGTGCCGCCGCGCGGCACATCGCCCGTGAAGCGCTGCAGCGCCGACTCGGCGCGCTCGAGGTCGCCGATCACCCCGGATCCGTAGGCTCCGGCGCCGCCGGCGCCCTCGATCGGCGAGTCGAAGCCGCCCGCGGCCGAGCCGGGTCCGAACACCTCGGTGATCCCCTCGACCCCGCTCGCCTCGAACGCGGGATCCTCCTCGCGGTTGGATTCGTTGCGCCGCCACCACGGCAGCAGCCCGGTGCGCTCGGGCTCGTCGTCGCCGAGGTCGTCGACGCCGTCGAGCTCGGTCTGCGTCGCCCTGCGCTTCTGGCGGCGCGAGAGCTTGGGCGCGGCATCCGTCGCCTGGTCGTCAGCCGGCTCGGGGGTGCCGAAGAGCCACGCGTAGAGCTCGCGGAATCGCGACGGGACGCGGTTCGGCGGCGTCTTCGTGATGATGAGCAGCGCGAGCACGAGGAGCACGACCACGACGACCGCCGCGCCGACCTCGGTGACCAGGACGGTGAGGGGCTGGGCGAGCATCCAGCCGAGGATGCCGCCAGCGCGCGCGAGCACGGCCATGCCCTCGCGCGGCTCGGGCTGGCCGCCGAACAGGTGGCACAGCGCCGAGACCGTCAGCAGCAGGAGCCCGACGCCGATGCCGATGCGCGTGTTGTCGTGCACGGAACTCGGATGACGGAAGAGCCACACGGCGAAGATCAGCATCACGACGGGCAGTGCGAACGCGACCCGCCCGAAGAGGCCTCCGAACGTCCACGAGTCGAGCGCCTGCGCGATCGGATCGTTGATGAGGAACCACTCGACCACGGCGCCGATCACGGCGAGCACGACGATGAAGAACGGCAGGCCGTCGCGGCGCTCCTCCTTCTGGAGCGTCTCGGGGCCGAGCGCGCGGGCTGCGCCGCCCGTGAGGTGCGCGAGCCCCATCCAGGCGCGCGCGAGCAGGGGCGGGCGCTCGGATGCCGCGGACTTGCCCGCGCTGCCCGACCTTCGGACGCCGGCCCCGCCGCCGCGGCTGTTCGCCGCAGGCAGCTTCTTCGTGGGTGCCGTCTTGGAACTCGAGCCGCGCCCGGACGCGCCGGAGGCACGACCGTTCGACCTGGTGCTCGTAGCCATGCTCCCAACGTTACGGCCGACCGCCGACCCACGCCGGCAGGACGCGGCGAGTGTCCGCGATCGGGGGACGCCTCGGGCGGTGCGTCCCCGCCGCGCTACGCCTCGATGACGAGCGGCACGAGCATCGGGCGGCGACGCAGGCGCCGGTTCACCCAGGTGCCCACCGTGCGCCGCACGATCTGCTGCAGCCCGTGCTGGTCGCGCACGCCGTGCTGCGCCGCTTCGAGCAGCGCGGCGGAGATCTTCGGCTTGACGTCCTCGAACACGGCGTCGTCCTCCGCGAAGCCGCGGGCGTGGATCTCGGGCCCGACGATGATCCGGCCCGTTGAGGCATCCACGACGACGATGACCGAGATGAAGCCCTCCTCGCCGAGGATGCGGCGGTCCTTCAGGTCGGCGTCGGTGATCTCGCCGACCGTCGACCCGTCGACGTAGACGAAGCCCAGGTCGAGCTGGCCGGTGACACGCACCTCTCCGTCGCGCAGGTCGTAGACCGTGCCGTTCTCGCCGATGAACGTGTTCTGCTCGGCGATGCCGGTGGCCTGGGCGAGCTTCGCGTTCGCGAAGAGGTGCCGGTACTCGCCATGGATCGGCAGCACGTTGCGCGGCTTCAGGATGTTGTAGCAGTAGAGCAACTCGCCGGCCGCCGCATGGCCGGAGACGTGCACCTTCGCGTTGCCCTTGTGCACGACGTTCGCGCCGAGCTTCGTGAGCCCGTCGATCACGCGGTACACGGCGTTCTCGTTGCCCGGGATGAGGCTCGACGCGAGGATGACCGTGTCGCCCTCGCCGATCTCGATCTGGTGGTCGCGGTTGGCCATGCGGCTGAGCACGGCCATCGGCTCGCCCTGCGATCCCGTCGACATGTACACGATGCGATCGTCGGGGATGTCGCCGGCCTTCTTGTAGTCGACGAGCACGCCCTCGGGCACCTTGAGGTAGCCGAGCTGCTCGGCGATCGTCATGTTGCGCACCATGCTGCGGCCGAGGAGCGCGACGCGACGACCGTTCTGGTGGGCGGCGTCGAGCACCTGCTGCACGCGGTGCACATGGCTCGAGAAGCTCGCGACGATCACCCGTCGCGGGGCGCGCGCGATCACCTCGTCGAGCACGGGGCCGATCGACCGCTCGAGCGGCGTGAAGCCCGGGACATCCGCGTTGGTGGAATCGACCATGAAGAGGTCGACCCCCTCCTCGCCGAGTCGCGCGAACTCGCGGAGGTCGGTGAGGCGGCCGTCGAGCGGGAGCTGGTCCATCTTGAAGTCGCCCGTGGCGAGCACGGCGCCGGCGCGCGTCTTGATCGCCACGGCGAGCGCGTCGGGGATCGAATGGTTGACCGCGACGAACTCGAGGTCGAACGGGCCGATCTTCTCGCGCTGCCCCTCGTTGACCGTGAGGCTGTACGGCTGGATGCGATGCTCCTTGAGCTTGGCCTCCACGAGCGCGAGCGTGAGGGTCGAGCCGATCAGCGGGATGTCGGCGCGCAGGCGAAGGAGGTAGGGCACGGAGCCGATGTGGTCCTCGTGGCCGTGCGTGAGCACGACGCCGACGATGTCGTCGAGTCGCTCGCGCAGGAACCCGAAGTCGGGCAGGATCAGGTCGACGCCCGGCTGGTGCTCCTCGGGGAAGAGCACGCCGCAGTCGACGATGAGGATCTTGCCGTCGATCTCGAAGCTCGTCATGTTGCGCCCGACCTCGCCGAGACCGCCGATGGGGATGACGCGGAGGGTTCCGGGCTCGAGCGGGGCAGGATCGATGACGACGTCGGACATGGGTCTTCCTTACGTTGCGTGTTCAGTTCTCTGCGAGGCTCGTGCCCCGCGGATGCTGCGGCGCGCGTGTCAGCGGGTGGTGCCCGCGACCTTGGGCAGCGCACCGCCGGCGGCGGCGTTGCGGTCGGGACGGAAGTTGTGGAAGTCGACGCCCGGGATGCCCTGCACGAGGTCGATCTCGTCCTCGATGAGGGCGGCCTCCCACTCCTCGGGGCCGACGAGCGGCAACCGCACCCGCGGACTGCCGATCCGGCCCAGTCCGTGCAGGATGTACTTCACCGCAACGGTGCCGGGCACGTGGGTTCCGACCGCGCGCACGAGCGGCTCGAGCTGCTGGTGCGCCGCGGTGGCGGTGGCGAGGTCGCCCCGGTTCACGGCATCGACGATCGTGCGGTACGGCGCCGGCGCGATGTTCGACGTCACGCCGATCAGCCCCGTGGCCCCGATGGCGAGGTGCGGCAGCACGTTCGCGTCATCGCCGGAGAAGTACATCAGGTCGGTCTGGTTCAGCACCCGGCTGACCTCGGAGAAGTCGCCCTTGGCGTCCTTCACGGCCAGGATGTTCGGATGCTTCGCCAGCCGCAGGATCGTCTCGTACCTGATCGGCACACCCGTGCGCCCGGGGATGTCGTAGAGGATCACCGGCAGGTCGGTGGCATCGGCGACCAGCCGGAAATGCGTCAGGATGCCCGCCTGCGTGGGCTTGTTGTAGTACGGCGTGACGATCATGATGCCGTCGGCGCCGGCCTGCTCGCTGTGCCGGTACAGCTCGATCGCGTGCGCCGTCTCGTTCGAGCCGCCGCCCGTGATGATCTTCGCCCGACCCGCCGCGACATCCTTGCCGACCTCGACCAGCCGGATCTTCTCCGGGTCGGTCAGCGTCGACGTCTCCCCCGTCGTGCCCGTCACCACGATGCCGTCGGCGCCAGCCGAGATGACATCGTCGATATGCTGCTCGACCCCCGGCCAATCCACCTCGCCGTCCGCCGTCATGGGCGTGACGAGCGCGACGAGCACCTGTCCGAAGGGATTGTCTGCAGTCACGCTCCCAAGGCTATCGGGTCGAGCGGATGCCGCACCGCTCGCGTGCTGGGCTCGACCACGACATCGGCCGCAATACGCACGTGCGAGTCGGCGGATGATCCGACAGACTCGCCGCCGCTGACCGGCGTGCCGCCGGCCATCATCCGCCGACTCGCACGCGCCGGTGCAGACCGAGTTCGAGCTTCGTGAGGATCGCCGCTTCAACCATCTCCCAGTCGTGGATCACGAGCGCAGAGTCGAACCGCAGCGTGTCGAAGCCCTGCGCCGCGGCGGCGACATCGCGCGCGAGGTCCTTGTGTCGCTCGTTGGGGCCGTCGTGATTCGGCTTGCCGTCCACCTCGATGATCAGCCGATCGCCGAGTACGAAGTCCACCGATCCGACACCGGGGATCTTCACCTGCGATGCAAGGGAGATGCCGAGTGGGCGCAGGCGAAGCCTGAGGAGCGACTCGAGTCCGCTGTCGGCGTTCCAGCGGGCGAAGTCGACGAGCCAACGGTCCTTCCTCGGGATCGCGGCGCGGAGCCGCGCACATCCTGCTGTATCGATGAGTCGCTTGCGCATCGCCGACTCGAGGGCGACGAAGAAGTGCTCTTCGCCCATGCAGACGAGCAGCGCCGCAAGGGCGTCCGGAAGCGCCTGCAGCCCGCCGCGTGCTCCTCCCCTGCACCAGTGCAGGATGCAGGCGCAGGCGTCGTCGGCGGCATCGTCCTCCTCATCGCCTCCCGGGTCATGGGCGACCTGTCGAAGATGGCCGTGTGTCGGCAGTGCGGCGTGCAGGGTCGTCGGCTTCTCGAGAATCCAGAGCCCTACCTCCTTGGCGCGGCTCAGGCATCCCACCGATCCCCCGTGCATGACGGCGGTTCGCACATCGGCAGACGTGTCGGCGTGCACGTAGACGCCCTCACGAAGACGGATGATGGCGCGGGCGCGCACCGCCGTCGCGATGGCGTGACGGGAGACACCTCCTGCGTCGAGCTCATTGGCGCGTGCGACTCCGCCGAGGTCGGCGCAGAGCCGCTGGACGTGGAACGGGTCGACGGGCATGGTCGCGACTCTTCCTCGCCTCGATCCTGCATGAGCGCAGTTCGTGTGAAACGGCGAGAAGGCGGCGTTGCCAACGCCTGTGGAGGAGGAGTCGCACAGCCGCCTGCGAGTCAGCGGATGATTCACGCGACACGCCCGCGTGACACCGGCGCGCCGCCCAGCACCTCCGCCGACTCGCTGCAGTGCCGACTCGCCGATCGAGGCCGCGGGCCCGCGAGGGTCAGCGCCGCTCGAGGCGGCGGAAGCGGTAGCGGATGCCACCACGAGATGTGCGCCAGCCCGGGTCGCCGGACGCGACCCGCCACGAGCCGTCGACTTCGGGCGCGTACGTGTCGCCGTCGACCGCGAGGTCGAGCTCGGTCACTTCGAGCCGGTCGGCGCGATCGATGACGGCGGCGAAGAGCTCGGCACCGCCGATCACCCACACCCGGTCGTCGAAGCCGTCGGCGGCGAGCGCCAGCGCTTCGTCGACGGATGCCGCGCGCACCGCGCCGGCGGCCGCCCACGCCTCGTTGCGCGTCACCACGATGTTCTCGCGCCCGGGAAGGGGGCGGGAGCGAGGCGGGAGCGACTCCCACGTGCGACGCCCCATGATCACGGGCGCCTCAAGTGTCACTGCCTTGAAGTGCGCGAGATCTTCGGGCACGTGCCACGGCATGCCGCCGTCGCGTCCGATCACGCCGCCGCGCGCCTCGGCCCAGACCAGCCCGATCGCCGGCCCGAACGGGGGCGGCGCGGCATCCGGTCTCCCACTGCTCATACTGCGACGACGGCTCGGATCGCCGGGTGGTGCCGGTAGCCCTCGACGATGAAATCGTCGTACTCGTAGTCGAAGATCGAGGCGGGCGTGCGCGCGAACCGCAGTGTCGGCGCGGGGAACGGTTCGCGTCCGAGCTGGAGTCGCACCTGCTCGACGTGGTTGTCGTAGATATGGCAGTCGCCGCCGGTCCACACGAAGTCGCCCACATCGAGGCCGGTCTGCGCGGCCATCATGTGCGTGAGCAGCGCGTACGACGCGATATTGAACGGCACCCCGAGGAAGAGGTCGGCGCTGCGCTGGTAGAGCTGGCACGAGAGCCGGCCGTCGGCCACGTAGAACTGGAACAGCGCATGGCACGGCGCGAGTGCCATGTCGGGGATGTCGGCGGGATTCCATGCCGAGACGATGAGCCGGCGCGAGTCGGGGTTCGTGCGGATCTGCTCGATCACCTGCGAGATCTGGTCGATCGTCTCCCCCGAGGGCGTCGGCCAGGAGCGCCACTGCACGCCGTAGACGGGGCCGAGCTCGCCCGCGGCATCCGCCCACTCGTCCCAGATGGTGACCCCGTGCTCGCGCAACCAGCCGACGTTCGACGAACCCTGCAGGAACCAGAGCAGCTCGTAGGCGATCGACTTGAAGTGCACGCGCTTGGTGGTGACGAGCGGAAATCCCTGCGACAGGTCGAACCGCAGCTGGCGCCCGAACACGCTGCGCGTGCCGGTGCCCGTGCGATCGGTCTTGACCGTGCCATGCTCGAGCACATCGCTCAGGAGGTCTTCGTAGGGCGTGGGAATCGACTCGGCCATCGGGTCGATGCTAACCCGTCGTCACGGGCCTGGCGCCGGCGGCACGGCGGGCTAGGCTGGGATCCCGGCTCGAGGAGGAGAACCCATGGCAGTCACGAGTGAAGCGACCACCGTCTGGACCGGCACGTTGTTCGAGGGGTCCGGCGATGTCGCGCTCGACTCGTCCGGTCTCGCGACGTTCCCTGTGAATTGGAAGGCACGTGCCGAGGGCGAGGCGAACACCACGAATCCCGAGGAGCTTCTCGCCGCCGCTCACTCGGCGTGCTTCTCGATGGCGCTCTCACTCGCGCTCGCGGAGGCGGGGAATCCTCCCGAGAGCATCCAGACGACCGCGGCCGTCACGTTCGAGGCCGGTCGCGGCGTACTCGGCAGCCACCTGCTCGTGAGCGCCCGCGTACCCGGCGTCACCGAGGAGGAGTTCGAGGCGTTCGCCGAAGACGCGAAGAACACGTGTCCGATCTCCCAGGCGCTCACCGGCATCCCGATCACCATAGAAGCCGAGCTCGCCTGACCGTGCGCGTGCTCATCGCCGGCGCATCCGGCTTCATCGGATCCGCGCTCGTCGAGCGACTGGCCGCCGAGGGCCACGAGGTCGTGCGCCTCGTGCGGCGCAGGGCGCAGACCTCCGACGAGACCGCGTGGTCTCCGGCGTCGGGCATCATCGATTCCACGGTCATGGACCGCGTCGACGCGGTCGTGAACCTCTCGGGTGCCTCGTTCACCCGCCTGCCCTGGACGAAGACCTACCGCGGCGAGATCGTCGACTCGCGCGTGACCGCCACCCGCACGCTCGCCGACGCGATGAACAAGGCCCGGCACCCGCCCGCCGTCTTCCTCAGCGCGTCGGCCGCGGGCTACTACGGCGATCGCCCCGGCGAGCTGCTCACCGAGTTCTGCAGCCCGGGCTCCGGATTCCTCGCGGAGGCGGTCGGGCGCTGGGAGAGCGCCGCCATGCTCGCGCCCGACACGACACGAACAGTGGTCTTCCGTAGCGGGATCGTCGTGGGGCACGGCGGTCCCCTGCAACGCGTCGGCACCCTCACCCGCCTCGGGCTCTCGGGCAGGCTCGGCACCGGCGGACAACACTGGCCGTGGATCGCACTCGATGACGAGATCGGCGCCCTCGTGCACCTCCTCGGCTCGAAGGTCTCGGGTCCAGTCAACCTCGCCGGGCCGACACCCGCGATCGCCGATCGGGTCATGAACGCGATGGCCGAACGGATGCACCGCCCCTACGCACTCGCCGTCCCCGAGCGGATGCTCGAGGTCGCACTCGGCCGCGCTGCCGACGAACTGCTGCTCTCGAGCCAGAAGGTACGCCCGCAACGCCTCATCGACGACGGATTCCGCTTCGCCCATGTCACCGTGGAGTCGGCGCTCGACGCGATGCTCAGCGCTCCGCGCGCTCGAGCGTGATCGCCCGACGCACCGCGCTGCGCGCCCGGCGGCGATCACCGGCTGCGTCGTAGGCCATGCCGAGTCGCAACCACGCCCGCCACGACTCGGGTTCGGCTTCCGCTGCCGCACGGAACGCGCCGAACGCGGCATCCGCCGCCGCACGTTCAGGACGACCGCTCGGCAGCAGCGGAATGCCGAGGTCGACGCCGCCCTCGGCCTCCAGCCGCCGCACGAGGGCCTGCGAGCGCACGCCGAACGCGAGCTCGCGCCAGAGCGCCCACGCGGCGATGATCGGCAGCACGACGAGCGCGATGCCCATCGCCACCGCGACCGGCTCGCCGGTGGCGACGAACTGCACGGCGCGCCAACCGACGAGCGCGAGGTAGATCGCGAGCAGCACGGCCATGAGGATGGCACCGGATTTCGCGGTCATGCGGTCGTGCCGGGGAGCCCCAGGTCGAGGAGTGCGTCGAGGCCGACGACGACGCCCGACGCCTCGGGGGCACGACGCAGCGCGAGGAGGATGCCCTGCTCGTAGGCCGACGCCGACACCGTGGAGTGCGAGATCGTGAGCGTCTCGCCGTCGCCGCCGAGGATGACCCGTTGCTCGGCAAGGACTCCCGCCAGCCGGAGGCTGTGCACGGGCACGCCCGACACGAGCTGCCCGCGCGCCCGCTGGTCGGCGTGCGGTGCCGACACCGGTCCGGCGTCGCCGCGTGCCCCACCGATGAGCTCGGCCGTGCGCACGGCCGTGCCCGAGGGCGAGTCGACCTTGCCGGCGTGATGCGCCTCGACGATCTCGATGGCATCGAAGAATCGTGCCGCCAGCGCGGCGAAGGCGGTGCCGAGCACGCTGCCGACCGAGAAGTTGGGTATGAAGAGCACGGCACCCGCGTCGTCGTGGCCGCGCATGAACTCCGCGATCTCGGCGATGCGATCGTGCGACCAGCCGGAGGTGCCGACCACGATCGGGATGCCGGCGCCGGTCGCGAACTCGACGATGCCGGCGCTCGCGGCCGGATGGGTGACGTCGAGCGCGACATCCGCGCCGAGCATCTCGTCGAGGCTCGACCGCGAATCGAGCGCCGCATGCAGTTCGAGGTCGTCGGATGCCTCGATGAGCTCGAGCGCCAACCGCCCCATCTTGCCCGTGGCCCCGGCCACGGCGACCCGTATCGTCACGTGCTTCACCCTACCAAGGCGGTCCGAGCGGCCGATTCCGCCGTATCCCCGGCAATAGGCTGGACGCATGCGGTTCCGGGAGGTCGACGTCACGAGCACCGAAGCCGTCGGAGTGCTCGACGCCTACTTCGCCGAGCGCGCGGCCGGCTTCCCGGCCGCGCAGGGGGAGTACCGGCCCACCTACCCGACCGCCGCGGCGTTCGCTCCCCCCGCGGGCGTGTTCCTCGTCGTCCTGGACGACGACCTCGTGATCGGATGCGGCGGGGTACGTCGCATCGAGCCGAACCCCGATACCCGCGAGTCACGGTACGAGGTCAAGCACCTGTGGCTGGCGCCGGCCGCCCGCGGTCGCGGCGCGGGGCGACGGCTCCTCGAGGAACTCGAACGTCGCGCGGTGGAGTTCGGCGCCGAGGAACTCGTGCTCGACACGAATGCGAGCCTCGAAGCCGCGGGCGGTCTCTACCGATCGAGCGGGTTCACCGAGATCGAACCGTACAACGCCAACCCGAACGCGACCCACTGGTACGGCAAGCGCGTCGTGCGCTGAACTCAGACCGAGTACGGCTCGGGCAGCCCGGTGCGCAGCTCGGGCGGCAGGTGCGCGATGTCGTTGTGCACCACGAGGCTCCACGGGCGGCCGGACTTCTGCGTGAGCACGGTGAGGCCGCAGTTCGCCTGGTTGATCGACACCCAGCGCCAGTCGGGCGCTCCGAGCACCTCGCGCACGAACCAGGCGATCACGAAGTTGTGCGTGATGAGCAGGTCGTGCCGGTCCTCGCGGTGGGAGCGCAGGAACTCTGCGGCCGCGTCGGCCATCTGCGCGCTGCCGGCCTCGATCTGGGCCTCGGTGACCGAGCCGAAGAACGGGTCGTACGCCTTCGGCGTCTCGGGCGCAGGGCCGGAGGGAATGCAGTCGAACAGCAGCGCAGAGGGCTCGGGCTGCACCGCCGGCATCTTCGCCGCGATGATCTCGGCCGTCTCGGCAGCCCGCTGCAACGGGGAGTGCCACGCGTGGTCGAACGGCACGCCGCCGAGCCGTTCGGCCAGGAGCTCAGCCTGGCGCCGACCGCGCGGAGAGAGGGGCCCGTCGGGCATGCCGTGCTCGGCGTCGAGCTGCTCGCCGTGGCGTACGAGGTAGAGATGGTGAGGCACTGCGTATCGGTTCCCGTCGGTTCCTGTGCTGGTTCGTCTGGAGTCGCGGTCAGGCGACGTCGGTGCTCGGCACGATCACGTCGATCGCACCCTTGAACGCCGCTTCGTCGGTTGCGCCGACCGCGACGAGCGAGAACGGCCGGGAGACGAGGTCCCCGGCCAGCGCCTGCACGTCATCGACGGTGACCAGCGTGATGCGCCGGAGGGCTTCGTCGAGGTCGGCGAACTCGCCGAGCGTCAGCTCGGCACGGCCGAGCCGGGACATCCGGGTGTCGGAGTCTTCGAGGGCGAGCGCCGACGCGCCGCCGAGCTGACCCGCCGCACGCCGAAGCTCGTCGACGGTGACGCCGTGCTCGGCGACGCGCTCGAGCTCGGTGCGCATGAGCGCAGCGACCGTACCGGCCTTCGCAGGCGAGCATCCCGCGTACATGCCGAAGAGGCCCGCGTCGGAGTAGCCGGGCGCGAACGAGTAGACGGCGTAGGCGAGGCCGCGGCGCTCGCGCACCTGCTGGAAGAGACGCGACGACATCCCGGAGCCGAAGATCGCGTTGAGCACGCTCATCGTCGAACGACGCTCGTCGGTGGCGACGAGACCGGGCACGCCGAGGAGGAGGTTGACCTGCTCGGTGGGGCGCTGCACCACCGTGATCGCGGACCCCGGCACGAGCACGGCGGATTCGGTCGAGCGGCGTTCGACGGGAGCGGCCGCGATCGAGAGGTCCCATTCGGCGAGCGCCAGCGCACGTTCGAGCTCGCGTACGAGGAGGTCGTGGTCGACGGCGCCCGCCACGGTGACGACGAGATCCTGCGGCCGGTAGTTCGCCCGGTAGTGCGTCCACACGGCTTCGCGTGTCGCCGCGCGGATCGTCTCGGGGCTGCCGCCGATGGGGCGGCCGAGCGGATGCTCCCCGAGCACGGCCCCGAAGAACCTCTCGTTCGCGACATCCGCCGGGTCGTCGCCGGCCATCGAGAGCTCCTCGAGGATGACGCCGCGCTCGTTGTCGAACTCGACCGGGTCGAGGAGCGACGACGTGAACATGTCGGCGAGCACGCCGACCGCCATCGGCAGGTCCCTGTCCTGCACCTTCGCGTAGTAGCAGGTGTACTCCTTCGCCGTGAGGGCGTTGTGCTCGCCGCCCACCGCGTCGAAGGAGATGGCGATGTCGAGCGCGGTGCGCGCGGACGTGCCCTTGAAGAGCAGGTGCTCGAGGAAGTGGGTCGAGCCGTACGTGGCGGGGTGCGCGGCATCCGCATGCTGCTCGTCGCGGGAGCCGACCGCGACCCAGAACCCGACCGTCGCGCTGCGGCTGCCGGGTACCTGCTCGCTCAGGACGCGGACGCCGGAGGGGAGCACGCTGCGCCGGACTCGCGCGTCGCCCGCTGCCGTGAAGGAGAGCTCGGCCTGGCCGAGTGGGAGGTCGACGGCGCCGTTCATCCTGACCAGCCTATGTCACGGCGGCGCGACCGCGGTCGACCTGGAACTGGCCTTGCGGCGTTCAGGATGACACGCGATCGAGTTCCACGAGCTCGGATCGATGCAGTTCGACGGATGCCGCGGCGAGGAGCGCCTCGACCTGTTCGGGCCGGGTCGCACTCGCGACGGGCGCCACGACGGTCGGCTTTGCGAGCAGCCACGCGAGGGCGATCGTCGCGGGCTGGACGCCGTGGGCGAACGCGATCTCGTCGATCGCCGCGAGCACCCGGTGTCCGCGCCGGCCGAGGTGACGGGCGAGCCGTGCACCGCGCGCGTCGTGCCGCATCTCGGAGCGCCGGCGCACCCGGCCGCCGAGGAATCCGTTCGCGAGCGCGAAGTACGGCAGCACGCCGATGCCCTGGGCGTGTGCCACCAGTTCGGTGGCGCCTTCGAACGGCCGCCGTTCCATGAGGTTGTACCGCGTGGTGAGGAGCTCGAACCGCGGGAGCCCGTTCGCGGCGAGCACCCGCGCCTCGATGAGACGCTCGGGCGGGAAGTCGGAAGCGCCGACCGAGCGCACCTTCCCCTCGGCGACGAGTGTGCCGACGGCGCCGAGGCTCTCTTCGAGCGGGACAGTGGGGTCGTCGCCGTGCAGGAACAGCACGTCGATGCGGTCGGTGCCCAGCCGCCGGAGCGAGTCGTCGACGGCTGCCCGCACGTCGAGAGGCGCCAGTCCGCGGCGGTCGGAGTGACGCCCGACCTTCGTCATGACCCGCATGCGATCACGCGTGCGGCGGGAGGCCATCCACGAGCCGATGATCGACTCGCTGCGGCCTGACGCATAGCTGTCGGCCGTGTCGAGGAGGTCTCCGCCCGTGCCTGCGAAGCGATCGAGCACCGCGAACGCCTCATCGGAGCCGAGCGTCCATCCGAAGGTGCTGCCGCCGAGCGCGAGCGGATGCGCCGTGATCCCGGTCTCGCCGAGGCTCGTGCGCCTCGGCACGGTGATGGGACCCGACAGCGTGTTCGATTCCACCGTCTCGACGCGCAGAGCCGGCGCGTCCGGCGTCGCGACATCCGTCGCCCTCACCTCGATCGAGCCGGCGACCAACTCCGCGATCGTCGCCCCCGCGACGCCTCCCGCGCTCGCCCGGTAGCTGTGCCGTCGTGCCACGCGTTCCTCCTCCCCAGGATGGTTCCGAGAGTACGTCCTGGGTCACCTGTACCCCGGAACGCGAGGTGAACCGTTACCGAATCGTTTGCGTACGCGCGGGCGTGTCCCCCGGAATGGGGTGGAAGCGAGCGGATGCCGCGACCCCGGCTCAGCCGTGCGCGCGCCGTACGATGGCCTCGGCCTGCCGAAGCACGGGCGCATCGACCATGTCGCCGCGGAACGCGAAGACGCCCGGTCCGCCCGCCGCCGACTCCAGCACGGCACGTGCCCACTCGAGTCGCTCGGCGCTCGGCCGGTAGGCGTCTCGCACGACCTGCACCTGCGAAGGGTGGACGCACGCGGTCGCCGCGAACCCGAGCGCCGCGGCGTCCTCGGCCTCGGCGCGGAGCCCGTCGAGGTCCGCGATCTCGAGGTGCACCGCGTCGATCGCGGCGACGTCGTGCGCGGCCGCCGCGAGCAGCACCCGGGACCTGGCGTGCGTCGCGACGTCGCGGTAGCGGCCGTCGGGATGCCGGCTCGAAGAGCCGCCGAGCGAGGCCACGAGATCCTCGGCGCCCCACATCAGGCCCGAGACGTTCGGGATCGCCGCGATCTCGGCCGCGGCCAGCACGCCCCGCGCCGTCTCGCAGAGCGCGACCACCTCGAAGTCCTCGAGCTCGATGAGGTCGGCGGTGCCCTCGCACTTGGCGAGCATGACCGTGCGATACCCGGTCGCGGCGATCGCGGCGACATCCTCGGCGAAGTGCGGCGTCGATGCCGGGTTCACCCGCACGATCACCCGGTCGGGGTCGAGCGACGAGGCGATGAGGGCGAGACGGGCCGCGTGCTTCCCGTCGTCGGCGACGGCGTCCTCGAGGTCGAGGATCACCGCGTCGGCGCGCTCGAACGCCTTCTCGAAGCGGTCGGGTCGGTCGGCCGGGCAGAAGAGCATGGCCGGGCCGAAGCGGAACGGCGGATGCGTCATCCGCTCGACTCCGTCCCGTGATCGGATGCCTCGGCGGCGGCCGAGGCCCGCTCGCCTGCCTCGCGCGTCCACACGAGCATCGTGCGCGACGCCGTGGCGACCACCACGCCGTGCTGGTTCCGGGCCGTGTGCGCGAGCGTGACGACGCCCTCGCCGGGACGCGACGACGACAGTCGCTTCGACTCCACGACGCTCTCGCCGTAGAGGGTGTCTCCGACGAAGACCGGATGCGGGAACGCGACCGCGCCGAAGCCCAGGTTCGCCACGAGGGTGCCCTGGGTGAGCTGGCCCACCGACTGCCCGACGAGGGTCGACAGCGTGAACAGGGAGTTCACCAGCGGCTGCCCGAACGGCTGCCCGGCCGACCATGCCGCGTCGAGGTGGAGCGGCTGCGGGTTCATCGTGAGCGTCGTGAAGAGCACGTTGTCTGCCTCGGTCACGGTGCGACCCGGGCGGTGGAGGTACCGCACGCCCTCCTCGAGTTCCTCGAACCAGAGTCCGCGCTGCACGACCTCGCGCATGGGCACATCCGACATGCCGAGCCTCCTAGCCGAGTCCGAGTTCGCGCGCGATGACCATGTACTGCACCTCGTTCGTGCCCTCGCCGATCTCGAGGATCTTCGAGTCACGGTAGTGCCTGGCCACGAGGCTCTCGTTCATGAAGCCCATGCCGCCGAAGATCTGCGTGGCGTCGCGGGCGTTGAGCATCGCGGCGTCGCTCGAGACGAGCTTCGCCATGGCGGCCTCCTTCTTGAAGGGAAGGCCGGCGTCGACCCGCCGGGCCGCATCGTGCCAGGCGAGGCGCGACGTGTGCACGCGGGTCTGCATCTGGGCGATGGTGAAGGCGATGTACTGGTGCGAGGCGATCGGCACGCCGAAGACGTTTCGCGTCTTCGCGTAGCTCACGGCCTCGTCGAGGCATCCCTGCGCGGCACCCGTCGACAGCGCCGCGATCGCGATGCGGCCCTCGTCGAGCGTGCGCAGGAAGTTGGCGAAGCCCCGGCCGCGCTCGCCGAGCAGGTTGGCGGCCGGCACCCGCACGTCGTCGAAGGTCAGCGGGTGCGTGTCGGAGGCGCGCCAGCCCGACTTGTCGTACCCGGGCCCGACGGTGAACCCGGCTGTGCCGTTGGGCACGATGATCGTCGACAGCTCCTTGTCGACAGCGCCGTCGGCACGAGTGCGCTCACCCGTCACCGCCGTGGCCGTGACGAACCGGGTGATCGGCGTGCCCGAGTTCGTGATGAACTGCTTCGAGCCGTTGATGACCCACTCGTCGCCGTCGAGCACGGCCGTCGTGCGCGTGGCGCCCGCGTCGGAGCCCGCCTCGGACTCGGTGAGTCCGAATCCGGCCAGCGCGCGTCCCGCCACGAGGTCCGGCAGGTACTCCGCCTTGTGCTCGTCGGTGCCGTGCCGGTAGATCGGCATCGCGCCGAGTCCGACGGCGGCCTCGAGGGTGATCGCGATCGACTGGTCGACCCGCGCGAGGGCCTCGATGGCGAGGCACAGCGCCATGTAGTCGCCGCCCTGCCCGCCGAACTCCTCGGGGAACGGCAGGCCGAACAGACCCACTTCGCCCATCTGCGCGACGACGTCCATCGACAATTCGTGCGTGCGGTCGGCATCATACGACTGGGGGGCGACCACTGTGTCCGCGAAGTCGCAGACCATGTCGTAGAGCTCCCGCTCCTCGGGGCTCAGGTCGTGCTGCATGGTGCTCCTCATTCCTGGTGGGATGTACTCGGTTCGATGCGCGCGACGACCTGGTCGCGAGCGACGAGGTCGCCCATCACCACGGTGAGGCGCACGGTGCCGTCGAGCGTCGCGAGGACGCGGTGCTCCATCTTCATCGCCTCGATCGCGAGCACGGCGTCGCCGGCTTCCACGGGGTGGCCGTCGTCGATGAAGAGGGCGGTCACGGTGCCGGGCATCGGCGCGCGGAGATCGGGGTCGGCCGCGAGCCCGCCGCGCTCGACGGCCGCGCGCCGGAGCTCGGCGTGCGCGCGCCGGTCGACGTGAACGAACGCGGCGGCCTCGCCGCCGCGGTGCACCCAGACGGCGCCGTCGTCACCCACGCGCACGACGGCCTGCGGGTCGATGTCCTCGACGAGGCTCGGGGCCTCCACCGGCCGGATGTCGCGCGGGTGATCGCGCGGGGCGAGCAGCACGACCGGCGGACGCACGACGCCCGGGCGCCAACCCGTGGCGGCGTGCCACGCCGTGGGGCCCGCGGCATCCGCTGCGACCCGTTCGTGCGTCTCGTCGACTGCGAGGCGGCGGGCGGCCGCGTCGAGGAGCACCGGCGAGGGGTCGGCGACGCTCGTCTCGGGCATGCGGTCGATGAGGCCCGTGTCGAGGTGGCCGCCCTGCACGGCGGGTTCGGCGAGCAACCGACGGAGGAAGGCGATGTTCGTGTCGACGCCGAGCACCACCGTCTCGGCGAGCGCCCGGTCGAGCCGTTCGATCGCCTGAGCGCGGTCGTCGCCGTACGCGATGACCTTGGCGAGCATCGGGTCGTAGTGCGCCGTGACCTCCAGGCCCTCGTGCACGCCGGCGTCGACGCGGACGCCGTCGCCCGCGGGCTCCCGCCAGGCGAGCACCTCGCCCGTCGACGGGAGGAAGCCGCGGTGCGGCGACTCGGCGTAGAGCCTCGCCTCGATCGCGTGCCCGGTGAGGTGCACGTCGGCCTGCTCGAGCGCGAGCGGCTCCCCCGCCGCGATCCTCAGCTGCTGCTCGACGAGGTCGACGCCCGTCACGAGCTCGGTCACCGGGTGCTCCACTTGCAGCCGGGTGTTCATCTCGATGAAGAAGAACTCGTCGGGTGCGGCATCCGACACCAGGAACTCGACGGTGCCGGCGCCGAGGTAGCCGACGCTGCGCGCCGCATCGCAGGCGGCGGCGCCGATGCGCGCGCGGGTCGCATCGTCGAGCAGTGCCGACGGCGCCTCCTCGATGACCTTCTGGTGGCGGCGCTGCAGCGAGCACTCGCGCTCGCCGAGGTGGATCACGGCTCCCGAGGCATCCGCCAGCACCTGCACCTCGATGTGCCGGGGGCGCTCGATGAGACGTTCGAGCAGCAGCGTGTCGTCGCCGAACGCGGCGGACGCGACCCGGCGGGCCGCCGGAACGGCCGCCGCGAGCTCGGCTGCGTCGCGTGCGACCTGCATTCCCTTGCCGCCGCCGCCGGCCGACGGCTTCACGAGCAGCGGGAATCCCACGGCCTCACCGGCGACGAGGAGCGCCGCGTCGTCGAGGGCGGGGTCGGCGACGCCCGGCACGATCGGGACGCCGGATGCCGCGACGTGCAGCTTCGCCCGGATCTTGTCGCCCATGACCTCGAGCGCCTCGTCGCCGGGGCCGATGAACACGATCCCCGCGTCGCGACAGGCACGCGCGAAGCCCGCGTGCTCGGAGAGGAATCCGTAGCCGGGATGCACGGCCTGCGCGCCCGTGGCCCTCGCCGCCGCGACGATGCGATCGGGGTCGAGGTAGCTCTGCGCGGCCGGCGCGGGCCCGATATGCACGGCCTCGTCGGCGAGACGCACGTGCGGGGCATCCGCATCGGCGTCGGAGTACACGGCGATCGAGCGGATGCCGAGACGACGCAGGGTGCGGATGACGCGCACGGCGATCTCGCCGCGGTTGGCGACGAGGACTCGCTCGAAGGGGCGCGCCGCCAGGGGCGCGGCGGTGAGCGGCATCCGTTCCGATGCGCCATGGGGCGAGCTCATGAACGTGACCATGCGCGCCTCTCTGCGACGTTGCCCGCGCGCTCACAGTTAGCGCGCACTAACTGAATTGATGTTAGTGGCCGCTAACTGAAATGGCAAGCGGCTCGCCGCGCGCAACGAGCCGCCACCCCGCGGCGCAGCACGAGCATCATCGCGTCCGGCCGAGCGCGTCCGCGATGCGGTCGATGCCGAACTCGAACGCCCGCTCGAGGTCGCCGTCGAGGCGGAAGGCCCCCGAGAGCTCCATGGCAACGAACCCGTTCAGCCAGGCGGTCAGCGTGCGCGCCGCCTCGAGCGCGTGCGGCTCGCCCGCAAGCCCTGCCGAGACCCGAAGGACGGCCGCGCTCGCCCGGGCGAGCGACTCGCGATCGAGGGCGACCTCGGAGCCGGGAGCGAACACGAGCCCGAACGCGACCGGCCGCTCGCGCGCGAAGGAGCGCGCCGCCCGTGCGAGCGCTGCGAGCACCTGCCGCGGGTCGGATCCGCGTGCGGCCGCGGCGTCGAGCCGGTCGCCGAGGTCGCGCACGGTCGCGTCGGCGATGAGCGCGACGAGCTCGCGGCGGTTGCGCACCCGCTTGTAGAGCGATGGCGCCCGCACGCCGACGCGCGCTGCGACCGCCTGCATCGTGAGGCCCGCAAGCCCCTCGGACTCGAGGAGCGCGCGCCCGGCCGCCACGATCTCGGGGAGCGACGTGCGATCTGGGGTCGGCATCGGGGCTCCATCCGTCGGGGCGGTTCAGCTATTGACATTAGCCATGATAGCTACTTATCATAGCCATCACAACCGACTCCAATCCACCCATCCAAGTGAGGCGACCCCATGAGACTCGGCCACTCCCTCCACCGCATCGGCAACGATCTCGTCGCCGTCTACCTCGTCGACACGCCCGATGGCGTGACCGTGATCGACGCCGGACTCGCCGGCCAATGGCGCGAGTTCACACGAGAGCTCGCCGCCATGGGGCGTTCGCTCGCCGACGTGCAGGGCGTCGTGCTGACGCACGGCGATACCGACCACATCGGGTTCGCCGAGCGACTGCGGCGCGAGCACGGAGTGCCGGTGTACGTGCACGAGGCCGACGGGGCCCGCGCACGCGGCGAGGTCGCCACGAAGCCCGCGTGGGGTCGCGTGAGCGTCGGCGCCACCGCCCGGTTCCTCTGGTACGCCCTCACGAAGAACGGCCTGAAGACCACACCGCTCACCGAGGTCGTCACGGTGCGCGACGGCGACGTCCTCGACCTTCCCGGCGCTCCGCGCGTGATCGGCATGCCGGGTCACTCGCCCGGCAGCATCGCGATCCATGTGCCCATCGCCGACGCCGTCTTCGTCGGCGACGCCCTGACCACCCGGCACGTGCTCACCGGCGAGACCGGCCCGCAACCCGCGCCGTTCACCGACGACCCCGCCGGGGCGCTCGCATCGCTCCGCCGACTCGACGGGCTCGGCGTCACCTGGGTGCTGCCGGGTCATGGCACGCCGTGGAACCGCGGCGTCGACGAGGCCGTACGCGCCGTCGAGCGCGCGGCCGCGGCATCCGCATCCACCGTCGACAAGCCAGCCGTGATCCCCCGCCGGAACCGCCGACGCACAGACCTCGGCGCACCCAACCTCGACATCGCAACCCCCTCTGACGTGAAGGTGTTGCGCTGACCAGTTGAGCCCGCAGACCTCGCCCACCCTCGCAATCGCAGATCTCCTCAGGTTTGCGGGGTCAGGTGAACAGGAACAGGCGAACGGGCGCGGGCGAACGGGAACGCGGGCACGGCCGGACAACGCGGGCACGGGCGAACGGGAACGCGGGCACGGGCGAACGGGGACGCGGGCACGGGCGAACGAGAACGCGGGCGCGGCCGGACAACGCGACCGACGGGCCGCTGCGGGCTGCGCTACATCCGGAACAGGCCGAACGCCGGCTCGGACAGCGGGGTGCGGCTCGCGAGCTCGAGCGCGAGGGCGAGCACCGTGCGGGTGTCGTCGGGATCGATGATGCCGTCGTCCCAGAGTCGGGCCGTCGAGTGGTACGGGCTGCCCTGCGATTCATACTGCTCGCGGATCGGCGCCTTGAACGCCTGCTCCGCGGCATCCGGCCACTCTTCGCCCTTCACCGCGAGCTGGTCGCGCTTCACGGTCGAGAGCACGGATGCCGCCTGCTCACCGCCCATGACGGAGATGCGTGCGTTCGGCCACATCCAGAGGAACCGCGGCGAGTACGCCCGCCCGCACATGGAGTAGTTGCCGGCGCCGAACGACCCGCCGATCACGACCGTGAACTTCGGCACGCGAGTGGTGGCGACGGCGGTCACCATCTTCGCGCCGTGCTTCGCGATGCCGCCCGCCTCGGCGTCGCGACCGACCATGAAACCCGAGATGTTCTGCAGGAACAGCAGCGGGATGCCGCGCTGGTCGCAGAGCTCGATGAAGTGCGCGCCCTTCATCGCCGACTCGCTGAAGAGCACGCCGTTGTTCGCGACGATGCCGATCGGATGCCCGTCGAGGTGCGCGAACCCGGTGACCAGCGTGTCGCCGTATTCGGGCTTGAACTCGGAGAACTCGCTGCCGTCGACGAGCCGCGCGATGACCTCGCGCACATCGTAGGGCTGCTGCACGTCGACGGGAACGGCCGCGGTAAGGCCCGCCGGGTCGACCGCGGGTGGGCGGGACTCCCGTACCGCCCACGCGCGGGGCGCGGGCGGTGCGAGGGTCGCGACCATGTCGCGCACGAGTTCGAGGGCGTGCTCATCGTCGTCGGCGAGGTGGTCGGTGACGCCCGAGACGCGCGAGTGCAGGTCGCCGCCGCCGAGTTCCTCGGGCGTGACGACTTCGCCGATCGCCGCCTTCACGAGGGGCGGCCCGCCGAGGAAGATCGTGCCCTGGCCGCGCACGATCACGGACTCGTCGCTCATCGCGGGCACGTAGGCGCCGCCGGCGGTGCACGACCCGAGCACCGCCGCGAGCTGCGGGATGCGCATCGAGGAGAGCTGGGCCTGGTTGTAGAAGATGCGGCCGAAGTGGTCGCGGTCGGGGAACACCTCGTCCTGCTTCGGGAGGAACGCGCCGCCCGAATCGACCAGGTAGACGCACGGGAGGCGCAGCTCGCGGGCGACCTCCTGCGCGCGCAGGTGCTTCTTCACGGTCATCGGGTAGTACGTGCCGCCCTTCACGGTGGCGTCGTTGCAGACGACCATCACCGGCCGCCCGTGTACGAGACCGATGCCCGTGATGATGCCGGCGCCCGGGGAGTCGCCGCCGTAGAGGCCGTCGGCGGCGAGCGGTGAGAGCTCGAGGAACGGACTGCCCTCGTCGAGGAGCCTGTCGACGCGGTCGCGTGGGAGCAGCTTGCCGCGGGCGACGTGGCGGTCGCGCGAGCTCTCGGGGCCGCCGAGCGCCGCGGCGGCGAGCTTCTCGCGGAGCTCCCGCACGAGTCCGGCGTGCTCCTCGGCGTTGCGCCGCGACGAGTCGCTCGCGAGGTCGATACCCGTCGTGAGGGTGGTCATCCGCTCCGCCTGTCTCCATCGACGGCGCGCCCCCTTGTGGATGCCACGCCATTTCGGTTAGTGTTCACTAACTCGATTTCCGATGTTAGCGAGCACCCACGGCAATGGCAAGCACCCTCCACACCGACGACGCGGTCGTCGACGCACGAGGCCTCGCCCGCACCGAACGCGGCCGGCAGAAGGCCGACCGCCGCGCCGCCATCCTCGCCGCGGCCGCGACGCTCTTCGCCGAGCACGGCTACGCGGGGGTCACGATCGAAGACCTGGGCGCCGCCGTGGGAGTGAGCGGGCCGGCCGTGTACCGGCACTTCTCCGGCAAGTCCGCCGTGCTCGCGGCGATCCTCGAGGGCGCGAGCCGAGCCCTCCTCGACGGCGCCGAGCGCGTGCTGGGCGAGGCGCCCGACGCGGCATCCGCCCTGCGCTCGCTCATCAGGTTCCACGTCGAGTTCGCCCTCGGCGACGCCGACGTCATCGCCGTGCAGGATCGCGAGCTCGAACGGCTCGACCGCGACGCACGACACCAGGTGCGCCTCCTGCAGCGGCGCTACGTCGAGCACTGGGTCGACACCCTCTCCCGACTCCGGCCCGATCGGGCCGAGACGGAGCTCAGGTTCCGGGCACACGCCGCCTTCGGACTCCTGAACTCCACTCCGCACAGCGCCCGCATCCCCGGGCGCCGACCGGCCGACGGCACCATCCGCGGCATCCTGGAGGAGATGACATGGGCGAGCCTCATGTCGTGACCCTGCGCGCGACCCGCGCCGGCGATCTCGACGCACTCTTCACGTTCGGGCAGCAGGAGGAGGCGGTGCGCATGGCCGCGTTCACCGCGCCCGATCCGTCGGACCGAGCGATGTTCGACGCGCACTGGCGGCGCATTCTCGACGATCCGCGCATCGAGACCCGCACGATCCGCGCCGATGGCGCCGTCGTGGGCAGCGTCGTGCGCTGGTTCGAAGACGACACGGCCGAGGTCACCTGCTGGATCGATCCGGCGCGCTGGGGCGAGGGCATCGCCACGCGCGCGGTGCGACTGCTCCTCGACGTGCTCCACGAGCGCCCCGTGCGCGCTCGCGTCGCCGTCGACAACTCGGGCTCGATCGCGGTGCTCGAGAAGCTCGGCTTCCGGCCTGTGGGCAGCGAGGTGAGCTTCGCGAACGCCCGGGGCTCGGAGGTCGAGGAGCGGATCTACCTGCTCGACTAGGCTCACTCGCCGGGATGTGCTCCCGGCTCGGCGCCCAGCTCCGCTGCCACCACGCCGATGCGCCGCGCCAGGTCGAGGTCGCGCGACGTGACACCTCCGGCATCGTGCGATCTCAGCGCGAACTCGATGCGTCCCCACCCGAGGCGCACATCGGGGTGATGGTTCAGCTCGTCGGCGATCACCGCGACGGCATCGAGCAGACGCACCGCGCTGCGGAAGTCCTCAGTCGTGTAGACAGCGTGGAGGTGGTCTTGGGCGTGCCGGAACGCCGTGCCCTCGAGCTCGGCTTCGGAGTCCGCCGGCGAGAGGATGCTGGGTTCGTCCATGCCCTCCATCTTCTCGCCGATCGTCGCGTCACGCCATGGTGAGCGCGAGTCCCGGCTCGCGAAGGATCGCGCCGATGTCGGCGAGGAACCTGGACCCCTGCTCGCCGTCGACGAGCCGGTGGTCGAACGACAGGCTCAGCGTCATGACCTCGCGGAGCGCGATCTCGCCTCGGTGCTCCCACGGCTGGCGGCGCACGGCACCCATGGCGAGGATCGCCGCCTCCCCGGGATTCAGGATCGGCGTGCCGGCGTCGATGCCGAAGACGCCGATGTTCGTGATCGAGATCGTGCCGCCGGCGAGGTCGGCGGGCGGCGTGCGGCCGGCGCGCGCGGTCTCGGCGAGCGCGGCGATCGCGTCGGCGAGCTCGAGGAGCGTCATCCGTTCGGCGCCCTTCACGTTCGGCACCACGAGGCCGCGACCGGTGGCCGCGGCGATGCCGAGGTTGACGCCGCCGAACTGCACGATCTCCTGCGCGTCTTCGTCCCAGCGCGAGTTCACCTCGGGGGTGCGCCGGGACGCAATGCACACCGCCTTCGCGGCGACGGTGAGAGGCGTCACCTTGTGTCCGGCGAAGCTCCGATTCTCACGGATGCCCCGGAGGAGCTCCATCGTCGCGGTCACGTCGACCGTGAGGAACTCGGTGACGTGCGGCGCAGTGAACGCGCTCCGCACCATGGCCGCGGCGGTGTGCTTGCGCACGCCCCTGATGGGGATGCGGGTCTCGGCCGGGCCCTCGGTCGCCGAGCCCGCCGAAGCGAGGGCGGCGACGTTCCCTTCGACGAGCCCAGGAGACGTGGAAGCGGATGCCGCCGCCTCCACGTCGGCGCGGGTGATGAGCCCGCGCTCACCCGTGCCCTCGACGCCTGCCAAGTCGATGCCGAGGTCGCGCGCGAGCTTGCGCACGGGCGGGGTGGACCTCGGACGCTCGGGCGCATCGGTGGAGAGATCCACGGACGTTCGCGCAGGTGCCGAATCGGGGGCAGGCAGATCGGCATCCGGCGCGGTCGGCACGAGGTCGGCGACGAGCGCCGCACGGCGGACGCGCCGCTTCGGGCCACCCTCGTCTCGCGCGCCGTATCCCACGAGGTTCGGGCCGGGCGCGGCATCACGTTCGGGCGCGGCGTCCGCTCCGCTCGCAGCGGGAGCTGTGGCCGGAGCCGCAACCGGAGCTTCGGCAGGAGCTTCGGCTGCCGGCGCCGCGCCGCCCGGAGCACCCGCGGCACCGTCGCCGGTGTCGCACGAGAAGAGCGGCTCCCCGACGTTCACCGTCTCGCCCTCCTGCGCGTACAGCGCGGTGATGACGCCGGTGTACGGCGACGGCAGCTCGACGACGGCCTTCGCCGTCTCGACGTCGGCGATGATCTGGTTGAGTTCGACGCGATCGCCGACCGCGACGCGCCAGGCGACGATCTCGGATTCGGTGAGGCCCTCGCCGAGATCGGGGAGCGGGAAGTCCTTGATCATCGGGTTCACGCCTCCACGCCGCTCAGGGAGTTCGGCCGGCCGAGTGCACGATCGACCCCGTCGAGGATGCGGTCGAGGTCGGGCAGGTGGTGCCGTTCCAGCTTGGCCGGCGGGTACGGGATGTCGTGTCCCGTGATCCGCACGGGGGCGGCCTCGAGGTATTCGAAGCATCGCTCGGTGACGGCCGCGACGATCTCGGCGCCCACGCCGCCCTGCTCGCCCGCCTCGTGCGCCACGACCAGCCGGCCGGTGCGGCGCACGGATGCCGCGACCGACTCGTAGTCCACGGGCGCGAGCGATCGCAGGTCGATGACCTCGATCGAGATGCCGTCCTCCGCGGCGGCGATGGCCGCGTCGCGGGCCGTCTGCACGAGCGCGCCGTACGTGACGAGCGTGACGTCGTCGCCCGGGGCGACGAACGTCGCGAGGCCCATCGGCTTCGCGTCGGCGAGGTTGCCGGTCTCATCGACGTCGCCCTTCACGTGGTAGCGGCGCTTCGGCTCGAGGAAGAGCACCGGGTCGTCGCTCGCGATCGCCTGCTGGACCATCACGTAGGCATCGGCCGGGTTCGAGCAGGCGACGACACGCAGGCCCGCGGTGTGCGCGAAGTACGCCTCGGGCGACTCGGAGTGGTGCTCGGCCGCGCCGATGCCGCCACCGAACGGCAGGCGGATCGTGATCGGCATCCGCACGTTGCCGCGGGAGCGGTAGTGGAGCTTCGCCACCTGGGCGACGATCTGGTCGAACGCCGGGTAGACGAATCCGTCGAACTGGATCTCGATGACGGGCCGGAACCCGCGGTAGGCGAGCCCGACCGCGGTGCCGACGATGCCGGACTCGGAGAGGGGCGTGTCGACCACGCGGTGCGCGCCGAACTCGGCCTTGAGTCCGTCGGTGACGCGGAACACGCCGCCGAGCGAGCCGATGTCCTCGCCCATGAGCACGACCTTGTCGTCGGCGGCGAGCGCACGGCGGAGTCCGGCGTTCAGGGCCTTCGCGAGGGTGAGCGTGGTCATCGTGCGCCTCCGTCGGGGTCGGATGCCGCAGCGCCGGTGCCTGCGGTCGAACCGTCGGCCTCGTCGAACATCGCGAGGTACCGTGCGTAGCGTTCGCGCTGCCGTTCGAGGTGGCTGTTGCGCTCGGCGTACACGTGGTCGAACACGCTCATCGGCTCGGGATCGGTGATCGTCGTGATCGCGGCGCGCATCTCGGCGGCGGCCGTATCGGCCTCGGCGGCGACCTCTCGCTCGAGACCGGCGACGTCGACGCCCATGCCCTCGAGCAGGGCGAGCACGCGCGTGATCGGGTCGCGCTCGCGCCACTCTGCGAGCTCGGTGTCGGTGCGATACCGCTTGGGGTCGTCGGCGGTCGTGTGCGGACCGAGCCGGTAGGTGACTGCCTCGATGAAGGTCGGCCCCTCACCCCGACGGGCGCGATCGAGCGCGGTGCGCGTGGCCGCGAGCACCGCGAGCACGTCGTTGCCGTCGACGCGGATGCCGGGCATGCCGAAGCCGTCGGCGCGGCGCGCGAGGGGCTGCTTCGACTGCAGGCCGACGGGCTCGGAGATCGCCCACTGGTTGTTCTGGCAGAAGAACACGACGGGCGCGTCGAAGCTCGCGGCGAACACGAGCGCCTCGTTCACGTCGCCCTCGCTGGTGGCCCCGTCGCCGAAGTACGCGATCGACGCGGCATCCGACCCCTCCCAGGCGAGCCCCATGGCGTAGCCCGTCGCGTGCAGGGCCTGCGCGCCGATGATGATCTGCGGCACGGCCATGCCGTGCTCGTACGGATTCCAGCCGGATGCCGCCGAGCCGCGCCAGACGATGTGCACGTCGGCGGGCGTCACCCCGCGGCACCACGCCACGGCGTGCTCGCGGTAGCTCGAGAAGACGAAGTCGTCGTCGCGGAGGGCCCTCGCGGAGCCGATCTGGGCGGCCTCCTGTCCGGCGAGCGGTGGCCAGAGGGCGAGCTCGCCCTGACGCTGGAGGGCGGTGGCCTCGGTGTCGAGTCGTCGCACGATCGCCATGTCACGGTAGAGGCGGCCGAGGGCGGCCGCGTCGACGTCGGCGACCCACGGGTCGAACTCCGCGTCGCGGTGGCGTTCGCCGTTCGGCGTGATGAGCTGCACGAAGTCGTCGGGCCGTGTGAGGAGCCCGGTCGCGTCTCGGTCGGATGGGGTCATCATCGATCCTCGCTTTCGGCGGGCCCGCCTCGTGAGCAGCCCGCGCCCGGCGGCTCTGCCGGATACTGCGAGAATACGTCGATCGGTCACACAGCTCAAGTATCATCGTCGCGGTTGAGCATGTTGCCAAGTCAATGCGGCGCATCCAGTGCTATCGTGTGGCGTTATGAACGGTTACGACGCGGTCGACCGATCGCTGCTCGCGGCGCTCGCCGCCGACCCGCGCGCGACCGTCGTCGCTCTCGCCGACCGGCTCGCGATGTCGAGGAACACGGTGCAGGCCCGGATGTCGCGGCTCGAGTCATCCGGCGCCTTCCTCTCGTTCGAGCGCAGCATCGATCCCGTGCCGCTGGGCTTTCCGCTCGAGGCGTTCATCTCGGTGCACGTGCGGCAGAAGCAGCTCGCCGACGTGGTCGACGCGATCGCCGAGATCCCCGAGGTCATCCAGGCGCACGGACTGTCGGGCAACGTCGACCTGCTCGTGCGCGTCGTCTGCCGCGACGCGCACGACCTGTTCCGCATCGATGGCGAGATCCTCGCCATCGACGCCGTGGAACGCACCGAGACGTCGCTCGCGATGGGCGAGCTGATCCCCTACCGCATCCGCCCGCTGCTCGACCGGAGGACGTGAGGCCCGATGCGCGTCGCGGTGCTGCGCTGCGAGCGGCTTCCCGGTTTCGTGACCTGGGAGATCCCCGACGTGGAGTCGCTGTTCGCCGACGACCGAGCACTCATCGCGGCGTTCGCGGAACGCGGCGTGGAGGCCGAGCCCGTGGCCTGGAACGATCCCGCGACGGACTGGGACTCGTACGACGGCGCGCTCCTGCGCAGCACGTGGGACTACGTCGACCACCTCGTGGATTTCATCGAGGTGACGACGACGATCGATCGCTCGCGTTGCACGCTGGTCAACCCGTTGGACGCCGTGCACTGGAACGCCGACAAGCACTACCTCGACGACCTCGACCGTCTGGGCGTTCCGATCGTCCCACTCGTGCGCGGTACGCGGGCCGACTCGGCTCGGATCCACGCGCGGGTGGCCGACGCGGGCTGGGACGAGCTCGTGCTGAAGCCCGCCGTCGGGGTCGGTGGATCGGGCGTCGTGCGAACCGATGCCGGATCCCTCGCTCACGTGCTCGACGGCCTTCCGTCAGGCCTCGAGGTGATGGTGCAGCCGTTCGCCGACGCGATCCTCGACGAGGGCGAGCTCTCGTTCGTCTTCCTCGGTGAAGTGCTGAGCCACGTGCTGCGCAAGCATCCGGCGAAGGGCGACTTCCGGGCGCACGGGATCTACGGTGGCACGGTCGCGGCCACGGATGTCGGCCCCGGCGATGCCGCGCAGGTGGCGGCGATGCTCGCCCGCCTGCCCTTCGACCTCGTCTACGCCCGGTTCGATGTCGTGCGCGTCGACGGGCGCTTGGCCGTGCTCGAGCTGGAGCTCATCGAGCCGATGCTCTACTTCGACCGCGCTCCCGGCAGTGCGGGGCGGCTCGCCGATGCGACGATCGCGCTGCTCGCACGATCGTGAGACGACGGATGCCCCCGCCGGTATGCCCCGCCTCAGGGGCTGAGGACCCGGTCGTTCGAGAGCGCCCTGGCGTATCCCAGCGAGTTGCCGAGCACGTTCGGATGGAAGTTCGCGACCGCGAACACATCATTCTGATCGAAGCTGATGTACGGCAGTCGGGATCCGATGCCGTGTCCGGCGAACTCCTGCGTCGCGTCGACGTAGGCAACCCGCGGATTGCCGGATGCCGCGACAGCGCCCGCGATCACCACGTTCAACGCATCGGTCGCAGTGTTCACGAGGTCGCCCAGCGGTGCCACCCCGGGGTTGAACAGGTGCGGATAGTTCAGAACGACGATGCGGGCCTCCGGCAGCGTCGCCGCGATCGTCGTGTACAGCCCGACGAGCTGCGGGCCGAGCTGCGCGAGCTTCACGGTGCTGGCTTCGATCGCGGTCTTGCACGGGTCGACGGTCGGATCCGGATTCAGGGCGCACGCGGCGAGGACGTCGTTCGAGCCGACATCGATCGCGCCCACCGTGAGCGTCACCAGATCGGTGCCAGTGGCGACTCCCGCGAGTTGCGCGGTCGTGTCGGCGACGGTCGCGCCCGAACAGGCCTTGTTCTCGGTCAGGCGGTACCTGCTGAAGGTGGCGGCGATGGTGGGATAGCCGGTGTAGCGGCTCTGCAGACACGGCCCCGGCTTGTAGGGCGGCGCACCTTGGCCGGCAGTGAACGAATCGCCCAGGGCGACGTAGTCACGATGCCAGGAGGACCACCAGTTCGAACTCGGCGCCGCACTCGCCGTGGCGACGGCCGGGACGGATGAGGTGCTGAGGGCCGCGGCCGGCACGGCGCCGGCGAGAACCAATCCGGCGGTGATCAGCGAGACCGCGCCGAAGCGGGACGGAAATCGACCGTGCTGCGTCGTTGCTGACATACGGCGGAAGATACTCCCCCGGATAGCCGGCGGCAAGAGCGACCACCAGCCCCAATACAGGGGATGCCCCGCCCCGACCCTCCCTTCGACAATCTCGGGGAAGGTGGCGGGGCGGGGCATCCGCTGCGCTCGGCTACTGGACTTCGGCGACCTCGGCGCCCTCGGCGGGCTCCTCGGCGTGCGTGCCGGAGGCGTCGCGGCCGTTCGTGTCGGCCTCCTCCTGCAGCACCGGGGCGAGCGAGAGCTTGCCGCGGTCGTCGATCTTCGTGATCTCGACGAGGATCTTCTGGCCGACGCCGAGCACGTCGTCGACGTTCTCGACGCGCTTGCCGCCGGCGAGCTTGCGCACCTCGGAGATGTGCAGCAGGCCGTCCTTGCCGGGCAGCAGCGAGACGAACGCACCGAAGGCGGCGATCTTCACGACCGTGCCGAGGAACTGCTCGCCGACCTCGGGGTTGGTCGGGTTGGCGATCGCATTGACCTGCGCACGGGCGGCCTCGGCCGAGGGGCCGTCGGTCGCGCCGATGTAGACGGTGCCGTCCTCCTCGATCGAGATGTCGGCGCCGGTCTCATCTTGAATGGCGTTGATCGTCTTGCCCTTCGGCCCGATCAGCTCGCCGATCTTGTCGACCGGGATCTGCACGCTGATCACGCGGGGCGCGGTCGGTGCCATCTCGTCGGGGCCGTCGATGGCCGCGTTCAGCACCGCGAGGATCGTCGTGCGGGCGTCCTTCGCCTGCGTCAGCGCGCCGGCGAGAACGGATGCCGGGATGCCGTCGAGCTTCGTGTCGAGCTGGATCGCGGTGACGAACTCCGAAGTGCCGGCGACCTTGAAGTCCATGTCGCCGAGCGCGTCCTCCGCCCCGAGGATGTCGGTGAGCGCGGCGTAGCGGGTCTCGCCGTCGACGGTGTCGGAGATGAGGCCCATCGCGATGCCCGCCACCGGCGCGCGCAGCGGCACGCCGGCGTTCAGCAACGACAGCGTCGACGCGCAGACCGAGCCCATCGACGTCGAGCCGTTCGAGCCGAGCGCCTCGGACACCTGGCGGATCGCGTAGGGGAACTCCTCGCGCGAGGGCAGCACCGGCATGAGCGCACGCTCGGCGAGTGCGCCGTGCCCGATCTCGCGACGCTTCGGCGACCCGACACGACCGGTCTCACCGGTCGAGTAGGGCGGGAAGTTGTAGTTGTGCATGTAGCGCTTCTTGGTGACCGGGCTCAGCGAGTCGAGCTGCTGCTCGAGCTTCAGCATGTTCAGCGTGGTGACGCCCATGATCTGGGTCTCACCGCGCTGGAAGATGGCCGAGCCGTGCACGCGGGGCACGACCTGCACCTCGGCGTCGAGCGGGCGGATGTCGGCGAGCCCGCGCCCGTCGATGCGCACGCCCTCGGCGAGCACACGCGAACGCACCACGTGCTTCGTCACCGACTTGTAGGCGGCGGAGACCTCGGCGTTCGCCGATTCAGGGAGCTCGCCCGTCTCGACCTTCGCCGCGACGTGCTCCTTGACGCGCGCCTTGAGCGCGTCGTCGGCGTCTTGACGAGCCACCTTCTCGGCGATCTGGTAGATGCCCTTCAGCTCCTCGAGCGCGAACGCCTCGACGGCATCCTTCGTCGACGCCTGGTAGGGCGGGAACGTCGGGTAGTCGGCCGTGGGCTTGGCAGCGGTCTTCGCGACCTGCTGCTGCGCCTCGACGAGCTGCTTGATGAACGGCTTCGACGCCTCGATGCCCTGCGCGATGATCGTCTCGTCGGGCTTGACGCCGCCGGCCTGGATGAGGTTCCACGCGTTGTCGGTGGCCTCGGCCTCGATCATCATGATCGCGACATCCTGCGAGCCGTCGGCCTCGGTGACCACGCGACCGGCGACGACCATGCTGAACACGGCGTCCTCGATCTGCGAGTACTTCGGGAACGCGACCCACTGGCCGTCGATGAGCGCGACGCGCACGCCGCCGACCGGGCCCGAGAACGGCAGGCCCGAGAGCTGGGTCGAGAGCGACGCCGCGTTGATCGCGAGCACGTCGTAGTACTCGTCGGGCTCGATGGCGAGCACGGTGACGACGACCTGCACCTCGTTGCGGAGGCCCTCGACGAAGGAGGGGCGCAGCGGGCGGTCGATGAGGCGGCAGGTGAGGATCGCCTCGGTGGAGGGGCGGCCCTCGCGGCGGAAGAACGAGCCGGGGATGCGGCCCGCGGCGTACATGCGCTCTTCGACGTCGATGGTGAGCGGGAAGAAGTCGAAGTGCTCCTTCGGCTGCTTGGAGACGGAGGTCGCCGACAGCAGCATGGTCTCCTCGTCGATGTAGGCGACGGCGGAGCCCTGCGCCTGCTGGGCGAGGCGCCCGGTCTCGAAGCGGATGGTGCGGGTGCCGAACCTGCCGTTGTCGATGACGGTTTCGGCGAACGTGATTTCAGGACCTTCCAAGAGGTCGTCTCCTTTGTTTACCGTCGCACCCCGTGTGGGCACGACTCAACGTCGGGAGCAGGAACAGGCATTACGAAACGCATCAGGCGATACGCTCACGCTGGCCACCAGTAGAAGTTCACCGCTCGGGTCTCGATCGGTAAGCCACCACAGGGGACCAGCTTCCTGCCGGCCTGCTCCATCGGTGCTCGATGTTCGGTTGTGGTCTGCATCCGAAGCGGATGCCGCGCCGCGCCGCGGCACATCAGACGTGGGCGTCCCATCGGGCAACCGGTCCAACTCTAGCAGAGGGGCGCTTTCCACCGGCTGCGACGTCGGATGCCGCGGCGTTCGTGTGCCAGACTCGAAGGCATGACTTCCGACGAGCAGAGCACAACCGGCCCCTCCGAGGAGACGAAACGCAAGTTCCGCGAGGCGCTCGAGCGCAAGAACACGGCCTCGAAGCAGCGCGAGGGCGAGTCGCACCTCGACGGCGGCGGGGGTGCCCAGCACACGCAGGGCCCGGCCGACCACAAGCGCGAGTTCCGCCGCAAGAGCGGCTGACCCCTCGCAATCGGCGGCCCTCTGTCGGATGATGGGCCGTACGGAACATCCGCCGTTCGAGGAGGAACGCCATGTCATCGGTCGCCCGGGTCACCACCATCACCGTCCGCTCGGAGACGAGCTTCGAGGACGCCGTCGCCGCGGGTGTCGCCCGTGCCGCCGAGACGTTGCGGCACGTCAGCGGCGCTTGGGTCAAGGAGCAGAAGGTCGAAGCGAAGGACGGCG
This sequence comes from Agromyces sp. NPDC058484, assembly GCF_042720415.1. NCBI lineage: Bacteria > Bacillati > Actinomycetota > Actinomycetes > Micrococcales > Microbacteriaceae > Agromyces > Agromyces sp. NPDC058484. The sequence goes on along the minus strand of NZ_JBHXMP010000002.1, from coordinate 127,555 downwards.
TGATCACGGCGTGGTCTGTGACGCTCGAGGTGAGCTTCGTCCTCGAGTGAGTCGCGCCGTGCGAACTCCCCCACCAGCCCGCCGATGAGGTGGCTGAACGGGCGGTCGAGCGCGAACGGGTCGCGCACTGCCGATGAGCGGTCGGTCGTGGCCACGAGGGCCGCGAGCTCGTCCGCGGCGCGGTCGATGCGATTCGGCAGCGTCTTCACGCTGTCGGGGGCGTCGCCCCAGTCGCCGGTGGCCGCGAAGACGGCCGTCGGCACGACGACCGCGTGCAGGTACGTGAACATCGGACGCAACGCGTAATCGAGTGCGAGCGAGTGCCGCGGCGTGCCCGCGGTGGCGCCGATCACGACGGGCATCTCGCTGAGGGACGTGCTGTCGATGACGTCGAAGAACGACTTGAAGAGCCCCGAGTAGCTCGTCGTGAAGATCGGCGTGACGGCGATCAGACCGTCGGCTCCGGTGACCGCGTCGATGACGGCTTCGAGCTTCGGGCTCGCGAAGCCCGTGAGCATGTGGTTCATGATGTCGCCGGCGACGTCGCGGAGCTCGAACGTCTCGACGGTCGTGTCGATGCCCTCAGCCTTCACCTTCGTCACGGTGGCGTCGGCGAGCTTGTCGGCGAGCAGTCGCGTCGAGGAGGGCTGGCTGAGGCCGGCCGAGACGACCGCGATGGTGCGTGTGGTGGTCATGCGGTCGCACCCGCCTTCTCGCTCGCCCTGCGGGCGACGAGCGACGCGTGGGTCGGGGCATCCGGAACCGCGGCGGGCCGGTCCTTCGCGAACTCGCGACGGAGCACCGGAACGACCTCCTCGCCGAGGAGGTCGAGCTGCTCGAGCACCGTCTTCAGCGGAAGGCCCGCGTGGTCCATGAGGAACAGCTGTCGCTGGTAGTCGCCCACGTAGTCGCGGAAGCCGAGCGTGCGGTCGATGACCTCCTGCGGGCTGCCGACGGTGAGCGGGGTCTGCTGCGTGAACTCCTCGAGGCTCGGGCCGTGGCCGTAGACCGGCGCGTTGTCGAAGTAGGGGCGGAACTCGCGCACCGCGTCCTGCGAGTTCTTGCGCATGAACACCTGGCCGCCGAGTCCGACGATCGCCTGCGAGGCGTCGCCGTGCCCGTAGTGCTCGAAGCGCTGGCGGTAGAGGGCGACCATGCGCTGCGTGTGCGATGCGGGCCAGAAGATGTGGTTCGCGAAGAAGCCGTCGCCGTAGTACGCAGCCTGCTCGGCGATCTCGGGGCTGCGGATCGAGCCGTGCCAGACGAACGGAGGCACGTCGTCGAGCGGGCGCGGAGTCGACTGGAAGCCCTGGAGCGGGGTTCGGAACCGCCCCTGCCAGTCGACGGAGTCCTCGCGCCACAGTCGGTGCAGGAGGTTGTAGTTCTCGAGGGCGAGTTCGATGCCCTGGCGGATGTCCTTGCCGAACCAGGGGTAGACCGGGCCGGTGTTGCCGCGGCCGAGCATGAGATCGACCCGGCCGTCGGCGACGTGCTGGAGCATCGCGAAGTCCTCGGCGATCTTCACCGGGTCGTTCGTCGTGATGAGCGTGGTCGCGGTCGAGAGCTGCAGCGTCGTGGTCTGCGCGGCGAGGTACGCGAGGGTCGTCGTGGGGGACGACGACCAGAACGGCGGGTTGTGATGCTCGCCGAGCGCGAAGACGTCGAGCCCGACCTCTTCGGCGTGCTTCGCGATCGTCAGCGTCGCCTTGATGCGCTCGTTCTCGGTCGGCGTTCGACCGGTCGTGGGGTCTTGCGTGATGTCGCTGACGGTGAAGATTCCGAACTGCATGCCGGCCTCCCGGGCCTGATCTCGATTCATATGCGTATGCATACAGTTACTCCAACGGATGCCGCCACCGCGGTATTCCCGATTCGCCGCGGGTCGGCGACCCCGGCACGTGGAAGGGCGGGGGCGCCGATCCGGCACCCCCGCCCCGTCGGGTCAGATCTGATCCGACACGACCTCAGTCGAGGTCCGTCGGCTCATGGTCGTGGTGATATCCGCCGCCACCGGCACTCCAGGTCATCTCGGGACCGGCTGGCGCCGGCAGGTTCAGCCCACCGCGCACCGGCTTGCCCGGCACACCGTTGACCGACTCCGTCGAATAGGAATAGGCGAGCACCGCGAGCGCGATCGCGTCGACGTTCACGTCGAGGGCGTCGAGGTCGACGTTCTCGATGTCGTCGCAGGCCTGGTGGTAGCACTGGTCGAACGCCTCACCGGCGACACCGCCCCAGATCGCTTCCTGTTCCTCGTTCTTCACGACCTCTGCTCCGGTGAACAGTCCACCGGCGGGGATGTCGTTCTCGATGAACGCCTGGTAGTCGCTGCGGCCGCTGAACTCGGCATCATCGTACGGCTGACCCACGCTCGTGAAGTAGCTCTCGAAGAGGTCTTCGATCTGCACCGATCCCTCGGGCACCGCCACCGGAGCCTCGAAGCCCGACTGGTCGCCGTCGTAGATCATGTAGATGTAGTTCGGCGACGCGACCATGTCGAAGTTCAGGTAGAGGGCGATGTGGCTGCGCTCGACCTGGCTCAACGAGGCGACGTACTGCTCGGATCCGATCAGGCCGCTCTCCTCTGCGCCCCACCACGCAAGGCGAACGGTGTTCTGCGGCTTGAGCTTGCGAAGGCGCTCGGCGACCTCCAGCAGCGCCGCTGAGCCGCTGCCGTTGTCGTTGATGCCGGGGCCGGCCTGCACCGAGTCGAGGTGCGCACCGGCCATCACGATGTTGTCCTCGTTCCTGCCCGGCAGTTCCGCGATGACGTTCTTCTGCGGCCGATCTTCCGGCTGCGGCACCATGACGCGAGCCGTGGAGCCCTGCTGCGCAAGTGCCTCGCCCTGTGCGAAGCTCGCGCCGACCACGGGGATGCCGACGACGTCGTCGCCGCCCAGTGTGCCGACGATCAGCTCTTCACGCTCGGGAGTGTTCCCCTGGTTGAAGATGATCACGGCCTCGGCCCCGGCGGCCTCGGCATTGATCGCCTTGTCCGCGAAGGCGCAGCTTCCGCGCTGGATGAGTGCGATGTCGCTCGCGCCCGAGAAGTCGAGCCCGGCGAAGTCGGCGGCTTCGCAGCCGCTCGTGCTCGCCCGGTCGCCGACGAGGTTGACGTCGACAGGGATCACCGTGCCGGTCACCTCCCCGTAGCCGGTTCCGGTGAACGGCCCCGTCTCGTACACGGCGTTCACCGGCGTGAGCTGCTCGAGCTCCGACGGGCCGACGTACTTGAACGGGAACTCCTCGATCGTCACGTCCCAGCCGTAGTCCTCGAGTGTCGAGGCGACGTACTCGACGCTTGCGTCGTACCCGGGCAGCCCGGCGGCCCGGTTGCCGCCGTTCTCGTCGGCGATCGCCTGCAGTGCCTCGAGATGCTCGAACGCGCCATCGGCGTCCACGCATTCGAGGAGCTTCGAGACGGTGTTGTTGTTGCGATTGTGACACTTCATGTCCTGCCCGGGTTCGGCAGCCAGGGCGCTCCCCGCCGGGACGAGGGCGATGGCGAACACAGCCGCCGTCGCGATCGCGACAGTCCGGGCTCGCCCTGAACGTGGTTCAGATGGGTACATCGTCTTCCCTTCCGATTCGGGACCTCCGTTGGTCCCCAACTTCGGCGAGCCTATGTTGGAGCACACGCGATGCGACAGCCCCCATTCGAGAAACGGACGCCGCACGCACGAAACGTGCGTGGTGCGAGGGTCTCGTGGCTAGACTCGCGCACGTGAGCACCATTTCGGTCGTCGTGCCGAGCTACAACGACGCGGTGTACCTCGCCGGATGCCTCGACGCGCTCGCAGTCCAGTCGCGCCCGGCCGACGAGATCATCGTCGTCGACAACGGATCGACGGATGACACGGCGAACGTCGCCATCGCACACGGCGCGCGTCTCGTCTCCGAGCCGGTGCGCGGCGTCTGGCCCGCCACCGCAGCAGGACTCGACGCGGCATCCGGCGACGTGCTGGCCCGCCTCGACGCCGACTCGGTGCCGGCTCCAGGATGGCTCGCCGAGGTCGAGCGGCGGATGTCGCGGGAGGACCGTCCGACGATCATCACCGGCTCGGGCGTCTTCTACGGCGCGAACGCGCCCATCCGGTGGATCGCGCGCAACATCTACCTCGGCGGATACTTCGCGCTCATCGGGCTGCTCCTCGGGCATCCCCCCGCCTTCGGCTCCAACTACGCCATGCGGCGCGACGCGTGGCTCGAGCTTCGCGAGCTGGTGCACCGCGACCGCGGCGACGTGCACGACGATCTCGACCTCTCGTGGTGGATCCAGCCGGGCATGATCGTCGTGCGCCACGACACGCTCCTCGTCGGGCTGTCCGCGCGGCCGTTCGACAGCCTCGGGGGGCTCTGGCGCCGCATGCGCATCGCGTTCGTCACGCTCGCGATCGACTTCCGGGCGTGGTCACCGCGCGAGCGCCGTGCCGCCCATCGCCGGGCGAGCGCGCACTGGGGCGCGTCCGACGAGGTCGACGTCGACGTCGACGTCGAGGGCGAGGAACCGCTGCCGGCCTGACGCGTGCGCGGCATCCGTGGTCCGAGATGGTGACGTCGCCCCTACGGGATTTCGTCGGTCTCGGCGAACAGCGCGGTCATGTCGCGCACGAGTCGGTGCGGTGCGGTCTCGCAGGGGCTGTGCCCGGTCGGATACACGGCGAAGCGCGCCCCGATCTCGCGCGCGAACCGCTCGTGCAGCTCGCGCGGCCAGATGTCGTGCTCGCCGACGGCGACGAGCTTCGGCACGGGCGATGCGGCGAGCCCCGCCCGGAGATCGGGCGTTCGCATCATGAGCCCGATGATGTCGTCGATGCTCTCCCGCCGGGTGCGGGCGAACCGTTCGCGGACGAAGGCGATGCGACCCGGCGGCACGCGGTTCAGGTTGTTCCGGATGCCCCAGAGCATGAGCGCCGCACCCTGACGCGGCGTCGTGAGGCCGCTCAGGCGTCCGATGCGCCTCACACCGCGGAACGCCTGCCCCGGCTCGGGGGGCGCGCTCAGGAGTGTGAGGCTGGCGAACCGATCGGGTCGCTCGAGGAGGGCGAGTTCGGCGATGGTGCCCGCGAAGCTGTAGCCGAGCACGTGCGCGCGCGCAGCGCCGTCGTCGAGCACGGCGATGAGGTCGTCGAGGAAGAGGCGCTCATCGTAGGTGCCGCGGCGAGGCGTGAGGTTCCATGGGCCGGCGTCGGCGGACTCGTACTGCCCCGCCAGGTCGAACGCCTCCACGCGATAGCCGGATGCCGCGAACAGCGGCATCATCAGCACGAAATCCTCCTTCGAGCCGGTGGCGCCGGGCACGAGCACGACGCGCGGACCGGATGCCGGTCCGATCGCCACACGGGCGAGTGCGCCGCTCGGCGCTTCGAAGCGCGAGAACTCGGCGTCGGGCGGGAAGGCCCGCCAGTCGAGATCCGGGATGGCCTCGTCGAGCAGGCGCGCCTCGTCCGCGGCATCCGTCGCGACATCCGCTGGAAGCACCGGTGCCGCATCGTGGGCCGAGCCGCGCCGACGGAACGAACCGAGCTTCCCTCCGAATTCGACCACGCCCTCACGATACCCCGGGCCCTCACAGCCCACCCACAGGCGACGCCGGACGCCCGCACAGCGACGCGTCGTAGGGTGGACGCATGGCTACCGTCGCGCTGACCCTTGAGAACTTCGAGCAGACCATCCTCGGGGGCGAGACCGTCTTCGTGGACTTCTGGGCCGGCTGGTGCGGGCCGTGCATGCAGTTCGCGCCGAACTACGAGGCGGCTTCCGAGGCGAACCCCGACTTCGTCTTCGCGAAGGTCGACACCGAAGACCAGCAGCAGCTCGCCGCAGCGATGAACATCACCTCCATCCCCACGATCATGGCGTTCAAGGAGGGCATCGGCGTCTTCGCGCAGGCCGGCGCGCTCCCCCGTCCGATGCTCGACGACCTCATCTCGCAGGTGCGCGAGCTCGACATGGACATGGTACGCAGCGACCTCGCCCGTCAGGAGGCCGAGCAGGCCGTCGCCGCGTCCGGGGCCACCGAGGCCTGACCGAGCGGATGCCGCGACCCCCGGCTACCCGGCGGCGCCGTATTCCGTCAGGCCCTCGAGGCCGCTGAGGTCGAGATCGACGCGGTAGGGGCGCGACGCTCCCGTCACGATCGCCGGAACCCGCACGTACTCGCCGCGTTCGCGGAGGCCGTCGAGCAGTTCGACCCAGTGCTCCTGCGCAGCATGTCCGAGGAAGCCCGCGTGCCGCGGGCGGTCGCCCCCCACGAGCTGCACGCCGATGCGGTACCGGCGGGTGAGCCAGCGGTTCGCGCGCGGCACGAGGACGGCCTGCTGCTCGGTGCCGCCGAACAGGCGGGCGAGCTCGATCGCGGGCTGGTGCCGCTGCACGTCCTCCACCGGCACGACCCTGCGCACGACACGCTGAAAATGCGGCGCGTCGACGATGTCGAGACCCTCGAGCGTGGCCAGGTCGCCCCACTGGTCGGGGTTGGTGCGCCGGCTGCCGCGGATCAGCGAGATCAGGAGCCAGCCGATCGCGGCGAGGATCAGGGCCACGAGGAGCACGAACAGCACGGGCGAGCCGTCGGGGCGAATCGGTCCCGTCAGCAGGAGCAGCACCATCAGCACGAGGAATGGGAGCGGCTCCCAGCGGAGCAGGGGCTTCGAACGGGGCGCGGGCATGCGTTTCAGGCTAGCCGCTGCGCCACCTCGTCGAGCACGGACTCGTCACCGGCGTACAGGCCGTGCTCGCGCGGCCAGTGCGAGACGACGTCGGTGTAGCCGAACTCGGCGGCGCGCCCGACCGCCTCGTCGAACGCGCCGACGCTCGCGAGGCTGTAGCGCGCCTCGGCGTCGAGTGAGAGCGTGCGGCTGATCGTGGATGGGTCTCGTCCGGCGTCGGCGCACGCGTCGTCGAGGCGACGGATCAGGTCGCCGGCCCTCCGCCACCACGCCTCGGTGTCGTCGTCGTCGCCCGCGGTCGTGACCCAACCATCGGCGATGCGCACGGCGAGCGCAAGGCCTCTCGGCCCGTCGGCGGCGACGTGCAGCGGCATCCGCGGATGCTGCGACGGTTCGCCGACCATGCGCGCGCCGGATGCCGTGTACCACTCGCCCTCGAACGAGATGCCGGCGGGGGCGGCGTCACCAGTGCCGCCCGCGCCGCCGTCGGCCCCCGGCTGCTCGAACCGCAGCAGCGCGTCGAGCGCCTCGGCGAACTCCGCGAAGCGGGCGAAGCGCTCGCGCGGCGTGAGCTCGGGCCGGCCGAGCACGAACGCGTCGAAGCCGGTGCCGCCCGAGCCGACGCCCAGGAGTATCCGGCCGCCGGAGATCTGGTCGACGGTCGCGATGTCCTTCGCGAAGGGCACGGGATGCCGGTAGTTCGGCGAGGCGACGAACGTGCCGAGCCCGATGCGCTTCGTCACGGTCGCCGCGGCGGTGAGGGTCGGCACGGTCGCGTGCCATCGTTCACCGGCGAGCCCGCGCCACGAGAGGTGGTCGTAGGTCCAGGCGTGGTCGAAACCGTACTCCTCGGCTGCGCGCCACCGGCGGGCGGCCTCGGGCCAGTCGTACTGCGGGAGGATGACGACGCCGAATCGCATGCGGCGAGTCTAGGAGTGTTCTGCGGCCAGGGGCCGGGCGGCGGGCACGAGTTCGGCGTCGGGCGCGGGATCGCCCGCGGACGGCTCGGTTGCGCGTCGCTCGAGCCGCACGAGCACGATTCCGCAGAGGATGAGCATGCCGCCGAGCAGCTGCAACGGACCGATCGCCTCGCCGAGCAGCACCCAGGCCACTACTCCGGCGAAGACGACCTCGGAGAGGCCGAGGAACGAGGCGAGCCTCGTGCCCAGCATGCGGATCGCCTGGATGCCCGCAACGTAGGCGAACGCGGTCGAGATGGCGCCGACGGTGAGCACGAGCACCCACCAGGGCGCGGCGCCGCCGAGGAACGGCATGTCGGTCAGCACGAACTCGAAGGGCACGAGGCCCGTGAGGCCCGCGAGACCGAGAACGATGGCTCCGATGACCACTCCGGCGGCGGCCAGCGCGATCGGCGGCACGCCCAGGTCGTCACGGGCGCCGAGCACGTAGTAGACCGCGACGCCCAGCATGGCGACGCCCGCGAGCACGATGCCGAGCGGGTCGATGGCGCCGCCGGCCGGGCCGATGACGAGCACGAGGCCGGCGATCGCGACGACGGAACCGGAGAGCACCACCAACTGGGGTGCGCGGCGTGTGCGCGCCCAGGCGAACGCAACCAGGGCGACCGGCGCGAGGTACTCGATGAGCAGCGCGGCGCTCACCGGGATGCGCGCAATGGAGGCGTAGAACGCCAGCTGGACGCCGGCGACCGCGATGATCGAGTACACGAGCACGGTCCACTTCGCCCGCCAGAGCGGGCGCAGGTCGAATCGCAGGGCGATGAGACCCGGCACGACGAGCAGCAGCGCGGCGACCGAGATGCGCAGGAACACCGCGGCGCCCGGCGACCAGCCCGCCTCCAGCAGCGGCTTGACGATGGCGCCGCCCGCGCCGAACGCGAGGCCCGACGCGAGCCCGAGCATGATTCCGGCGATGCCGCGCGATCCACGCATCGGGCGCTCCCTTGACTGTGACTGGCGGGTGTTTCTGTGTGGATGTCCGCGATCCTCGGCCTTGTCATGACCGAACCGCGTTATGCTGGTTACGCTACTCCGCACGTCCGTCAGGAGTCAAATGATTTTCACCAATGACACCGAAGCCTCGCTCGGGTTCGCCGCAGCGCTCGCCGACACCGTGCCCGAGGCATCCGATTCCGGCGACGACGAGCTGTCGACACCGGCGCAGCTGACGGCCCTGCTCGACGGGTGGAGGTTCTCGGGCCGGCGCGACGGCGACGACCGCGAACTCGCCGAGGTGCGCAGCGCCCGCGCCCGGCTGCGTGCCCTCTGGCTGCTCGACCGCGACGCCGCCGTCGAGGAGGTCAACGACCTGCTCGAAGACGCCCGCGCCCTTCCGCGGCTCGTGCGCCACGACGACCTCGACTGGCACATCCACGCGACCGAGCTCGACGCACCGCTGGCTCGGCGCATCCTGGTGGAGGCGGCGATGGCCTTCGTCGACGTCATCCGCGCCGACGAGATGGAGCGCCTCCGCGTCTGCGACGCCGACGACTGCGAGAGCCTCTACGTCGACATGTCGAAGAACGCCTCGCGCCGGTTCTGCAGCACCCGATGCGGCAACCGGATGGCGGTTCGCGCGTACCGCGCACGGTCGGCGTGACGGGGATCGGCCCGCGGCATCCGCTCGGAGTATCGACCCGGGAATGACGAAGGCCTCCGCCGCAGCGGAGGCCTTCGCAAGAAGTTCGCGGTGTCATCGAGAGCCGCGCGAGCTTGCGCTCAGCGGCGCAGCCCGAGACGCTCGATGAGCGAGCGGTAGCGCGCGATGTCGACGTCGGCGAGGTAGCCGAGCAGACGACGACGCTGACCGACGAGGAGGAGCAGGCCACGACGCGAGTGGTGGTCGTGCTTGTGCTCCTTCAGGTGCTCGGTGAGGTCCTTGATTCGCTTCGTGAGGAGCGCGATCTGAACCTCGGGGGATCCAGTGTCACCGGGGTGCGTCGCGTACTCTTCGATGATCGCCTTCTTGACGTCTGCTTCGAGTGCCATAGATGGGATCCCCTTTCTCTCGTTGCGCGCTGCCCGTGGCCTTCTGCCTGGGCTCTCTTTCTGCGCGGCCGTTCTGACGGCAACCTCACGAGTCTAGCAGAGCGGATGCCGCGTGCCGGTCGGGCTCAGCGTGACGACCTTTCTGCCGCGCGACGACCCTTCGGAAGCGTCGTGAGCCGGGAAAAGGTCGTACGGCATGAGGGCGCCCGCGCATCATGGCATGAACACGACCTTGCCGAACACGTCGCCTGCACGGAGCCGCTCGACCTGGCGCGGCGCGGTCTCGAGCGGGTGCGGACCGTCGACGATCGCCCGGAGCGAGCCCGCCGCGACGAGCGCTGCGAGCTCTGGCAGGTCGCGGTTCGGCACGGCCGCGAGCAGGCGCACCCTGCGACCGCCGTCTCGCTCGGCGCTGCGCGCGCCCGCGAGGGCGTAGCCCAGAATGCGCCGCGGACGGCCGCCGATCGCGATGGCCTCGCCGTCGGGTGCGAGCAGGCGCCGGTGCTCGGCGGCGGACAGCGCTCCCACCACGTCGAGGATGCGATCGAACGCGTCGGTCTCGCGCGGGATGGGTGCTGCGTCGAAGGTTTCGGATGCCCCGAGCTCGCGCAGTCGGCCGAGCTTCGCCGCGCGATCGACGACGGCGACGCGTGCCCCGGCAGCGGTCGCGAGCTGGAGCGCGAACGTGCCCACCCCGCCGCCGGCACCCACGACGAGCACGCGCCGTCCGCTGAACGCACTGCGGTCGCCGAGCGCCTGCAGCGCCATGCTCCCGGCCTGCGGCAGCGCCGCCGCCGTGACATCGTCGACGCGATCGGGCAGCGGCACGACGGCATCCTCGGGGGCGGCGACGTACTCGGCGAAGCCGCCCCACCCGCTCGCGGTGAGCTCGCCGAACACCCGGTCGCCCACCCGATGCCGAGTGACGCCGTCGCCGACCGCGACGACGTCGCCCGCGACATCCGACCCGATCACCCGATGCTGCGGCCGGAACGGCGCCGCAAGACGGTTGAGGGCCGCGCCGGTGACGATGTCGACATCCCACGAGTTCAACGACACGGCGTGCACGCGAACGAGCACCTGCCCCGGGCCCGGTACCGGTCGTGGAACCTCGGCGAGGCGCATGACCCGCCCGGGCCGACCGTAACGGTCGAGCACGATCGCGTGCATGAAGTGGGGTGCGCTGGTCACGCGATGAGCGTATCGAGCCCTGGCGTACTCCTTCGCGTCGTCGACGGCCTGCGGCAGACTGTCGCCCATGGGGTTCACGATGAAGCGCTTCTACGACGAGCCCGCGGCATCCGACGACTACCGGGTGCTGGTCGACCGACTGTGGCCGCGCGGGGTGTCGAAGGAGCGCGCCGACCTCGACCTGTGGCTGAAGGAGATCGCGCCCTCAGCCGACCTCCGCACGGAGTGGCACCGCAACCCCACGCGGCATGACGAGTTCGTGACGCGCTACGTCGCCGAACTCGACGCGAATCCTGTCACGACCGAGCTGCTCGCCCTCGGCGACGAGCACGACCGTGTCACGCTGCTGTACTCGTCGCACGACCCGAGCGTGAACCACGTGGCCGTGATGCTCGAGTGGCTGGGGCAGCATGGGGCCTCCGTCGAATCGTGACCCCACGGCGCCTGATCGGACTTCGCCCCCCTTGCGTCCGGCCTACGCCGGCACCAGCGGGAAGATCGCCGGCCAGCCGTTGTGCGCGTACACGATGACGCAGAACACGACCGCGTCGAAGATCAGGTGCACGACCAGCACGTACGTGAGCGACTTCGTGAGCTTGAAGGTGTAGCCCTGCACGAGCGCGAACGGGATCGTGAGCAGCGGCCCCCACGACTGGTAGCCGAGCTCCCACAGGAACGACACGAACACGATCGTCTGCAGCAGGTTCGCCTGCCAGGTCGGGAAGTGGCGCCGCAACAACGCGAAGACCGTGCAGACGAAGAACAACTCGTCCCAGGTGCCCACCGCGTTCACGCCGACGAACAAGCGGGCGATCTCGTCGGGCTCGGTCACGGTCGGCCAGTTCTGGTAGACGCCCGAGGTGATGAAGTAGAACGGCAGGATGAGCCATCCGGCGACTGCCACAGCGACGAGGTAGATCCACTGGGTGCGCGTCCAACGTCGGCCGGTGCGCCACGGGAAGCGGATGACGCGGTCGCCGTACCCGTATCGCGAGACGACGTAGGGCACCACCACGGCGAGGCCGAGCACGACGGCGAAGCGCACGATGCTCGGATAGCTGATGTCGGCCGCGAGCGAGATGGTCGAGATGATCACCTGCCCGAGCGCGACGAGCGACAGGTCGGGCAGCAGCCGGCTCGTTCGGCCCGAACGGTCGGTGAGCCAGGCGGCGACGAGCCCGGCGCCCAGCACCGCGTAGCCCGCGACCGGCACCATGAACCCGAACAGAAGCACCGCCGCGCCGCACACGAGCACCGCCGGCACGAGTCCGATCGGGTGCGTGCGGACCTCGGTTGTCTCGGCGAGGGCGGCGGACACCCCTTCAGCTTCCCATGCCTGTCGGCGGGACGTGCCACGATCGGTGCATGACGCGGATGCCCCGGCCCCACCCCCATCGGTCGCGGCACGCGGCGATCGTGCCGCCCTACCTGCTCGCGCACATCGCCCGCGCGGCGGGTCCGCGATTCGATGAGGCGGCGGAAGCCGCACGCCGATCGCTCGTGCGCGACCAGCCGGTGCGCGAGTGGCGCGCCGCGGGCGACCTCCCCTCCTTCATGGCGCCCGGGCGTCCCTCGGCTCGGGATGAGCGGCCTGCCGCCGCGCCCGGCACGGCTCCGCAGCCCGACCGGCGCATCTCCGACGCCGAGGGCGATGACACGCTGCCCGGTCGCCTCGTGCGCAGAGAAGGTCAGCCGCCCACCGGCGACACGGCGGCCGATCAGGCGTACGTCGGGCTCGGCGACACGTTCGAGCTGTTCGCCCGGGTGTTCGCGCGCGACTCGATCGACGACGGGGGCATGCCGCTCGAGGCGACCGTGCACTACGGCGACCACTACGACAACGCGTTCTGGGACGGCGGACGCATGGTCTTCGGCGACGGCGACGGTCAGGTGTTCCGCGGGTTCGCGCAGTCGCTCAGCGTCGTCGGGCACGAGCTCGCGCATGGCATGACCGAACGCACGGCGAACCTTCGCTACCAGGGCCAGTCGGGGGCCGTCAACGAGCATGTCTCCGACGTGTTCGGCGCGCTCGTCGAACAGTATTCGAGGGGTCAGGATGCCGCATCCGCCACCTGGCTCATCGGCGAGGGCGTGTTCACCGCCGCGGTCGACGGTCGCGCCATCCGCTCGATGAAGGAGCCCGGCACGGCGTACGACGACGACATCCTCGGCCGCGACCCGCAGCCCGACCACTTCGACCGCTACATCGACACCGACGACGACAACGGCGGAGTGCACCTGAACTCCGGCATACCGAATCGTGCGTTCGCGCTCGCTGCGGTCGAGCTCGGCGGGTTCGCCTGGGAGGAGGTGGGGCGCGTCTGGTACGACGTGCTCACCTCCGGGCGCCTGCGGCCGAACACCGACTTCCGGCGCTTCGCGAGCGAGACGGTGCGCGCGGCCCGGGAGCGGTACGGCCCCGCCTCGCGTGAGGCTCGGGCGGTCGAGGGCGGCTGGGCGACGGTCGGGGTCGCGGTGGCTCCGGCGTAGCCGGGCGGGGCGCCCACGCGGGGCCTGTGCAGCCCGCGCGGGGGCGCCGTTCGGCGTGCCGGAGTACCATCCCGTTCATGGACGTCATCGTGTCGCGGAGCGGCGGCCTGGCGGGCCTCCGTCTCACGTGGGAGGTGCGCGTCGACGATCAGCCCGACCGAGACGACTGGTACCTCCTCATCGAGGAGATCCCGTGGGGTCGGCCACCGCCCGCGCCGCCCGAACCCGATCGCTTCGTCTACCGCATCCGCTGCGAGCCGTACGAGGCCACGCTCGCCGAGCGACAACTCGTCGGCCCGTGGCGCGAACTCGTCAACCGGGTGCAGGAGACGGCCGAACCCGAGCGGGGGCGTCCGGCGGCGAGGGGCGACGGCCGATCGACGACGGACGCGGGCCGACGTCGGCGCCCCGGCTAGGCCCGTCCGTCACAGCGCGCCGCCCGCCGCCTCTGGACTGTCGGGGTCGGCTCCGGCGTCGCCGATCTGCTCGCGGGCGACGAAGTTCTCGACGTCGAACAGCGTGCCGCCGGCGTTGGCGCGCTGCACGATCGTCAGCAACGTCGACATCGATGCGACCTCTTCGACCTGTTCCTTGAGGAACCACAGCATGGCCTGCTCGCCGAGCGCGTCGCCCTCCGCGCGGGCGGCCGCGAAGAGTGCTTCGATCTGCGTGGTGACCTGCTTCTCCTGTTCGAGGGCGAGCGCGATCGGCTCCTCGACATCTGCGAACGCCGTGCGAGGTTCCGCGACGCCCGGAATCGTGACACCCAGGTCGCGGTCGAGACGGTACCGCACGAGCATCATGGCGTGATTGCGTTCCTCGACCGCCTGCCGGTAGAAGTGCCGCGCGAGCTGGGGCAGGTCGTGGTCGTCGAACCACACGGCGATCGCGATGTACTGCTGTGATGCGGAGAACTCGTTGCCGATCTGGGCGGCGAGGAGGCTGTCGAACGTCGTCTCGGTCATTCCCCGAGGCTAGCGGCGATACGGCCCCGCCACGACCGCAGATCCGATTTGCAGCACGAAGGCCGCCGGGCGCACCCGACGGCCTTCGAAGTGGGTGGAACGACTCAGCTCACGCCGAGCAGGTCGATCACGAAGATGAGCGTCTTGCCCGAGAGCTGGTGACCGCCGCCTGCGGCCCCGTAGGCCTTGGCCGGCGGACAGGTGAGCTTGCGACGACCGCCGACCTTCATGCCGGGGATGCCCTCCTGCCATCCGGAGATGAGGGCCTGGAGTGGGAAGTTGATCGACTGGCCGCGGCTCCACGACGAGTCGAACTCGTCGCCCGTGTCGTACTCGACGCCGAGGTAGTGCACGTCGACGGTCGAGCCGGGCTTCGCCTCGGCGCCGTCGCCCACGACGAGGTCCTCGATGACGAGGTCGGCCGGGGCGGGGCCCTCGGGTGCGTCGACCTCGGGCTTGCTGTTCGTGTCAGTCATGCGTTCCATCCAAACGGAGTCGGCCCGGGCGGACAAGCGTCCACCTGCCTCTTGCGCTGACTGCGAACACGTTGCACTCTGGAATCCGAGAACTCGCCGCCCCGTAGCGATGTCGGCAGTGCCACACCACAGGGCGGCGAGTTTCTTCATGCCGGGGCGAACACTCCTCCTGCGGCTCAGCGCATCAGCGCGGCCCGGCCTGCCGCCACCGCGGCCAGCAGCGCGGGCTCGTCGACCGCGGCACGGCCGGCGTCGCGACGGGTGACGAGCCGCTGGCGGGTGAACGCGAGGTGCGTGGCATCCGTGATGAACCTGCGCATCGTCGCCGTGCGCGGCGGTGTCTGCGCCCGCGCCCACGCGACCGCCTGCCGCCTGCCGCCCGGCGTGGCGAGCATCTCGACCTCGGCAGGACTGAACCACCCTGCCGCCCCGTACTCGGCGAGGCGGGTTCGGGTCACGCGCGTCTCCTCGCGCCGCAGGAACCACGTGATGAGGATCGCCCCGACGAAGATGGGCACCTGCACGGTGAAGTAGAGGCCGATCGCGTCGGTCGCGAACGCGAGCGAGCCGTTCCAGAACGCGTGCAGCAGCACGGCACCCAGGAGGCCGAGGAGGAACCAGCCCACGACGCCGGCGCCGCCGCCGCGTCGCGCACCGATGCCGACGCAGAGCCCGATGCAGACCGTGAACAGCACGTGCGCGAAGGGCGAGAACAGTCCGCGCATGACGAAGGTGGCGCCGAGCTCTCCCGCACCGCCCTCGGCGAGCGCGACGCCGAAGTAGAGGATGTTCTCGGTGAAGGCGAAGCCCGCTGCGATCGTGGCGGCGTAGACGAGGCCGTCGACGGGCCCGTCGAAGTGGGATCGCGAGAAGGCGTAGAGCAGCAGCACGCCCACGCCCTTGGCCGTCTCCTCGACGATGGGCGCCTGCACCACCGCCTGCACGGCTTCGTTCGGCCCGACGCCGGGCTCGGCGAACGCGATCGCCAGCTGCACGCCGAGGTCGACGACGAGCGCGATCGCGACCGAGACCCCCGCGCCCCACAGGAACGCGAACCACAGCGCCCAGCGTGGCTCGGGCTCCCAGCGGTCGACCCAGCGCACCGTGAGCAGCACGATGATGAGCGGCACGAGCGCGAGCACCGAGCCGATGGCGAGGCTCGACGGGCCGAGGCCCGCGACGAGGTACGCGAAGACGAGGAGACCGACGATCGCCGCGACGACGATGCCGATCGCCGCGAACACTCCGCCGCCGCCCCGTGCGACGGGCGGCGTGTTCCAGAGCGGCGGCGCGGGCGACGGATTCACAGCGGGCGACGGGGAGCTCACTCGCGCAGCCTATCGACCGCGTGCGTCACCGTGCGGTCGATTCGAAGGCGGATGACTCGAACATCACGCCCGGATTCAGGATGCCGGTCGGGTCGAACAGCTCCTTGATGCCCCGCTGCAGCTCGAGCGAGTCGACGCCGAGCTCGTCGGCGAGCCAGCGACGCTTGAGGATGCCGACGCCGTGCTCGCCCGTGAGCGTGCCGCCGAGCGCGACGGACGCGCGGAACATCTCGTCGGCCGCCGCCCACACGCCGGTCGGCACCTCGTCGCCCGAGTACACGAAGTTCGGGTGCAGGTTGCCGTCGCCCGCGTGCGCGATCGTGGGGATCTCGATCCCGTGGCGCCGCCCGATCTCGTCGATCGCGCGGAACATCTCAGGCAGCCGCGAGCGCGGCACCGCGACGTCCTCGATGAGCACCTGGCCCGATGCGGCGAGCGCGGGGTGCATCGCCCGCCGGATGTCGAGCAGGCGCTCGCCGGCCGCGGCATCCGCTGATCGCGAGACCCGGCCGCCCGCGGACTCGAACACCGCCGCGATCGCGTCGGCCTCGGCGCCCGCCCCCTCGGCATCGCTCTGCGCGAGCAGGAACGTCTCGCCCGGGGCGATGCCCTCCAGCGGGGTGCCCGCGATGCCGGCCGGCCCGAGGTAGGCGGCGACACGGGCGAGGCCCGACGCATCGATGAGCTCGAGCACGGCCGGCCTGATGCGCGCGGCGGTCACGGCGGCGGATGCCGCGGCGGCACGCTCCACGTCGGAGAACACCGCCGCGACGGTGACGACCTCGCCGCGCGCGATCGGCCGCAGGCGCACCGTGGCCTCGACGATGACGCCGAGGGTGCCTTCGGACCCGGTGAACAGGGCCGTGAGATCGTAACCGGTCACGCCCTTGACGGTGCGATGGCCGGTGCGGAGCAGCCGTCCGTCGGCGAGCACGACCGCGAGCCCCAGCACGGCCTCGCGGGTGACGCCGTACTTCGCGCACAGCAGACCGCCGGCGTTCGTGGCGATGTTGCCTCCGATGGATGAGATGGCGCGGCTCGCGGGGTCGGGCGCGAACCACACGCCGAGGGGCGCGAGCGCGGCGTTGAGGTCGCCGTTCAGCACCCCGGCCTCGACGACCGCGAGCTCGTCGGCCTCCGAGATCTCGAGGATGCGGTTCATGCGCGACACGTCGAGCACGACCGCGCCCGGGCTGGCGATGGCCCCGCCGGCGAGGCCCGTGCCCGCCCCGCGCGGCACGACCGGTGTGCGCGTCTCATGCGCGATGCGCATGACCTGCCGCACCTGGGCGACGGATGCCGCGTGCACGACCGCGAGCGGCGGGGTCGCGCTGCGCCATCCCGAGCGGTCCTCGCGGGTCGCGTCGAGTGCGGCGGGATCGGTCGTGACGGACGCACCGAGGGCGAGCTTCAGCTGGGTGACGACGTCATGCGGCATCCGTCCAGCCTAGCGATGCGGCCGTGTCCGATTCCCGCTAGTCGATGTCGGCGGCACGTGCGAGGCTGGTCGCATGACCCAGCCGCAGCGCTCGCTCACCGGGCCCGCAGACGTGCTCGACCCGCTCGCCGACCCGGTCTTCGCCGAGCGCTACCGGGCCATGCAGTCGCGCGATGCGCGCTTCGACGGACAGTTCATCACCGGCGTCCACTCCACCGGCATCTACTGCCGGCCGAGCTGCCCGGCCGTCTCCCCAAAACCGTCGAACGTCAGCTTCTACCTCACTGCGGCGGCGGCGCACGAAGCCGGGCTGCGTGCGTGCAAGCGCTGCCTGCCCGACGCGGTGCCCGGTTCCCCCCAGTGGGACCTGCGCGACGACCTCGCAGCACGGGCCATGCGGCTCATCGCCGACGGTGTCGTCGAGCGCGAGGGCGTGCCGGGCCTCGCGGCACGCCTCGGGTACACGCCGCGGCACCTCACCCGCGTGCTCGGTGCCGAGCTCGGCGCGGGCCCGCTCGCACTGTCGCGCGCACACCGCGCGCAGACGGCTCGGTCGTTGCTCACCGCCACGTCGCTTCCGGTGGCGGATGTCGCGTTCGCGTCGGGTTTCGGCAGCATCCGCCAGTTCAACGACACGATCCGCGAGGTCTACGAACGCAGCCCGCTCGAGCTCCGTGCGACGGCACGATTGCGCGAGCGGCGCCCCTCGCCCGGCCCCGCCGACCTCAGCACGACAGCGGCCGGCGCAGCGACGGCCGAGGTCGCGAGCGTCGTACGCCTGCGATTGCCCGCCCGGGCACCGTTCGACGCGGCGGGCGTCTTCGCGTGGCTGGGGGCGCGCGCGCTCGACGGAGTGGAGGTCGCCGCGCCCGCCGAGTACCGGCGCACCCTGCGCCTTCCCGGCGGCCCGGCGGTGGTCGGCCTCAGTGCGACCGACCACGCCGCCCCCGCGATCGACGTCGAGGCTCGGCTTGCGACCCTCGCCGACCTGCCGCCGCTCGTGGCACGCGTGCGCCGGCTCTTCGACCTCGACGCAGACGCCGTGGCGATCGACGCGGCGCTCGCGAGCGACCCCGCCCTCGCGGCATCCGTCGCCGCGGCACCCGGCATGCGCGTGCCCGGATGCCTCGACGCCCACGAACTCGTGTTCCGCGCCCTGGTCGGGCAGCAGGTGTCGGTGGCATCGGCGCGCACCGCACTCGGCAGGCTCGCCCAAGCCCTCGGCGAACGCATGCCCGCGGTGAGCGACGACGAACCAGACGTGCTGTTTCCCACGGCGGGCGCGATCGCAGACGGCGGCGAATCGGTGCTCCGCGGGCCGAGAGCGCGCATCCGCACGATCGTCGACGTGGCTCGACGCCTCGACGCCGGCGACCTCGTCGTCGCGCCCGAGCGCGATCGCGACGAACTGCGGCGCGACCTGCTCGAGGTGCCGGGCATCGGTCCGTGGACGGCCGGCTACCTCGCCATGCGAGTGACCCGGGCGCCCGACATCCTGCTGACCAGCGACCTCGCCCTGCGGGGCGGTGCCGCACGCCTCGGCCTCCCCTCGACCGCGCCGGCGCTCGACGCGGTCGGCGCACGGTGGGCGCCGTGGCGCAGCTACGCGTCGATGCATCTCTGGCGTGCCGCGAGCGCAGGCGCCTGATCCGTCCACCGGCCCCGATCGACGCACCCATTCCCGGCGACGTGGCGGCGCGGCATCCGGCGGCCTTGTCGACGCCGCGGAGCCGTGCGCGACGTTCGTTGTACGTGATGCACAACTTGGCGCAGGAGGGCGCCCGATAGCCTAGTCAGGTGAAGTTCGCGCACCTGAGAGTCGAAGGCCAGACCACCCCTCGACTCTCGGTGGTCTCAGGCGATTCCGCGCTCTTCCTCGACGAGGTCATGAACCCGGCGCCGCGCGATCTGCAGGACCTCATCGAACGCGGCCCCGACAGGCTCTCCGAGGTGCGCGACGCGGTGGACACGGCCCTCGCCGCCGGTGCCGAGCTCCTGCCGGTCGCAGGCCTCCGGCACTCGTCCGCGGTGCTCCGGCCGGCACAGGTCATCGCGATCGGCGCGAACTACGCAGCCCACGCCTCGGAACTGAAGCTCCGCTCCGAGACCGCGATGACGATCTTCTCGCTCTGGCCGAACTCGCTCTCGGGGCACGGTTCGACGACCGCGTGGCCCGAGGACCTCACGACGCAGGTCGACTACGAGGCGGAGCTCGGTGTGATCATCGGCCGTCCCGCGCGCGGCGTGCACGCTCGCGACGCACTCGACTACGTCTGGGGCTACACCGTCGTCAACGACATCACCGCACGCGACCTGCAGTTCAGCGAGGCGCAGTGGTCGCGCTGCAAGTCGTTCGACGGCTTCACGCCCACCGGGCCCGTCGTCGTGACCGCCGATGAGATCGCCGACCCGCAAGACCTGTGGCTGACGACGAACCTCGACGGGCGCGTTCTGCAGGACGCCTCGACGAACGAGATGGTGCGCGGCGTGGCCGAGATCATCTCCTACCTCTCGCGCTCCGCGACGATCCCGGCCGGCACGCTCATCTCGACCGGCAGCCCCGGGGGCGCGGGCTACTCCCGCAACCCTCAGGTCTTCCTTCGCGACGGCTCCACCGTGACGGTCTCGATCGAGGGCATCGGCTCGCTCACCACGCACTGCCGCGTGATCTGAGGCCGGCGCTCACTCCGACGGCTCGCCCTGCAGGTCGGCCACCGGGATCGTCGTCGTGATCGGGTGGATGCCCGACAGGTGCGACGGTGACAGGTGCCCCTCAACGTCGGCGCGGGTCATCAGCCCGCCCTCGACGACGAGGTCGGCGACCGGACGCCCGGTCGCCAGCGCCTGCTTGGCCAGGTTCGACGCCTCGGCATAGCCGATGAAGGGAATGAGCGCGGTGATCACGCCGACGCTCGACGAGACCATGGCGTCGAGCCGTTCGGTGTTCGCGGTGATCCCGTCGACGCAGTTGACGCGCAGGGTCCAGCACGCCTGGCGCATCCACGTGATGGACTGCAGGAGCGAGTGGGCGATGACCGGCTCGAATGCGTTCAGCTGCAGCTGGCCGCTCTCGGCCGCCATCGTGACCGTGACATCGGCCCCGGCGACGGCATAGGCGACCTGGCTGACCGCCTCGGGGATGACCGGGTTCACCTTGCCGGGCATGATGCTCGACCCTGCCTGCTTCGGCGGCAGGTTGATCTCGCCGAGGCCGGCCTGCGGGCCCGACGAGAGGAGACGGAGGTCGTTGCAGATCTTCGAGAGCTTGATCGCGCTGCGCTTCAGCGCGCTCGAGAACGTCATGAACACGCCCGTGTCGCTGGTCGCCTCGATGAGGTCGGGCGCGGGCTCCATGCGGAGCCCGGTGATCGCGTTCAGATGGCGCACGACCGCCTCGGCATAGCCGGGATCCGCGGTGATGCCGGTGCCGATCGCCGTGGCGCCGAGGTTCACCTCGAGCAGCAGCTTGATCGTCTCGCGAAGACGATCGATGTCCTCGCCGAGCGTCGTCGCGAAACCATGGAACTCCTGGCCGAGGGTCATCGGCACGGCATCCTGCAGCTGTGTGCGCCCGACCTTCAGGATCTCGTGGAACTCCCGGCCCTTGCGCCCGAACGCGATGCGCAGCTGGTCGAGTTCGCCGAGCATGTCGTTGAGCGCGAAGGTCATCGCGAGCTTGACCGCTGTGGGGTACGTGTCGTTCGTGGACTGGCTGCGGTTCACGTCGTCGATCGGGTGGAGCACGTCGTAGCGCCCCTTCCCGTACCCCGCGATCTCGAGCGCGAGGTTCGTGATGACCTCGTTCGCGTTCATGTTCGTCGACGTGCCCGCGCCGCCCTGGATGACGCCCACGACGAACTGGTCGTGATGCTCGCCGTCGATGATGCGCTGGCAGGCCTCGTCGATCAGGGCGGCCTTCTTCGCGGAGAGCACGCCGACCTCGTGGTTGGCGCGAGCCGCCGCCTGCTTCACCGAGGCGAGGGCGACGATGAGATCGGGATAGACAGAGATCGGCCGCTTGGTGATCGGGAAGTTCTCGAGCGCCCGCACCGTGTGCACGCCCCAGTACGCACCCGCCGGCACCTCCACGGTGCCGAGCGAGTCGGTCTCGGTGCGCATGGGAGGGTCGGGTTCGACGGGATTCGTGACGTGCTCCTTCGCGGTCGTGTGCTCGGACAGGTGTTCGGGTCGGGTCATCGACACTGCGGCTCCATTGCCTCGTTCGCGCGGGATCGCCGCGCCTGATACTCCCTCGAGCCTACCGCCGAGTCGATTCCCGCGAACGGGCGGCGGGCAGCCCCGACGCTCCTGCCGCCCGCTGCACGAGAAACGGGCCGCGCCCCGAAGCCGGGGCGCGGCCCGTGGCCGACTGCGATCAGAGGAAGGCGAACGGCAGCATCGCGAGGCCGAAGACCAGGGCGCCGAAGGTCACGAGCGCTGCGCCCGCGAGCATGACCGCGTTCAGCACGATGCCCCAGATCGCCATGGTGCGCGACGCGGGTTCGCGCTTCAGGGCCGTCACGCCGAGCACGAGGCCGACGATCGGCACGACGACGGTGTAGCTCGCGACGATCGAGACGAGCCCGAGCACGAGGCTCGAAATGCTGAATCCGCGCGACTCCTCCGCGGGCGCAGCGGGTGCCGCGTACGGGTTCGGCGCTGCGAACGGCGCCTGCGGCTCGGTGGGAGTTGCGGTGGTCATGGTGGTGTTCTCCTGTTCGTGGATGTGATTCCACGCTACGGAGGCCGCCGCGGCCGAGGTATGGGGCTATCCCCCGCATCCGCAGGGAGGCGCGCCCGCGCAGTGCTCGTCTCAGCCGAAGAGCGTGAAGAGGTGCTCGCCGACGATGAGGTAGATGCCGACGACGACCGCGACCGCGCTCACCACGAAGCACGCCCAGGCGCCGATGAGCGCCGCGCGCTTCTGCCCCTCGCTGAGCGGCGACTTCCGCGCCGCCTTGGCGGCTCGCTTCTCGGCCTGGCGGATCTCGGCGGGCGTCACGACGGTGATGGCATCCGTGAACGTCGCGGGCGTCACGATCGGTGTGCGACCCGAGATCGTGAGCAGCCGGATGCCGAGCGCGTACGCGCTCACGACGACGCCCGCCCCGGCGAGCGCCGAGACGAGCACGACGAGGAACGCGAGCCAGTCGATCACGGCGCCACCTTCTTCTTCGGCTTGGGGTTGCGCTTGATCTTCACGGCCCGGCCCGACGCGGCGACCTCGCTCACGACGTTCTTGTGCGAAACCTCGTTGCGGCGCGACCAGAGGAAGATGCCCACGATCACGACCACGCCGACGATCGCGTCGACGATGACGCCGACGACGCCGAACTGGGCGATGAAGGCCGCGAGAGCGCCGACGCCGCCGGCGGCGGGAAGGGTCATCAGCCAGCCGACGCCGATGCGACCCGCCGTGCGCCAGCGCACCTTGGATCCGCGGCGGCCGAGGCCCGACCCGATGACCGATCCCGACGCGACCTGCGTGGTCGACAGGGCGAAGCCGAGGTGGCTCGACGCGAGGATCGTCGCGGCGGTCGAGGTCTCGGCCGCGAATCCCTGTGCGGGCTTCACGTCGGTGAGTCCGGTGCCGAGGGTCTTGATGATGCGCCAGCCGCCCATGTACGTTCCGAGGGCGATCGCCACGGCGCAGGTCACGATCACCCAGAGCTGCACTTCGTCGCCCGAGCTCTGCAGGCCGGCCGCGACGAGCGTGAGTGTGATGACGCCCATCGTCTTCTGCGCGTCGTTCGTGCCGTGCGCGAGGGCGACGAGCGACGACGAGAAGATCTGCGCGTGCCGGAATCCGTCACGGCCGTCGGGCTTGCCGTCGTAGCGGCGCGTGATGGCGTAGGCGAGCTTCGTCGCGATGTACGCGATCAGCCCGGCGGTGAGCGGCGCGAGGATCGCGGGCAGGATGACCTTCGACATCACGACGCTGAAGTCGATCGCCTGCAGGCCGAATCCGACGAGCGCGGCGCCGATGAGCCCGCCGAAGAGGGCATGGCTCGACGACGACGGCAGGCCCAGCAGCCACGTGACCATGTTCCACACGATGGCGCCGATGAGCCCGGCGAAGATCAGCTCGGGCGTGATCAGCACCCCGCCGTCGCCCTCTCGGATGATGCCGCCCGAGATGGTCTTCGCCACCTCGGTCGACAGGAACGCACCGACGAGGTTCAGGATGGCGGCCAGCCCGACGGCCATCTTCGGCCGCAGCGCTCCCGTGGCGATCGGCGTCGCCATGGCGTTCGCCGTGTCGTGGAAGCCGTTCGTGAAGTCGAAGAACAGCGCCAGTGCGATGACCAGCACGACGATGAGGGTGAGATCCACCGGCGCCCTTCTGTGGAACGAGTGACTGGCTCTGGATCGGTGCTGAGGTTCACCGAATGTTCAGGGGACGTGGTTGCAGAATCGGCGATCGCCGTGCACCCCGACGATACTACGCGACCGATCCGCGCTCATCCACCACGGTCGCGAGGTCCTCGCCGAACACGAATGTGCGTCGAACGGATGCCCCGGCGAGCACTTCCGGCAGCCAGCGCCGTGCATCATCCCACATCTCGTTGTACGGCACTCGGTCGAGCGGGAACCACTCGGGGTCGAGCTCGTCGGACCCGCGCGGCTCGCCCCGCCACGAGCGGCACACGAACACGCTGGACTCCTGGCTCCAGGTCTCACGGTGCGGAAAGCGGTAGCTGAGCAGCCCACGGGGCTCGAGGTCGGATGCCGCGACGACGACGCCCGACTCCTCGAGCACCTCGCGCACGGCGGCGTCGACCGCTGACTCCCCCGGCTCGAGCTTGCCGCCGAGGCCCACGAAGTTGCCGACGCCGAGTCCGTGCTTCTTGCGTCCGAGGAGCACGTCGGTGCCGCCCGCGCGTTCGCGCAGGAGATAGCAGACGCAGACCTGTGGCAGCGGCATCCGTGCTCCTTTGCGCTCTCCGCGGTCCCTGAGCTTGTCGAAGGGTCGAAGGATCAACCGAAGAGGATCTTCGCCTCGTCGTAACGCCACTGCGGAACGCGGTTGAGACCGCCGACCGCCTCGGCGATCGAGACGGTCTTGATGTCGGTGCCGCGGAGGGTGACCATCGAACCCCAGGCGTGTTCGTACACGGCGTCGACGGCGTGCATGCCCAGACGCGTCGCGAGCACGCGGTCGTAGGCCGAGGGGGCGCCGCCGCGCTGGATGTGGCCGAGCACGGTGTCACGCGACTCGATGCCGGTGCGCTCCTCGATCATGGGCGCGAGCCGCTCGGCGATGCCGCCGAGCCTCGGCCGGTTGAAGGCGTCGAGCCCCTTGTGCGAGTGCGCCTCGGTCATCCCCTCGAGGGTGAAGCCCTCGGCGACGACGACGAGCGGCGCGCGGCCGCGATGCCGCACCGACTCGACCCATTCGCAGATCTGGTCGATGCTCGTGGGCTGCTCGGGGATGAGGATCGCGTGGGCGCCGCCCGCCATGCCGGAGTGCAGGGCGATCCAGCCGACGTGGCGGCCCATGACCTCGAGCACGATGCACCGGCCGTGGGATTCGGCGGTCGTGCGCAGGCGGTCGATCGCCTCGGTGGCGATCTCGACGGCCGTGTCGAAGCCGAACGAGTAGTCGGTGGCCTTGAGGTCGTTGTCGATCGTCTTCGGCACGCCGACGATCTGGAGCCCTGCGTCGGTGAGCCGCCGCGCCGCGGTGAGGGTGCCCTCGCCGCCGATCGCGATGACGGCGTCGATGCCGTTCGCGTCGAGCATCCGCTGGATGTTCTCGGGGCCGGCGCCCTCGCCCTCGAACGGGTTGGTGCGGCTGGAGCCGAGGATGGTGCCGCCCTGCTTCGAGAGGCCGCGGACGTCGTGGCGCGTGATCGGCATGATGTCGCCCTCGACGACACCGCGCCAGCCCCATCGGAAGCCGACGAACTCCGCGTCGTGCGTGATGACGCCCTGCAGCACGGCACCGCGGATGACCGCGTTCAGGCCGGGGCAGTCGCCGCCGCTCGTGAGGATCCCGATCTTCATGTGGTGTTGACTCCAGGTGCTCGCCAGAACAGGTGGTATGCCGCGTGCCACGACGCCGGGGCGGCTCGACTGCCGCAGTCTATAGCGTTCACACCGGTCAGAGCGCGCCGTCGAGCGCTCGCCGCAGCACGTGCTGGATCGCGTCGAGCTGCACCGAGTCGGCGGACCCGGGCTCGACGTCGCTGCCGTCGAGGGCGCGAGCTGCGAGCCCCTGCTTCGAGTCGATGAGCTCGGCGATGCGGGAGTCGATCGTGTGCGCGGCGATGATCCGCCACGCCGTGACCGGCTCGTCCTGGCCGATGCGGTGCACGCGGTCGATCGCCTGGGTCTGCTCGGCCGCCGTCCAGCTGAGTTCGGCGAGCACGACGTTCGACGCCGCCTGGAGGTTGACGCCGACGCCCGCCGCCGTGAGCGAGCACACCGCGACCGCGACCTCGGGGTCCTTGTTGAACGCGTCGATCGCGGCCTGGCGCTGGAGCGCCGTCTGGTCGCCCCGCAGCGACACCGTGCGGAGCTCGCGTGCCGCGAGGGCGGCCTCGGCCTGGTCCATCACGTCGATGTGCTTCGCGAAGAACACGACCTTGCCGACCGAACGCGCGAGCTGGGCGGCGTAGTCGGCGGCGAGGCCGGCCTTCGCCTGCCCGATCCGGCGCACCATCGTGAAGACGTTCTCGCCGGAGCGGGCCGACTTCGACTCCTCGAGCTCGGCGCTCGCGACGGCCCGGATGAACTGGTCGCGCAGGTCGTCGTCGAGGTCGCCGACGCGCAGGTTCCGCGACTCGACGAGCGCTCGGAACCGCGAGGCGAGCCGATTGCCGAGCTCGCGCTCGGCCGCCCGCACCGAGCGGCCCAGCTCATCGTCGAGCTCGACGGGCAGGTCGGCGATGCGCTTGTCGGGCAGGTCGGCCGCGACGTCGACCTTGCGGCGGCGCACGATGCCGAGGTCGATCACGGAGCGCCGGGCTTCGGGGTAGAAGCCCAGGTCGGCGGGTGTGAGGCCTGCCTCCTCGAGCCTTCCGAGCAGCTCGGGTGACGGCTTGTCGCCCTCGATCCAGCCGAGGAACTGCCAGATCGCGCGGAAGTCGTCCACGTCGTTGATGAGCGGCGTGCCGGTGAGCGCGAGCAGCAGGGGGTCGCCGCCGGGCGACGTGCTCCGGATGCGGTCGGCGAGCGCGAGCACGTTGCGCGAGCGCTGCGACTGCAGGTTCTTGATGAAGTGCGCCTCGTCGACGACCATGCCCTTGAACCCGAGCGTCGAGAGCCATGCCATGTGCCGGTCGAGCACGTCGTAGTTCACCACGACGACATCGGCGAACGCGTCGAGGCTGTCGCCGTCGCCGTGGATGACCGTCGCGCGACGGTGCGGTGTCCAGCGCTCCACCTCGCGCGCCCAGTTCATCTTCACGACGTTCGGCACCACCGCGAGCAGCGGGTAGGCGTCGGCGACGGATGCCGCGAGCACCGACTGCGCGGTCTTGCCGAGCCCCGGCTCGTCGGCGAGCAGGAACGTGCGATGGCCGAGCCGTGCCGACTCGATGAAACGCACCTGGTGCTTCATGAGCTCCAGCCCGCGAGGGGAGAGACGGTCGACCTTCGGCGCCTCGGGCAGGCCCATCGAGGCGGACTGCCCGCCCGAACCGATCTCGAACGACTTGAACAACGGGCCGAGCAGCTCCCAGTTCGCGAGCCGGCGCACCGGCACGACGGGGGCGGGCGGCTTGGAGAAGTCGGGCGCGAGGAACGGGTTCGCGAGCTGCCGCGAGCGCACGGATGCAGGGATCACCTGATTCTCGGCGAGCTCCGGCTTCACCTCGGCCTCGCGCACGATGATGAGCTCGTCGGGGCTGAGTTCGGCGCCGGACTCGAGCAGCCAGTCGCGGCGGAAGCGCTGCGCCACCGTCGAGATCGAGGCGTCGGGCTCGAGGAGGGCGATGAGGCTCGTGTCGCGGGCCGCGGTCTTCGCGAGGATCTGCGCGATACCGTCGAGACGCTTGAGCAACTCGGCGCGCGCGGCATCCGTCACCTCGGAGTCCGCCTTCACCCGCGCGCGCTCCTCACGCATGAGGAGCGCGATCACCTGGAACTTCGTGCGGTTGGTCGGGCCCAGCTTGCCCTTCTGCGCCTTCTGCTCGACCTCGCGCACCTTGCGCGCGAGGATCGGGATGATGGGTGCGTCGTCGTCGCGCGAGCGGGTTCGCTGCCGCTGCCTCGTCTGGGCCATGGCCATGGTCCTCCCGTTTCTGTGCCGTCTCTCGAATTCCGTGCCGCCTCCGAAGCGGTCGTCTCCGAGACGCCGCTGCCCGCCACGCCACCTGGTCACCGGTGCCGGTGGCCGGGCCCCGCACGTGACGGTTCGATGTCACCGTTCGCGGTACGCCGGATCCCGAACCGAGCAGCACGCGAGCCGGGCTCGCGTGGTCGGCCGAAGAACGGATTCGTCGGGCGCCCGTCCATTCTAGCCGCAGGCGGGCGACCTCGGCGACGTGCGATCCTCCGTCGTCATCCGAGCACGTGCAGCGCGTAGCTGAGGAGGAAGCCCGCCGTCGCGAGCAGGCCGGTGAACGCGTGCGCCGATCGGAACGCCTCGGGGATCATCGTGTCGCAGATCATCGCGAGGATCGCGCCCGCTGCGATCGCCGTGATGAACGCGGTGGTCTCGCCGCTCGCGGTGTCGAGCAGCACGAAGCCGAGCACCGCGGAGACAACGCTCGCGAGGGCGATCCCCGACCAGAGGAGGAACACGTAGCCCGCCGAGCGCCCGCTTCGCTTCAGGTCGGCGGTGCTCGAGAGCCCCTCGGGCACGTTCGAGATGACGATCGCGAGGAGCACCGGCATGTTCACGCCGCCACCGCCGACCATGCTGAGGCCGAGCACGGCGGACTCGGGGATGCCGTCGAGCAGGGCGCCGATCGCGATGCCGCCACCCGTGCCCGGGTCCTGGTCCGAGGGACGCCGATTGCGCTGGTCGTGGCGGTCGAGCAGCTCGTTCGCGACGACGTAGGCCACGGCGCCGACGGCGAATCCGCCGACGGTCGGCCAGAACCCGCCCTCGTCCTGCGCCTCGAGCACCAGGTCGTAGGCGAGCGCGGAGACGAGCACCCCCGAGCCGAACGCCAGGAAGCCGGCGACCACGCGGGTCGGCACGCGCACGAACCACGCGACCGCGGCGCCGACGAGGAGCGCCCCGCCCGCGGCGAGCCCCGCGAGCGCGGCCCACATCCAATCCGGCATGTTCGGAGCATACGGCCCGACCCGCCGCACCTGGCCGGAAACGCACGATGCGGACCCGCCCGAGTCGTCCTATGCTTCAGCCATGGACGATCTCGCGGGGGCGGGCCTCGTGCCCGATGACGACGAATTCACGGTCGCGCAGGACTCCGAGTTCGACGAGGACGAGCTCGCGTCGGGCGACGACGACCGCACGCTCGACGACAGCCTCGACGACGAGGTGCCGGGCATCGACGAGGAACGCCGGGTCGATCTTCCCGACGACCGAGCGACCGCCGGCGAAGGCTGAGGTCGTCGGCGGTCGCCGCGCCGGATCGACCCCGGCGGTCGCGTCACACGCCGCCGCCACCGCCTCCGCCGCCGCCGCCGCCCGATGAGCCGCCGCCACCCGATCCGCTCGACGACGAGCTCGAGCTCGAACCCGACCATGATGAGCTCGACGTCGACGAGAACGACGACACCGAGGCAGCGAAGGCCCCGGCGTTGAACCCGTTCCGTCCGGCGTGCCACGCCGGTGACTCGCCGCGCTGTTCGTACAGCGTCGCGAGCTCCCGGCTCCATTCGCGTTCCTCGCCGAAGAGCACGGCGTACGGCAGGAGCCGCTCGTTGAGCTTCAGCACGACAGCCGGGTCGAGCGCGACGGCGGCACCCGACGACGCGACGGCCCGGACCGACGGATCGGAGCCTCCTGCCACGGATGCCGCGGCGGCGCGATCGACGCGCATCGCGCCGCTCGGGCTCTGCAGCACCCGAAGGCGCTCGGCCTCGGCCAGCCGGATGTAGAGCCGGAGCCCCTCGAGGTGGTCGCGCACGTCGCGGCCGGTCTCGGTGAGCGGTCGCACGTCGGCGACGGTCACGAGGGTCGCGATGGCGGCGAGGATCGCGACGACGAAGAGCACGGCGGGCCACGGTCCGCCCATCTGCTGGTCGAGGGCGATGACGCCGAACACGACGCTCAGCGTGGCCGCGGCGCCCGCGCCGATCGCGAGCAGCACGCGCCGGCCGAGGTCGGGCCTGCGGCGCAGCCCGCTCGCCACCACGGCCTTCGTGACCTTCTGGCGGATCGAGAGCAGGCGCTTGCCGAGCGTCGTGTCGTGCGACTTCAGCTCGCGGCGTGCTCCGGGCACGGGCCGGTCGCGGAACAGCGCCGACACGACGGCGCGCGCGTCGGCATCGCCCGCCTCGCCGCCGACGAACTCGACGGCGTACTTCTTGCGCCCGGTCTCGACGATGCGGAGCTCTCCGTCGACCGCGCGCTCGAGGATCGTCGCCGTGACCCCCTTGCCCGACCGGCCGACGAGATCGGCCGACATCATCGCGCTGACCGTCGGCGGCTCGTACTGCGCGATGATCGTTCCCCGCCCGGAATGGTCGCGCCATCGGGTGAGCCGGAACACGATCGCGACGACCATCAGGGCGACGCCGCCCCCTGCGGCTGCGGCGGCGACGATCGCGGCCGGCGACGCGAGGAACGACTCGTCGCGCGGCTCGAACGTGCCCGAGCGGAACCCTGCCGCGATCGTGAGGTTCTCGTACGGCCCGATGCCCGTCGTCGCGGCGGACACGATCGGAGGGAACGATTCGGCGACGACCAGCGACTCGCACGGCCCCGTCGACCCGGCCCGGCCTCGGTAGCACGCCACGTCGCCGGTGAAGCCCTCGGCGACGTCCTCCGACATCCGCAGCTCCGCGCCGACCCGCCCGAACGGCTGCGCCCAGCCCGTGCCGTTCACGTCCCAGGTGAACTCGTCGATGGCGGCGTCGTCGGGCACGTGCGTGACGTTGTGCTGACGGTAGCCGATCACGTAGGTCTGCTCGCCGTGCACGTAGTCGTCGGCGCGGATCGTGACGAGGAGGAACTCCCCGTCGTCGTCGCGTTCGACCTCGAACGAACGGGGCGTGCCCGCGGCATCCGTCACCGATTGCACGTCGATGTCGGTGGGGTGGCCGTCGTAGCGCAGCGGGATCGCGCGCCGGATGCCGCGGTTCTGGTCGATCTCGGGAAAGACCGCCACCAGCGTCTCAGTCGTGTCGAGCACCGACCGCCCGCCGTCGTCTCGGCTCAGTTCGTAGACCGCGTCGAAGGACGCGAAGGTGAAGTCGTCGACGCCGGCGGGCAGCGCGGTGACGGGCGCCTCGTTGACGGATGTCGCATCCGACCGCGTCGCCGACGCGGCGTCGTGCGGCACCGCGGCGGCGACCGCGGCGGGCCCACCGGCGAGCGCGAACGCAGCGAGCGCGACGACGACACGAGCGGAGCGACGGAGCATGGTCACCACGCTAGCGTCCCCGGGTCGAAGGGTACCTATAGGGGGTATTCGGAGAAGCGGAGTATCCTGAACAGGTGATCGACGACATCAAGAAGCGCGCCCTGCACCGCACGAAGATCATCGAGGGCCAGTTGCGCGGCATCGAGAAGATGATCGAGAACGAGGACTACTGCGTCGACATCATCACGCTCTCGCTCGCCGTGCAGAAGTCGCTCGGCTCGCTCAACAAGCTGCTCGTCGAGAACCACCTGCGCACGCACGTCACCGAGATGTACGAGGAGGGCGGCGACGAGCGCGACTCGGCGGTGGCCGAGCTGATCCGCATCTTCGAGCTCTCCAACAACCGCGGATAGCGGTTCGGATGCCCCGCATCGAGCTCGTCACCGGCGACATCACCGCCGAGCACGTCGATGTGATCGTGAACGCCGCGAACTCGAGCCTCATGGGCGGCGGCGGCGTCGACGGCGCCATCCATCGGGCCGGGGGTCCGACGATCCTCGAGGAGTGCCGGATGCTCCGGGCGACGACCTTTCGCGCCGGACTGCCGACGGGCGAGGCGGTCGCGACGGGCGCGGGGCGACTCGCGGCGCGATGGATCGTGCACACCGTGGGCCCCGTGTGGCCGGGGCCGGGCCCCGAGGCCGACGAGCGGCGGCTCCTGCTCGCCGCGGCCTACCGCAACTCGATCGGCGTCGCCGCGGGGCTGGGTGCGGCATCCGTCGCATTCCCGGCGATCTCGGCGGGGATCTACGGATGGCCCGCCGACGATGCCGCGGCCGTGGCCCTCGCTGCCGCCGCCGAGACGGCCGAACCCCCGGCGCTCGTGCGCTTCGTGCTCTTCTCGGCGCGGATGCACGACGAGTTCCGCCGCGTCGCCGAGCGACTCGGCGTCGAGGTCGCCTGACCCGCGCTCACGTGCCGGGCGCGGTCACCGCGAGCCACTCGTCGAGCTCGCTCGGCTGGTCGGTGATGATGCCGTCGACGCCGAGCTCGCTCACCTCCTGCCAGTGGTCATGGGTGTTCAGCGTGTAGCAGAGCACCGCGACGCCCGCCTCGTGCAGCGCCTCCAGCGCGCCGGGCACCTCGGTGACGGATGCCGCGGTGGTGCCGAACCCGATCACCCCGAGTCGCTCGGCGAGCGCCACCGGCTCGGCCGGCAGCTCACGGATGAGCATGATGCGCGGCGTGGTCGGCGAGACGCGCTGCACCGCGAAGAGCGTCTCGAGGCTGAAGCTCTGCAGCACCACGCGACCCCGGAGCCCGTGCCGCTCGACGAGGTCGACGACGGTGCGCACCTGGTCGGCGCGCCAGTCGGCCTTCAGCTCGACGAGCGCGCGCGCCGTCTCGCGACGGGCGAGGGCGGCGAGGAACTCGTCGAGCGTCGGGATGCGCTCCCCCGCGTACTCCTCGCCGTACGACGATCCCACGTCGAGCCGACGGAGCTCGGCGAGGCCGAGCTCCCCCGGGAGGCGGGGCATGCCCGTGATCCGCTCGAGGGTCACGTCATGGAAGAGCACCGGCACGCCGTCGCGGCTGAGCTGCACGTCGGTCTCGACGAAGTCGAGGTCGTCCATGGCGAGTTCGAGCGACGGCATCGTGTTCTCGGGCGCCTCGGCGCGATCGCCGCGATGCCCGACGATGAACGCCGCCTCGCCGGGAACGCGGAGCGACCCGAACACGTCGACCGCCGAGGCGGTGGTGGGCGTCGTGGCGATCAGCAGCACGGAGGCCGTCGTCATCACGCCGATCGTGGCGAGCAGGATGCGCACGGCGCGTCGGGGGGCGCGGGTCACGGGTTCGGGCCTTTCCACCGGTCACGCGCCGTTGCGCGACGGTGCAGGTCACTCTAGCAACCCCGTTACCGTTTCGTTACCTCCCCATTCGTGGCACGCGGCGAGTGCCTACCGCAGGCTCTTCGTGTGCCACACCGTCTTCGTCTCGGTGAACGCGCTGATGCGCCCGAGCGCCGGTGCCGCGGCATCCGGGCCCGACTCGGGGCGGAGCACGCGCTTCAGCGTGTCGGCGGCGTCGACCTCGAGCGCGAGCCAGTCGAGGTCACCTGCACCGACGAGGTCGATCGCGTTGACGTCGGCGTGGCTCGCGAGCCATGGTGCGATCTCGGCGGGCGACCCGGTGAGCACGTTGACCACGCCCTTCGGCACGTCGCTCGTCGCGAGCACCTCCGCGAGGCTGATCGCCGACAGGGGGTACCGCTCGCTCGCGACGACCACGACCGAGTTGCCGGCGACGAGCGCGGGGGCGACCGCCGAGACGAACCCGACGAGCGACGAGTCCTGCGGCGCGATGATCGCGACGACTCCGGTCGGCTCGGGGACCGAGATGTTGAAGTAGGGGCCCGCGACGGGGTTGGCGTTGCCCGCGACCTGCGCGAACTTGTCGGCCCAGCCCGCGTACCAGACCCAGCGGTCGATCGCCTCGTCGACCTGGGCGGTTGCCACGGCGCGCGAGGCGCCCTCGGCCTCCTCGATCTCGGCGACGAACTGCGCACGCCGGCCCTCGAGGAGCTCGGCGATGCGGTAGAGCACCTGGCCGCGGTTGTACGCGGTGGCGCCCGCCCACCCGCCGACGGAGCCGCGCGCGGCGACGACCGCGTCGCGCGCGTCTTTGCGGGAGGCCTTCGCGGCGTTCGCGAGGAAGCGGCCGTCGGCGGCCATGACCTCGTAGGTGCGGCCCGACTCGCTGCGGGGGAAGGCGCCGCCGATGTAGAGCTTGTAGGTCTTCGGCACGGCGAGGCGGGTCACTTCGCGGCTCCCTTCTTCGCAGGCCCGGCTGATCGACCCTGCGCGGTTCGGCGGGTGCGCTTGGGCGCGGCATCCGCGGTCTCGATGGGCTGCTTCGCCGCTGCTCGACCGGCGGTGACGGCCGCTGCTCGACCGGCGGTGACGGCCGCTGCTCGACCGGCGGTGACGGACTTCGCGCCTGCCCGCCCGGCGATCGGCGCCGGCGCGAGGTACGCGGCCAGTCCGTGCCTGCCGCCCTCGCGGCCGTAGCCCGACTCCTTGTAGCCGCCGAAGGGGCTCGACGGGTCGAAGCGGTTGAACGTGTTCGCCCAGATCACGCCCGCGCGCAACTGGTCGGCGACCGCGAGGATCCGGCTGCCCTTGTCGGTCCAGATGCCGGCGGAGAGGCCGTACGGCGTGTTGTTCGCCTTCGCGATCGCCTCGGCGGGCGTGCGGAAGGTGAGCACCGAGAGCACCGGCCCGAAGATCTCCTCGCGGGCGATGCGACTCGAGGTCTGCACGTTCGTGAAGATCGTCGGCGCGTACCAGAATCCGTTCTCGGGGATCACGCACGGAGCGCTCCAGCGGTCGGCGCCCTCGGCAACTCCCACGTCGGAGAGCTCGCGGATGCGCTCCAGCTGCTCCTTCGAGTTGATCGCCCCGATGTCGGTGTTCTTGTCGAGCGGGTCGCCGAGCCGCAGCGTCGACAGGCGCAGCTTCAGCCGCTCGACGACCTCGTCGTGGATGTTCTCCTGCACCAGCAGGCGCGAGCCCGCGCAGCACACGTGCCCCTGGTTGAAGAAGATGCCGTTGACGATGCCTTCGATCGCCTGGTCGATGGGCGCGTCGTCGAACACGATGTTCGCGGCCTTGCCGCCGAGCTCGAGGGTGACCTTCTTGTCGGTGCCGGCGATCTCCTTCGCGATGGCCCGGCCCACCGCGGTCGATCCCGTGAACGCGACCTTGTCGACGCCGTCGTGCGAGACGAGCGCGGCCCCGGTGTCGCCGGCGCCCGTGATGATGTTCACGACGCCCGGCGGAAGCTCGGCCTGCTGCAGGATCTCGGCGAAGATCAGCGCCGAGAGCGGCGTGGTCTCGGCCGGCTTCAGAACGACCGTGTTGCCGGCGGCGAGCGCCGGCGCGATCTTCCACGCCAGCATGAGCAGCGGGAAGTTCCACGGGATGACCTGAGCGGCCACGCCGAGCGAGCGCGGATCGGCACCGAGTCCGGCGTGATCGAGCTTGTCGGCCCAGCCCGCGTAGTAGAAGAACCACGCCGCGACGAGCGGCACGTCGACGTCGCGGGACTCCTTGATCGGCTTGCCGTTGTCGAGCGACTCGGCGACGGCGAGCTCGCGGGTGCGCTCCTGCACGAGACGCGCGATGCGGAACAGGTACTTTCCGCGATCGCGGCCGCTCATCTTCGACCACGTGCGGTCGTAGGCGCGCCGCGCCGCGGCGACGGCATCGGCGACATCCGCTGCGTTCGCATTCGCGATCGTCGCGATCTTCTCCTCGCTCGCCGGCGAGATGGTCTGGAACGGCGTGCCGCGGCCGTCGACGAACTCGCCGTCGATGAAGAGGCCGTAGCCGTCGCGAAGCGACAGGATCGCGCGCGACTCGGGGGCCGGTGCGTATTCGAGGAAGCTCATGGTCTGTGGAACCCTTCGGTTCGTGAAGCAGTTGTCGAGTGTGGTTCGGTCCCTGAGGAGGCCCGCCAGGGCCGTCTCGAAGGGGCTCAGTCGATGGTCAGGTAGTCGGCGCCGGAGTAGTGGCCGGTCGTCATCTTCTGTCGCTGCAGCAGCACATCGTTCAGAAGGCTCGACGCCCCGAAGCGGAACAGGTGCGGCCGGAGCCACTCCTCGCCGGCGGTCTCGGCCACGGTCACGAGGTACCGGATCGCATCCTTCGACGCGCGGATGCCGCCCGCGGGCTTCACCCCGATGCGCTGGCCGGTGGCCAGGTGCCAGTCGCGCACGACCTCGAGCATCAGGAGCGTGACGGGCAGCGTCGCGGCGGGTTGCACCTTGCCGGTGGACGTCTTGATGAAGTCGCCGCCCGCGAGGATCGAGAGCCACGAGGCACGGCGCACGTTGTCGTAGGTGACCAGCTCGCCGGTCTCGAGGATCACCTTGAGGCTCGCGCTCGTGCCGTCGGGGCGGCGGCACGCCTCCTTCACCGCGGCGATCTGGTCGAAGACGAGACCGTAGCGGCCGGCGAGGAACGCGCCGCGGTCGATGACCATGTCGATCTCGTCGGCTCCGGCGGCGACCGCCTCGGCCGTGTCGGCGAGCTTGATCTCGAGCGACGAACGGCCGCTCGGGAATGCCGTGGCGACGGCCGCGACCGAGATGAGCCCGTCGTCGGGGTCGCCGTGCGCGCCGCCGAGCGCGTCGATCGCGTACGGCACCATGTCGCCGTACACGCAGACCGCCGCCACGCGGGGCACCGTGGCATCCGTCGGATCGGGGTTCACCGCCTTGGCGACGAGCGAGCGCACCTTGCCGGGCGTGTCGGCGCCCTCGAGCGTGGTGAGGTCGATGAGCGAGATGATCTTGTCGAGTGCCCACTGCTTCGAGGTGGTCTTGATCGATCGTGTGGCGAGCCCCGCGGCGCGCTGCTCGAGGCCGACGGCGTCGACGCCGGCGATGCCGTGCAGGTAGCGGCGAAGGGTCGCATCGTCGGGTTCGCCGCCCAGCACGGCGAGCGCGCGCTCCCGGGCGGTGACGAGGGCGGTGCCTGCGCTGACTGGAGGTGGCATGGTCATGACCTGGCTTTCCTGGTGATGTTGCGTCGTCTGGAGCGGTGGCGAGCGCCCTGTGCTCAGCCGTCGAGGAGGTGGAGTGCCGTGGCCTCGTCGGTCACGAGGACCGAGCACAGGCTGCTGCGCACCACCGCATCGGCGACGGCGTGCTTCGCCGTGCCCGCGATGACGGCGATGGCGAGCGGCGCGGCGCGGAGCTCGTCGAGCGTGAGTCCGACGGTACGGGCGTCGAGGGCGGGATCGACGATGTTGCCGTCGGAGTCGATGTAGCGACCGACGACGTCGCCGACGGCCCCCTTCTGCACGAGCACGTCGACGTCGCCGACCGAGAGGTAGCCGCTCTCGACGTGCACGGAGCTGTGGTCGGCCGCACCGGCGCTGAACAGGTACGCGTCGGCCGAGCGGGCCAACTCGATGACCCCGGCGACGACGCGATCGGACTCGATCGCCTCCTTCGTCGCGAGCCGCTCGAGGATGGCCGGGCTCGGCAGCAGGGTGGCGCTGCCACCGCCCTTCTGGGCGATGCCGACCGCGGTGGCCGCGGCGGTGCCGGGGCGCCGGTTGAGACTCACGCCGCCGTTGATCTGCACGACGTTGACCCCGGTGGCCCAGCCGTTGCGCAGGTGCTGCGAGATCTCGAAGAGCGTGCGACCCCAGCTCACGCCGAGGGTGCGCGGCACCGGCCGGAGCGCGGTGAGGTAGTCGGCGGCCGCCTGCGCCGTGCGCTCCTGCAGCTCTTCGGCCGAGTGCACGCCCGCGATGGAGACGACGATCGCGTCGGTGAGGCCGCGCTCGTCGCGCAACCGCCGCTCGATGGGCAGGCGCCTCGCACGCGGGTGCAGGATCTCGATGCGGATGAACCCGCGCTGCTTCGCCTGCGCGAGGAGACGCCCCACCTTCCACCGGGTCAGGCGGAGCGCCTGGCCGATCTCGTCCTGCGTCTTGTTCTCCTCGTAGTAGAGCTCGGCAGCCCGGATCGAGAGGAGTTCGTCAATCTCGTCCACACGCATCCTTCCGCTCACGTTCCAGCGTAGGCAGCAGGCTGCGCATCGGCAACACTCGCGGGAGATCCTGCTCACATGAGCAATGAGACGACGGATGCCGCGCGCCTATGCTGATGGCATGCAGCGACCCCTCGCGCTCGCCGTCGACTTCGGCGGAACGAAGGTCGAGGCCGCGCTCGTCGATGATCAGGGCCGGCTCCTCGCAGGGTCGCGCCATCGGCGGCCGACCGGCGCCGACGCCTCGAGCGCCGCGCTCGACGACTCGGTGCAGGAGGTCGTGGAGTCCGCGCGAGCGGCGCTTCCCACCGGCGCGGCGCTCGCCGGAGTCGGCATCGGGGCGGCCGGTCCGGTCGACGCCCTGCACGGACTCGTGTCGCCGCTCAACGTGCCGGCCTGGCGTGATCATCCGCTCGCGGCATCCGTCGCCGCCGCCGTGCCCGAAGCGCCCGTGACCCTCCGCATCGACGGGCTCTGCATCGCGCTCGCCGAGCACTGGGTGGGCGCGGGGCGCGGCGTGCCGAACCTGCTCGGCATGGTCGTGTCGACCGGGGTCGGCGGCGGCGTGGTGCTCGGCGGCCGCGCGGCGCCGAGCCCGACCGGCAATGCCGGTCACGTGGGACACGTCGAGGTGGGCGGCTTCGACGACGCCTGCATCTGCGGCGGGCGCGGATGCCTCGAGGCCGTGGCCTCGGGGCCGCGCACCGTCGCCTGGGCGAGGGCGCAGGGCTTCACGGGTGCGACCGGCGAAGACCTCGCACTCGCGCACGAGGCGGGCGACCCGATCGCGATCGCGGCCGTCGCCCGTGCGGGCGGCGCGATCGGACACGCGGTCGCGTCGGCCGCGAACCTGCTCGACCTCGACCTCGTGGCGATCGGCGGCGGGTTCTCACGCGTCTCCCCCGCGCTCTTCGAGCACGCCGGGGCGGCGCTGGCCGAACGCGCCGTGTTCCCGTTCGTGACGCGCGTGCGCATCGTGCCGTCCGGCCTTTCCGACGAGGGTCCGCTCATCGGCGCCGCCGCCCTCGTGCACCGACCTGACTTCCTCGACTGAACGCACCACGCGGATCGAATTCAA
This sequence comes from Agromyces sp. NPDC058484, assembly GCF_042720415.1. NCBI lineage: Bacteria > Bacillati > Actinomycetota > Actinomycetes > Micrococcales > Microbacteriaceae > Agromyces > Agromyces sp. NPDC058484. Next base: position 88,938 of record NZ_JBHXMP010000002.1, on the reverse strand, counting down.
GCGCCCGCGCGCTCGTCCTCGAAGTACCGCGGCCGGGCGACGACGCCGCCCGCGATCGCGGCAGGCACGGCCGAGCAGAGCAGGAGCACGAGCGGCAACGTCCAGCCGTCGGTCGCGTCGTGCAGCAGGCCGACCGCGAGCGGGCCGATCGCCACGATGACATAGCCCGCCGACTGCACGAACCCCGACAGCGCCACGGCGCCCGCGTGCGTGCGGGTGCGCAGGTTGATGAGCACGAGCGTGAGCGGGAACAGGATCGGCCCGAGGCCCGCGAGCGACACCCAGAGCCACGTCGCGGACGTCGGGACGACGAGGAGCCCGAGGTAGCCGATGACGAGCGAGACGACGCCGACACCGATGAGCAGACGCACCCGGCCGTATCGGGCGGCGATGATCGGCACGAGGAGCCCGGCCGGCAGGCCCATCGCCGCGTACAGCGAGAGGAGCGCACCCGCCTCGGCCGGCGGTGTGCCCGCGATGTCGTCGAGCATCGGCGGCATCCACGCGAACATCGCGTACGCGTTGAACCCGGCGGCCGCGAACACGACGGTGAGCCCCCATGCGAGCGGGGAACGGAGGGCGTAGCGGAGGAGCCCGGGCTCGGCCTCCTCGGGGACGGCGCCGGGCATCCGGCGTCGCGGATGCACGAGCAGCAAGATCCACGGCAGCAGCGAGACGGCGGCCACGACCGCCCAGGCGCCGAGGGAGACGCGCCAGCCCGCGGCATCCGCCACCGGCACGGCGATGAGCGGAGGCATGAACGTGCTCACCGACATGGCGGTGACGTAGACCGTGGTGAGCAGGCCGATGCGGTCGGGGAAGTACCGCTTCACGAGCGGCGGCAGCAGCACATTGCCGACGCCGATCGCGGCGAAGGTGAGGGAGCTCATCGCCATGAGCCAGCCCGCATCGCCCGCGAGGCCTCGACCGAGGAGCCCGGCCGAGAGTGCGACGAGGGCGACGACGAGCATCGCCTCGAGCCCGAGCCGCTTCGCGAAGAGCGGCGTGACGATGCCGAAGACGGCGTAGCAGAGCGGCGGGAGCATGCCGAGGAACCCGACCGCCGCCGGCGGGAGCGCGATCTCCCGTTCGAGCTCCGTGAGGACCGGCGACAGCGATGCCACCGCTGTGCGGAGGTTGAACGCGACGAGCACGATGCCCGCGAAGGCGAGGGCGCGACCGGCCCAGAGGGGTCGGGGCTCGGTCGGCGGCATCGGGTCGAGTCTAGGCCGGGACCTCGCGCGGGTCGGTGAGCAGCTTGCGCGACCGGTCGACGTCGTCGCGCATCGTGTCGACGAGATCGGGGATGCTCGTGAACGCGACCATCCCGCGCAGGCGGTCGACGAACTCCACGTCGACGACGTGATCGTAGAGGTCGAGCTCGCGATCGAGCACGTACGCCTCGACCTGCTTCTGCACACCCTTGAACGTCGGGTTGTTCCCGACCGAGATGGCCGCCGGATACCGCGTGCCGGCATCGGTCAGCCACCCCGCGTAGACGCCGTCGGCCGGGATCAACCCCTCGGATTCGGGGCTCAGGTTCGCGGTCGGGTATCCGAGCTCGCGCCCGCGCTTCGCGCCGTGCACGACGATGCCCGAGACGGTCGGCGTGTGGCCGAGCAGCTCGGTCGCGTGCCGCACGTCGCCCTCGGCGAGGAGTTCGCGGATCCAGGTCGACGAGACCCGGCGGTCGTCGCCGGGACGCACGTCGTCGACGACCTCGACGGTGAACCCGAACGCGCCGCCGAGCGCGATGAGCAGGTCGACGTCGCCCGCGCCCCTCGCGCCGTAGCGGAAGTCACCGCCCACCAGCACGGCCTTCGCACCGAGCGTGTCGACGAGCACGCGTTCGACGAACTCCGTCGCGGGCACCGACGCAAGCGCCCGGTCGAACGGCAGCAGCAACGTGGCGTCGATGCCGGTCGATCCGAGCAGCTCGAGCTTCTGGCGCACGCTCACGAGCGACTCGGGGCACTTCTCGGGCGCGAGCAGCGCGAGCGGGTTGCGGTCGAAGGTCACCACGACGGATCGAAGGTCATCGGCGGCCGCGATGGAGCGCAGCCGCTCGACGACGGCGCGGTGCCCCCGGTGCACTCCGTCGAACTTGCCGATCGTGACGGCGCTCGGCCCGAAGCCGTGGGGCACCGACCCGAGGCCCTTGAAGGTCTTCACGCGGCATCCGCCTCGCGCGGCCGATGCTTCGCGAGCCACCACATGCCGAGCACCGGGAGGACGAGCGGAATGAACAGATAGCCGCGGCCGAACCACGACCAGACCGTGTCGTGCGGGAACAGCCCGGGATACACGATGCTCAGCGTGCCGACCACGACGACGCCCGTGAACTCGAAGACGATCGTCGCCCAGGCCACGCCGTACCACCCGCGGCCCGAGCGGATGAGCGCCACGGTGGCGACGACGTACACGACCGCCGCGAGCGCGGACAGCGTGTACGCGAGCGGCGCCTCGCCGAACCTGGAGACGATCTGCACGAACGAGCGGCCGACGGCGGCGAGCGCGAGCACGCCGTAGACGGCCACGAGCACCCGTCCGATGCCGCTCATCCGCCGCCCCCTTCGGAGGCCGGGCCGGGCGCTCTGCACGTCAGTCATGTCGTTCGATTCTCTCAGACGCGGTCAGGCCTGCTGCACGGTCCAGATCTGCAGCATCCGGTACACCATCACCCCGACCGCGAGGGCCGCGACCCCGAGCACGACGGTCGACCAGCGGCTCCGCTCCAGGAGGCCCCAGACGATCGCCGCGGGCGGCAGCAGCAGCGCGCCCACCAGGTAGGTGTAGAACTCGAGGAGGCTGCCCGTGGCCTCGTTGCCGAAGGCCGGCGCGACGATGGCGACCACGAGCTGCACGACGAGCAGGAGCTCGACGAGCACCAGCGCGCCGTTCGCGAGGTCGTTCGGCACGCGTCCGGCGAAGCCGAGCACGAGGCAGACGAGCCCCGCCGCGCCGGCGACCGCGAGCTGCACCCAGGTGAACCACTCGATCATGCGGGCGCCTCCCCGGGCGGGAATCCCGTGACGACCTTGAGCGACCGGCCGTGGCGCTCGACGATGGCGACCAGCCGGTCGTCGGGGTCGATCGCGGCGATCGCCTCACCGGTGACGCTGTCGAGGTCGGCGGATGCCTCGATCCCGGATGCCTCGATCCCGGATGCCTCGATCCCGGATGCCTCGACGCCGGATACCTTGATCCCGGATGCCTCGACGCGCTTGCCGTGGCCGAGATCGACCGCCTGCTGCGCGGTGAGCGCGGCGACGGGGAGGACGCGGCGCGCGGCATCCGCTGGACTCATGAGCGACGCGGCGACGTCGAGGCCCTCGAGCCCGGCCGCCTCGTCGACCCGGAACGCGCCGATGCGCGTTCGCCGAAGCGCGGTGAGATGCCCGCCGGTGCCGAGGTCGGCGCCGAGGTCGCGTGCGAGCGCCCGCACGTAGGTGCCCGACGAGCACTCGACGCGCACGTCGACGTCGACGACGCCGTCGCCCGGTCGCAGCGCGAGCAGTTCGAACGCGGAGACCGTCACGGTACGCGCGGCGAGCTCGACCTGCTCGCCGTCGCGAACGCGCTGGTAGGCGCGTCTGCCTGCGACCTTCACCGCGCTCACCGCGCTCGGCACCTGCTCGATCACGCCGGACTGCCTGAGCATGCCCGCCGCGACGGCCGCCTCGGTCGCCGCGGCGATGCGGTCGGCGGATGCCGCGGGCCCGGGCTCGCCCTCGGCGTCGTCGGTCGTGGTTCCCCACCCGAGCCGGATGGTCGCGAGGTACTCCTTGTCGAGTCCGACGAGGTGGTGCAGCAGGCGAGTGGCGTGGTTCACACCCAGGACGAGGAGCCCGGTCGCCATCGGGTCGAGGGTGCCGGCGTGCCCGATCTTGCGGGTGCCGGCGAGCCGGCGCGTTCGCGCGACGACGTCGTGGCTGGTGATTCCCTGCGGCTTGTCGATGAGGAGGATGCCGCTGTTCACGCCGTACAGGCTAACAGCCGGGCCGCCGCGGGAGCGCCGCAGGGGCTCGGGCCGGCCGCGACCCCGGGCGCCCCTACGCTGGGGTGGTGAGGATCGGGATCATCGGAGCGGGCGCGCTCGGAGGAACGTTCGCCGCGCTGCTCGCACGTGCCGGCCACGAGGTGGAGGTCACGGCACGCGGCGCCGGGCTCGAGGCGATCCGCTCGGGCGGCATCCGGCTCACGGGCGGCTACGGCGACGCGCAAGCGCGTGTCGCGGCCGCCGAGGTGCTCAGCACCCGGCCTGAGCTCGTGCTGGTGTGCACCAAGGCGCAGGATGCGGCGGCGGCGATCGAGGCGAACGCGGTGACGATCGACGGGGTGCCCGTCGTCGTCGTGCAGAACGGCCTCGAGGGCGTCGACCTCGCCGCCCGGATCCTCCCCGACTCGTCGTGCATGGGCCTGCTGTCGATCATCGCGGCGAACTACACCGAGCCGGGCGCGGTGCGGGTCACCACCACGGCGGCGAGCTATCTCGGCCGCGGCGACGGCCCGGCGGATGCCGAGTGCACGCGCGTCGCCGCCGTGCTGTCGTCTGCGGTGCCGGTCGTCGCGATCGGCGGGTTCCGCGGTGCGCAGTGGACGAAGCTCATCGTGAACATGCTGAACGCCGTGCCGGCGATCGTCGGGCGGAGCGTGCAGGAGATCGTCGACGACCGGCGCCTCCGCCTCGTCGTGGCCGCGTCGATGCGTGAGGCGGTTCGGGTCGGAATCGCCCGCGGTGTGCGCTTCGGGCGCTTGCAGGGCCTCGGCGACCGGCGGCTCCGGCTGTTCGCCCGTGCTCCCCTCTGGGCCGGGCAGTTCCTGCCGTGGTTCATGCGGGTGCGCATGGGAGGCGTGCCGAACCTCGGATCGACGCAGCAGAGCGTGCGCCGCGGTCAGCCGACCGAGGTCGACTTCCTGAACGGGGCGGTCGTGCGCGAGGCATCCGTCGCCGGTCTCGGCGCACCGGTCAACGCCGCCCTCACGGCGCTCGTGCACGAGGTGGAGGCGACCGGTGCGCACATCGCCGTCGAACGCGTGATCGCCGAGGTGCCCGGCTGACCGTGCGTCGTGGTCAGCGGGCGTTGTCGTCGACGTCGCGGAGGCGCCGGCGCGGATGCTCGGGGTCGCTGTCGTCGACGACCGCCGAGGCGACGAGCCGCGGGTCGCGCTCCGCGTAGGCGAGCACGTCGGCGGGGTCGGCGGGCTCGCCGTCGAGCGCGATCGTGAAGTCCCAGAGTCCCGCGAGCCGCTTCCGCAGCACGAAGCGCCCGTCGAGGATGAGGATCGCGTCACTCGGGCCGGTGATCCACTTCGGCTGCACCCACGCGTCGCGTGCCGGGTCGATCACGCCGGTCACGAAGGCGGTCGAGCCGCCCATGCGGAACGGCTCGACGAGCACCCGGCGGAGCGCCGACTCGTCGAACCCGTATCCGACGTACCGCGCGGGAGTGTCGTCACCGTAGGCGTCCTGGGCGGCCCTCGACCGGTGGAACCGTTCCATGCTGGCGCGGAACACCGCGTGCTCGCGCTCGCGGAGGACCGCCGCGAGGTCGTCGGCGAACTGCGTCTTCCCGCTCTGCAGCGGGCCGTCGATCGCCACGATCATGCGGCCGCGGCCGTAGTGCGCCGCGATCTCGTCGGCGAGGTCGCGCAGGAAGCTCACGCGGGGCGTCGTGACGAGCTTCATGGTTTGAGACTAGCCGCGCGGCATCCGCCCGCGATCCGTGTGCGAGAGATGCACCACGCCGCCCTCGCCTGGCCTGTTCCCCGCGAATCCCGGGTTGCTGCGGGTTCGGTCGCAGATACACGGGTTTCGCGAGGCGCATCCTGCCGTCGACGGGCCCAACCGGACTCGCACGCATAGTCTGAGACGGTGTCCCGCGCACCCGCCCCAGAGATCGCGGTCGCCGTGAACGACTGGTTCGCGGATGCCGCGCGGCCGTTGCCGTGGCGTGCCGCCGAGGTGTCGCCGTGGGCGGTGCTCGTGAGCGAGTTCATGCTGCAGCAGACCCAGGTGGCCCGCGTCGTGCCCCGATGGGAGGCGTGGGTCGCGCGCTGGCCGACACCGGCCGCCCTCGCCTCCGAGCCGCCCGCGGAGGCGGTGCGGGCGTGGGATCGACTCGGATACCCGCGCCGGGCGCTGTGGCTGCATCGTGCGGCCGTCGAGATCGTCGAGCGGCACGGCGGCGAAGTGCCGTCGGAGCTCGGCGACCTGCTCGCGCTGCGGGGGGTCGGCGCGTACACCGCACGCGCGGTCGCTGCGTTCGCGTTCGGCAGGCGGCATCCGGTGGTCGACACGAACACGCGACGGGTGATCGCTCGCGCCAGGCAGGGGCAGGCGGAGCCCGGGCCGCCGTCGACGGCCCGCGATCTCTCGGCGATGGAGGCGCTCCTTCCCGAGTCGGACGCCGAGGCCCGCGTGTTCAACGCCGCCGCGATGGAGCTCGGTGCGACCGTGTGCACGGCTCGCCTGCCACGCTGCGACGCCTGCCCGATCGCGCAGGGGTGTGCGTGGCGTCGCGCGGGGTACCCGGGCTACGACGGACCGCGCAGGCGGGCACAGGCGCAGTTCGCCGGTTCCGACCGGCAGGTGCGCGGGCTCGTCATGCGCGAGGTGCGCGCCGCGCATCGGCCGGTGGCGCGGGCCCGGCTGACCCCGGTCTGGAGCGACGCGGCGCAGCTCGATCGCGCCATCGCCGGGCTCGTGTCCGACGGCCTGGTGGTCGACGGCCCGGTGGGACTCGCCCTCCCCGAGGGATGAGAGCGGATGCCCCGGGCTCGCGGCCCGGGGCATCCGTCTCGTGCCCGATCGACTCGCGCCGATCGACTCAGGCGCCGACCGGAGCCCGCTCGCGGTCGGCGGCGTCGACCTCGCGAAGGTCGAGCCCGCGCGTCTCGCGGGCGAAGGCCACGGCGACGAGGGTGATCACGCAGGCGATGAGCACGTAGATCGCGATCGGCACGCTCGAACCGAACTGCGACAGGAGGCTCGTCGCGATGATCGGGGCGAGCGAGCCCGCGAAGATCGACGTCACCTGGTAGCCGAGCGAGACGCCCGAGTAGCGCATCCTGGTGGGGAACATCTCGGCCATGATCGCCGGCTGTCCCGCGTACATCGCGGCGTGGAAGATGAGGCCGAGCGAGATCGCCGCCCAGATGACGACCGGCTGGCCGGTGTTCATCAGCGGGAACGCGAAGAACGCCCACGTCGCTCCGAGGATCGCACCGGCCGCATAGACCGGTCGCCGGCCGATGCGGTCGGAGAGCCGGCCGAAGATCGGGATGACGACGAAGTGCACGACGTGCGCACCGACCAGGAGGAGCAGGGTGTTCGCGGTGCCCTCCTTCACGACCTGGGTCAGGTAGACGATCGAGAAGGTGACGACGACGTAGTACAGGATGTTCTCCGCGACGCGGAGGCCCATCGCCGTCACCACTCCGCGCGGATAACGGCGGAGCACCTCGAGCACACCGTACGACGTCGCCTTCGCCGCCTCACGCTCCTCCTGCATCTCGAGGAAGATCGGCGCGTCGGTGACCTTCGTGCGGATGTACCAGCCGATGAGCACGATCACCGCCGAGAGCCAGAACGCCACACGCCAGCCCCAGCCGAGGAACGCCGCCTCGCTGAGCGTCGACGAGAGCACGAACAGCACGACGGTCGCGAGCAGGTTGCCGACGGGGACCGCGGCCTGCGGCCAGCTCGCCCAGAATCCGCGGGAGCGGGCGGGGCTGTGCTCGGCGACGAGGAGGACGGCGCCGCCCCATTCGCCGCCGAGGGCGAAGCCCTGCAGGAAGCGGAGCGCGACGAGCAGCGCCGGCGCGACGAGTCCGATCTGGGCGTAGGTCGGGAGGCAGCCGATGAGGAACGTCGCGACGCCGATCAGGATGATGCTGAGCTGCAGCAGGCGCTTCCGACCGTACTTGTCGCCGAAGTGCCCGAACACGATGCCGCCGAGCGGGCGCGCGATGAAGCCGACGGCATAGGTGAGGAACGCGGCGATGATCCCTGCGAACGGGTCGTCGGACGGTGGGAAGAACGCGGTGCCGAACACGAGCGTGGCCGCCGAGGCGTAGAGGAAGAACTCGTACCATTCGACGACGGTGCCCGCCATCGAGGCGGTGACGACTCGCCGGAGTCCTGAGGGCGCGGCGGCGGGGTCGGCGTCGCGGGGTCGGGTCTGGGTCATCCGATGCTCCTTTGCAGGGGTCGACGCGATCGCGCCGTCGATCGAGTATCACTGCAGTCCGACGCACATCCAATGCCGAACTCCGCAGACGACCTGTGCGAAGATGCACAGGTGAGGATCACGACGCTTCGCCCCCCGCGCCCGAACCCCGATGACCTCCTGGTGCTGCTCGCCGTCTCCCGAGCGGGCCGGTACACCGCCGCCGCTGCCGAGCTCGGCCTGAACCACACGACGATCGCGAGGCGCATCGCCGCACTCGAGGCCGCGCTCGGCGGCCGGGTACTCGCCCGGGGCGCCGCCGGCTGGGTGCTCACGGCGCTCGGCGAGCACGCCATCGCAGCCGCCGAGGGCGTGGAGCGGGCGCTCGGCGCCCTCTCCCCCGAGGCACCCAGGCTCGCCGGGGTCGTGCGCCTCTCGGCGACCGACGGATTCAGCGGATTCATCGCGTCGCCCGCCATCGTCGCCGTGCGACGCGAGCATCCGGATGTCTCGCTCGAGATCGTCGCGGCGCAACGCCGCGTCGCGCAGCAGCGGGTGGGAATCGACCTCGAGGTCGTCGTCGGCAAGCCGCATGTGCATCGCGCGGAGGCGGTGCACCTCGCCGACTACGCGCTCGGTCTCTACGCCAGTCGCGCGTATCTCGCGCAGCATGGGATGCCCCGTTCGCCGGCCGCTCTCGACGGCGCGCCGCTCGTGTACTTCATCGAGTCGATGCTGCAGGTCGACGCCCTCGACGAGGCACGCCGATCGACGCGCGGCATGGTCGACGCCGTCTCGAGCACGAACGTGTACGTGCACGTCGACGCGACGCGAGCGGGCGCCGGGTTCGGCCTGCTGCCGGCGTTCCTCGCCGATCGCCATGACGACCTCGTGCGACTCTTCGCCGGCGAGATCGACGAGCGCCTGCCGTACTGGCTCGTCTGCCGGCCCGAGGCCCTGCGGCAACCCGCTGTGCTCGCGTTCATCGAGGCGATGCGACTGCGGATCGCCGAGGTCGCCGACGAGCTGATCGGGCGGCCTGTCGTCACGGCCTGACGGACGCCCGATGGCGACGTGCGTCGTGTCAGCGCGCGCCTCCGGCCTCCGCAGCGTCGGCGGCCCCGTCGCCGTCTGCGTCCGGGGCGTCACCGTCGGGCGCATCGATGGCCTCGTCGCCGACCTCACGCGGCTTGACGTACGGATCGGCTTCGCCGGCGTACTCGGCCCTCGACGCGAGCGTCGACGTCTCGACGTCGCGGTCGCGCGCCTCGCGGAGCAGCGCCTCGATGTGCTCGGCGTTCTCGGGAATGGCGTCGAGGATGAACTCGAGCGAGGGCGTGAGGCGCGCGGTGATGTTGCGACCGACCTCACTGCGGAGCATTCCGGTCGCGGCCTTGAGGGCGAGCGCGGAATCCCTGCGCTCCTCCTCGCTGCCGTAGACGGTGTAGAAGATGCTCGCGTGCTGCAGGTCTCCCGTCACCCGCACGTCGGTGATCGTCACGAAGCCGAGCCGCGGGTCGCGGAGCCCCTTGTCGAGCCGCCGGGCGACGATCTCCCTGATGCGATCGGCCATCTTCCTGGCCCGTGCCGGATCCGCCATGGTGTTCTCACTTTCCGAGGATGGGGGCCGGGGGTGAGGGTTGGTCCGTCACCCCCGGGCCACCACAACACCCCAGGCGTATGGCGCAACTCGATCGTGACGATATAGTGGCCCACCTGGATTTCGGTGTTCATTCCGATTACCTTTCCCC
>NZ_JBHXMP010000002.1:74381-79006 GCF_042720415.1 Agromyces sp. NPDC058484 | reverse complement strand
ACCCCCTTGTCCCTCCCGCCATTTGCCGCGCCGGGGGCGCCACCGCCTTGGGTTGTCTCATTGCCCGGGGGGGGGGGGGGGGGGTCCGGTACGCCCCCCCCCCCCCGCACCACGACTACACCCGAGGCTTCTCGCGCATCTCGATCGTCTCGATCTCGTCGCCGACCTGGATGTCGTTGTACTTGCCGAGTCCGATGCCCGCCTCGAAGTCCGTGCGGACCTCGGTGACGTCGTCCTTGAACCGGCGCAGCGACTCGATGGCGAGGTTGTCGCCGACCACGACGCCGTCTCGGATGACGCGCGCCTTCGCGTTTCGCGTGATCGTTCCCGATCGCACGATGACACCGGCGATGTTGCCGAACTTCGAGGAGCGGAACACCTCGCGGATCTCGGCGACACCCGACTGCACCTCTTCGAACTCGGGCTTCAGCATGCCCTTCAGCGAGTTCTCGATGTCGTCGATCGCGTTGTAGATGACCGAGTAGAAGCGCACGTCGACGCCCTCGCGAGCCGCGCGTTCGCGCGCCTTCACGTCGGGGCGCACATTGAACCCGATGACGATCGCGTTGTCGATCGTCGCGAGGTCGATGTCGCTCTCGGTCACCGCGCCGACGCCGCGGTGGAGGATGCGCAGCTGCACCGACTCGTCGACCTCGATCTTCATGAGCGATTCCTCGAGCGCCTCGACGGCACCCGACACGTCGCCCTTGATGATGAGGTTGAGCGCCTCGACCTTGCCCTCTTCGAGCGCACGGGTGAAGTCCTCGAGCGAGATGCGCTTGCGCGCCTTGGCCAGCTGCGCGTTGCGCTGTGCGGCTTCGCGCTTCTCGGCGATCTGACGCGCGGTGCGGTCGTCCTCGGTGACGAGGAAGGTGTCGCCGGCGCGCGGGACCGTCGAAAGACCCTGCACCTGCACGGGACGAGACGGCGTTGCGGCGAGCACGGCGTCGCCGTTCTCGTCGGCCATGGCACGCACGCGACCGTAGGCCGTGCCCGCGACGATCGCGTCGCCGACGCGGAGGGTGCCCGACTGGATGAGCACGGTCGCCACGGCGCCGCGTCCCTTGTCGAGCTTCGCCTCGATGGCGACGCCTCGCGCGTCCTTGTCGGGGTTCGCACGCAGGTCGAGACCGGCGTCGGCGGTGAGGAGCACCGCGTCGAGCAGGTCCTGGATGCCGATGCCCTCGCGCGCCGACACGTCGACGAACAGGACGTCGCCGCCGTACTCCTCGGCCACGAGGCCGAACTCGGTGAGCTGCTGGCGCACCTTGGCGGGATTCGCGTCGGGCTTGTCGATCTTGTTCACGGCCACCACGATCGGCACGTCGGCCGACTGCGCGTGGTTCAGCGCCTCGATCGTCTGCGGCATGATGCCGTCGTCGGCCGCGACCACGAGGATCGCGATGTCGGTCACCTGCGCACCGCGGGCACGCATGGCGGTGAACGCCTCGTGACCCGGGGTGTCGATGAAGGTGATCGCCCGGTCGACGCCGTCGTGCTCGGTGTGCACCTGGTAGGCACCGATGTGCTGGGTGATGCCGCCGGCCTCGCCCGCGACGACGTTCGCGTTGCGGATCGCGTCGAGGAGCCGGGTCTTGCCGTGGTCGACGTGACCCATGACGGTGACCACCGGAGGACGCTGCTGGAGCTCCTCGTCGGTCTCGTCCTCGAGTTCCTGGTCGAGGTCGATGTCGAAGCCCTCGAGCAGCTCCCGGTCCTCGTCTTCAGGCGAGACGACCTGGATCTTGTAGCCGAGCTCGGCGCCGAGCACCTCGAACGTGGCCTCGTCGAGCGACTCGGTCGCCGTCGCCATCTCACCGAGGTGGAACAGCACGGTGACGAGCGAACCGGGGTTCGCGTCGATCTTGTCGGCGAAGTCGGAGATCGAGGAGCCACGGCGCAGCCGGATGACGGTGTTGCCGTCGCCGCGGGGAACGCTCACGCCGCCGAGCGACGGGGCCTCCCGCATCTCGAATTCTGCCCGCTTCGTCCGCTTCGACTTGCGCGACTTGCTCTTGCCGCCGCCACGGCCGAACGCGCCGGCGGTGCCGCCACCCGGGCCACGGCCACGACCGCCGCCGCCCGCGGGACGCGGGCCGCCGAAGCCGCCGCCGGGGCGCTGGAAGCCGCCGCCTGCGCCGCCCGGGCGTGCACCGGCTCCGGCACCTGCGCCGCCGGGGCGCTGGAAGCCACCGCCGCCGGGGCGACCGGCACCGCCGGGACGCGGGGCGCCGGGACGCGGCGAACCGGGACGCGGCGCCTGCGGGCGGGGGATGTTGCCCGGGTTCGGGCGCTGGCCCATGCCCTGGGAGCTCGAGAACGGATTGTTGCCCGGACGCGGCTGGGCCGGGCGCGAGCCCATGCCCTGCGCGCTCGAGAACGGATTGTTGCCCGGACGCGGCGCGCCGGGTCGCGGCGCGGGACGCGGGATCGCGCCACCGGGCTTGGGCGCCGACGAGGGCTTCGCGACATCCGACGCGGCGGCAGGTGCGGCCCCCGAATCGGCGGGCTTGCCTGCGGCGGCCTGGGCGGCCCTCTCCTCGGCCTGCGCCTGGCGCTCGGCGACCGTCATCGGTGCGTCGGCGACGGGGGCTGCGGGCTCAGCGGGAGCCTCGGCAGGCTTGGGTGCCGGCTTCGGGCCGGGCTTCACCGCACCGGCGGGTGCAGCCTTGGGTGCGGGCGCAGCCTTGGCGGCGGGCGCGGCCTCGGCGGCGGGCGCAGCCTTCGCGGCGGTACCGGCGGCCTCGAGCGCAGCCTTCAGCCGGCGGGCGACGGGGGGTTCGATGGACGACGAGGGTCCCTTGACGTACTCGCCCATCTCCTTGAGCTTCTCAAGGGCGATCTTGCTGTCGACACCGAGTTCGGATGCGATCTCGTGTACGCGTGGTTTGGCAGCCACTTCTCTCCTGTTCCGGGCCCACCCCGAAACAGGGCGGACCATCAATGGCGGACGGGTCTCATTTCGAGCCGCTCATTAGTTGTCACTCATTGGTAATCACTGCGCCGTTCAGCCTGTTCTCTACGTTGCTGGTGTCCACCTCGCCGCGGATGCGGAGTGCGCGCCCGAAGGCGCGTCGCCGCACGGCGAGTCGGTAGCACTCGAGCGTCGGATGCAGCCACGCGCCCCTCCCCGGAAGCACGGCCGAAGCATCCGCGACGACGTGGGAATTCTGGAGAGCGACCCTCAGAAGTGAGGATCGCGGGGCACGCGAACGGCATCCGATGCACGTTCTGACGGGTTCCATCTTACACTCTGCGCTGTCGGGCCGCCGACGCCGCGGTTCGGCTCAGTTCGACTCGAGGATCGAGTCGGGCTGGATGTCGATCTTCGCGCCCGTGAGCTTCGCGGCGAGGCGGGCATTCTGGCCCTCTTTGCCGATCGCGAGCGACAGCTGGTAGTCGGGCACGAGCGCGCGCACGGCGCGCGTCGTCTCGTCGATGACGAATGCGCTCGTGACCTTCGCGGGGCTGAGGGCGCTCGCAACGAAAGTGGCGAGGTCGTCGTTCCAGTCGACGATGTCGATCTTCTCGTTGCCGAGCTCGGCGGTGACAGCGCGAACGCGCTGACCGAGCTCGCCGATGGCGGCGCCCTTGGCGTTCACGCCCGGCTGGTTCGCCCGCACGGCGATCTTCGTTCGGTGACCGGCCTCGCGGGCGAGCGAGACGATCTCGACGACACCCGAGGCGATCTCGGGCACCTCGAGGGCGAAGAGCTTTCGCACGAGGGCCGGGTGCGTACGCGACACCGTGATCGAAGGGCCCTTCTGGCCCTTCGCGACGCTCGTGACGTACACGCGGATGCGCTGTCCGTGCGGATACTCCTCGCCGGGCACCTGCTCCTCGGGCGGCAGGATCGCCTCGACGGCGCCGAGGTCGATGTGCACCATGCGCGGGTTCGGCCCCTGCTGGATGATGCCGGCGACGATGTCGCCCTCGCGCCCACGGAACTCGCCGAGCACGGCGTCGTCGGCGATGTCGCGCAGGCGCTGGTTGATGACCTGCTTCGCGGCGAACGCGGCGATGCGGCCGAAGTCGCTCGGCGAATCCTCGACCTCGCCGAGGACGTTGCCCTCGTCGTCGAGTTCGGGAACGTACACCGACACGTGACCGGTCCTGCGGTCGAGATGCGCCCGGGCGCCGCTGGGGTTCGCGTGCCCGTGCTGGGCGGGGTTGGTGTGCTTGAGGTAGGCCATCAGGATCGCCTGCTCGATGATCTCCACCAGTTCGTCGAACGGGATCTCCTTCTCGCGCTCCATCATGCGGAGCACGCTGAGGTCGATATCCATGGCCGGCCTCCTCTATTCAGCTCTCAGTGCCGCTTCCCCTCGGAGCGGACAACTCTCTACCGTACCGGATGCCGCTGCCACCGGCATCCTGTCAACCGACCAAGCGGACAGGCAACGGTACAGCGAAGGGGACGGCGGATGACGGATGCCGCGGGGCATCCGTCACCCGCCGTCGGTGCGATGCGCGCACTACGCGGGGAACACCTGCACGACCGAGGGTCGCGGGGCCCCGACCCCGCCCCCCCCCGGGGCGGGGCCCGAAAAGGGGGAAAAACGCGGGTTTGGGCCCCCGGCGCCCAAGGGCCCCCGGGGGTGGACAGCCCCCAACACCCAAATCAC